>NZ_JBICWZ010000003.1:239417-498754 GCF_043199995.1 Streptomyces sp. NPDC048507 | reverse complement strand
GTTTTGTTTACATCTTTTTTATTTTTGGGGGGGGGGGGGGTGACCGCCCCCGGCCGCCACCACACCCTACAACCCCCCCCCCCCCCCCCCCTTCCGCATGCCCGCGCCCCCCGTACGTCCCCCGTACGCCCCCCCGGCGGCCCGGCCCGGCCGGGCCCGGCCGACTCAGGCGAGGTCCACCGCCACCCCGTCGCGGGAGGAGCGGCGCGCAGCTTCGAGCACCGCCAGGCAGTCGGCGGCCTCCCGCGCGCTCACCGGGGCCGGTCCGCCCGTGCGCAGGGCCTGTGCGACGGCCGCGTAGTACGCGGGGTAGTCGCCGTGCTCCGTCGGCACCGGGATCCCGCCGCCGGTCAGCGGGGACTCGCCGGAGCCCAGCCGCCCCCACAGGTGCGGCGGCTCCTCGCCCCACAGCGCGCCGTCGGCCCGGTCCGGGCGCAGTCCCTCGCGCAGGGCGGCCTCCTGGGGGTCGAGTCCGTACTTGACGTAGCCGGCCCGCGAGCCGAGGACGCGGAAGCGGGGGCCGAGCTGGGCGGTGGTCGCGCTGACGTAGAGGTGCGAGCGGACTCCGCCGGCGTGGGTGATCGCGATGAACGTGTCGTCGTCGGTCTCGGCGCCGGGGCGGCGCACGTCGGCCTCGGCGTAGACCCGTACCGCCGGGCCGAAGAGCACCAGGGCCTGGTCCACGACGTGGCTGCCGAGGTCGTACAGCAGGCCGCCGATCTCCTCCGGGGCGCCGGACTCGCGCCAGCCGCCCTTGAGCTGCGGGCGCCAGCGCTCGAAGCGGGACTCGAAGCGCAGGACGTCGCCGAGCTCGCCGTCGGCGAGGAGGCGGCGCAGGGTCAGGAAGTCGTTGTCCCAGCGGCGGTTCTGGAAGACGGACAGGAAGGTGCCGGTCCGGGCCGCGAGGGCGGCGAGTTCGCGGGCCTCGGCAGCGGTCGCGGCGAGGGGCTTGTCCACGACGACCGGGATGCCGGCGGTGAGCGCGGCGGTGGCGAGCGGGACGTGGGTCTTGTTGGGCGAGGCGATGACGACGAGGCCGGGGGCGTCCCCGCCGCCGGCCGCGCGCTCCCACAGCTCGTCGGGGGAGGCGGCGAAGCGGACGCCGGGGTACGCCTCGCGGGCCTGGTCCCGGCGGCCGGGGTCGGAGGTGACGACCGTGTCGAGGACGAGGCCCTCGGTCGCGGTGACGAGCGGGGCGTGGAAGACGGAGCCGGCGAGCCCGTAGCCGATGAGCGCGACGCGCAGCGGGGAGGCGCCGGAGGCGGGGGAGGCGGGGGAGCCGGATGAAGGGGCGGTGTTCATGGCTCCACTTTGGCAACAGCGTTGCGCAAGTGCAAGGAGGGTGGACAATGGGCGGGTGAACAGGGGAAAGGGCGCCGGGGGCGGTCGTGGCGGGGCGAACCTGCCGGCCCTGCGCGGATACAACGAGGCACTGCTGCTGGACCTGCTGCGCTCGGCCGGAGCGCCGGGCCTGGGCCGCGCCGAGCTCGCGGACCGCACGGGGCTCACCCCGCAGGCCGTCAGCAAGATCATCGCCCGGCTCGCGGCGGAGGGACTGGTGGCCGAGGCCGGGCGCGGCGCGTCCACCGGCGGCAAGCCGCGCACGCTGCTGCGGCTGGTCCCGGAGGCCGGGCACGCGGTCGGGGTGCACCTGGACCGCGACGAGCTGACGGCGGTACGGGTCGACCTCGCGGGCGGCGTCGTCGAGGCGTGGCGCGGCCCGCTGGACTTCGGGGCGGGCCCGGACCCGGTGGTGGAGGCGGTGCTCGCGGCGGTCGTACGGGTCCGCCCGCGCGGGCCGGCCGCACCGCCGCTCGGCGTCGGGGTGGCCGCGCCGGGGCCGCTCGACTGGCGCGCCGGGGTACTGGGACGGGTGACGGGGTTCCCGGAGTGGGCGGGGTTCCCGTTGCGGGAGGTACTGGAGGGGCGGCTGGGGCTGCCGGTGGTGCTGGACAAGGACACCAACGCCGGGGTCGCGGCGGCCGGGGGGCCCGGCGGGGCCGGTTCGTGCGTGTACCTGCACGTCGGGACCGGGCTCGGGGCGGGACTGCGGCTGGACGGCGCCGTCTACCGGGGGACGCGCTCGGCGGCGGGGGAGTTCGGACACCAGGTGCTCCGGCTGGACGGACCGCCGTGCCGCTGCGGGGGGCGGGGCTGCCTGGAGGTGCTCTGCCTGGAGGCGGTGGCCCGGGGTGACCTCGCGGGGGCCGCGCGGCTGCTGGGGGAGGGGGCCGCGAACCTGGTCGCGCTGCTCGACGTGGACCGGGTGCTGCTGGGGGGCCGGGTGGTGGACGGCGACCCGGAGGTGTTCGTGGCCGGGGTACGGGCGGTGCTGGCGGCCCGGGCGCTGACGGGGGAACCGCCGTCGGTGGCGCGGGCCCCGGCGGGGGTGGCGCAGGGCGCCGCCGAACTGGCGCTGGCCCCGCTCTTCGGCCACGCGCAAGCCCTGGCCGGGCGCTGACCGGCCCCCACGCGCGCCCGGCTGCGCCCGGCACCCCGTGCCCGGCTGCGCCCGGCACCCGCCTGCCCGGCTCCGCCCGGGCCCCCGGGCCGAAGGCGGCGCCCCGAAGCGTCCGTGGCCCCGCTCACGCCGGCCGCCCCGTTCCCGTCCGCCCCCTGGGGGGCCGTGCCCGGCTGCGCCGGAGCCCCCGTCCCCGGCCAGTGGTCCGGCCGGCCGGAGTCCCCGTCCGCCTTGCCCCCGGCTGCGCCGGTGCCCGTCGGCCAGTGGTCCGGCCGGGCGGAGCCCCGGCGGTGCGTGTCCGGCCGCGCCGGTGCCCGCTGGTCAGGGGTCCGGTCGGCCGGAGCTCCAGGCCCGGCCCCGGCCCCGGCCAGGTCCGGGGCTCCGCTCCGGGGCGGGTTGACCCCCGGGGCCGATCGGGCGTAAACCGGGGGGTCCGGGCGCGGCGCCCGGAAAGCGGGTTCGCGCGCGTGGGAGGGTGCGGGCAGGCCGGGGTGATCGTCGCCTCGTCCGATCATCATTCCTTCCTCATCCGTCCGGCGAGCAGCGAAGGTCTTCCATGGGACAGCGACTGCGACTGCGACACCGACCGCCCCTGCGCACGGCCCTGGCCCTCGCCGCCGCCCTCCTCGCCACCGGCGCCGCCGCCCCCACCGCCCTGGCCGACATCGGCACCGGCGGCGGCCCCGCCGCTCACCCCGCGCCCGCGATGCCCTCCCGCATCAAGGCCAGCTGCGGCGACGGCAAGAGCACCGCCTTTCCCATCGGGGCCCGCATCCGCGGCGGCCCGGCGGTCTACCGGGCCGGTGCCGACGCGCAGAGCTGGCTGCTCGACCTGACCAACAGCACCGCGGCCACCTGCACGGCCATCCACCCCGTCATCGTGCTCACCGACACCGCCCGGGCCCTGCGCCCCGCGCACCTGCGGATGGAGTTCGACGCGCCCGGCGGCACCCACCCCGTGAGCCTGGAGCGCAGCGACCGCGACGAGATCATCGCCGTGTTCGACGGCGGCGCGTCCTTCCCCGGTTTCTCCGTCCCCGCGGGCGGCACCGCCACCGTCAAGGTGCGGCTGGCCTTCGCCCCCGACGCCCCGCACGGCGAGGTCCTCGCCGACGCCGCCCTCGTGCAGCGCAAGGGCGAGCAGGGCGAGGACGGCGACTGGGTCGGCGAGGCCGGCGCGTACCGCTTCTCGGTGGAAGGCCCGCAGCACGAGCACGAGGGCGAGGGCGACGGCGGGGTCTCCAAGGCGGGTTCCCTCGCGCACACCGGTCCCCGAGAGTGGATCTACGGGGCGGGCGCCGTGGCCGCCCTCGCCTCCGGGGCCGGCCTGCTGATCGCCGCCCGCCGCCTGCGCACCCGCTGACGGCGCCCCCGCCCCCGCCGCAGGCCCGCGCGCCCGCGCCCGATCCGCGCCCGCGGTCTCCGTACACCTGCCCCACGTACAGTCCGACCGTGGAAGAACAGACCCAGCACCCGCGACACCGCCCCGGCTCGCCCGTCCGCTCCGGGATCCCCGAGCACGGCCGCATCCCCAAGTACTACGCCGTCAAGGCGCAGGTCGCCGACCTCCTCGACGAGCTCGGCGAAGGCGGGACCCTGCCCACCGAGCGCGATCTCGCCGAGCGGTACGAGGTGTCCCGCGAGACCGTCCGCCAAGCGCTGCGGGAGCTGCTGCTGGAGGGCAGGCTGCGCCGCTCCGGGCGCGGGACCGTCGTCGCGGGCCCCAAGCTGGAACAGCCGCTCTCCCTGGCCAGCTACACCGAGGGCGTGCGCCGCCAGGGCCGCCGCCCGGGCCGCAGCCTGATCGGCCTGGAGAGCTTCCCCTGCCCGCCCGAACTCGCCCGCGGCATCGGCGCCGAGGCGGGCGAGCCGGTCTGGCACCTGGAGCGCGTGCTGCTCGCCGACGACGAGCGCGTCGGGCTGGAGAGCACGTACGTACGGGTCTCCCGCGCGCCCCGCCTCGACGTCGATTTCCAGCCGGACTCCTCCTTCTACGGATACCTCCGCGACAGCCTCGGCATCTCCTTCGGGGACGCCGACGAGAAGCTGGAGACGGTGCTCGCCACGCCCCGCGAGGCCCTGCTGATCGGCACCCCGCCCGCCCTCCCGATGCTGCTCATCCACCGCTTCTCCCGGGACCAGAACGGGCGGCCGCTGGAGCGGGTGCGTTCGCTCTACCGTGGTGACCGGTTCAGCTTCACGACCCGCCTGCGCCCCGAATAGCGGAGTACGAACTCACCCGAACCGCAGGAAAAGGGGCGACCTGAGATCACGAGAAGGTAACGGGTCTAGTCCAAGTGTCGGGGGCTGTTCACCGGCCCGTCGCCGGGCGGCCCCGTCCGGGACACGGTCCGCGACCACCTTGGAGGGCGTGAGAGTCATAGTCGTCGGAGGCGGCGTGGTCGGCACCATGCACGCCTGGCAAGCAGTCCAACGCGGCCACGAGGTCGTCCAGATCGAGCGAGAGGCCGAGGCCCGCGGCGCATCACTGCGCAATTTCGGCCAGATCTGGGTCAGCGGCCGGGCCGGGGGCGAGGAGCTCGACACCGCCCTGCGGGCCCGCGAGCTCTGGGAGCGGATCGGCGCGGAGGTGCCCGGCCTGGGCTTCCGCGCCATCGGCTCCCTCACCCCCGTCCGCAACGCCCGCGAACACGCGGTGGCCGAGGCGGCCCTGGCCCGCCCCGACGCCCCCGCCCGCGGCTACAAGCTGGTCACCGCCGCCGAGGCCCGGGAGATCAACCCGGCCCTGCGCGGCGACTTCGAGGCCGCCCTGTGGTGCGAGCGGGACGCGGCCGTCGAGCCGCGCACCGCCCAGCTCCACCTCCGCGAGGCCCTCGGGGCCACCGGCCGCTACACCTTCCTCCCCGGACGCGAGGTCCGCGAGGTCACCGGCCCCGGCGCCGTCCGCGACGACCACGGCGACGTCCACCGCGGCGACGCCGTCATCCTGGCCACCGGTGCCTGGCTGTCCGGCCTGGTCCGCGAACTCGCCCCCGCGCTGCCCGTGCGCCGCGTCCGGCTCCAGATGATGCAGACCGCCCCGCTCGGCGAACCGCTCACCACCTCCGTCGCGGACGCCGACAGCTTCCGCTACTACCCGGCCTACGCCTCCCCGGCCCTCGACGCCCTCAACGCCGGGCAGGCCCAGGCGCCGGTCGCCGCCGCGCACAGGATGCAGTTGCTGATGGTCCAGCGCCTGGACGGCGGACTCACCATCGGCGACACCCACGAGTACGAACACCCCTTCGCGTTCGACACCCTCGAAGACCCCTACGAGCACCTCACCGGGGTGGTCGAGGCCTTCCTGGGCCGCCCGCTGCCGAAGATCAGACACCGCTGGGCGGGCGTGTACGCGCAGTGCACCGACACCACCCGCGTCGTCCACCGCCAGCAGGTGAGCGACGGCGTCTGGCTGGTGACCGGGCCCGGCGGCCGGGGCATGACCTGCTCGCCCGCCATAGCCGAGACCACCGCGAACGAACTGGGCTGGTGAACACCATGACCGACCGCACCACCGCACGGAACCTGATCGTCCTCGACATGGCCGGTACGACCGTCGCCGACGGCGGACTCGTCGAGCGCGCCTTCGAGCGCGCCGCCGAGCAGCTCGGCGTCGAGCCGGGCAGCGCCGACCACGCGGCGAAGCTGCGGTACGTCCGCGACACCATGGGCGAGTCCAAGATCTCCGTCTTCCGCCACCTCTTCGGTACGGAGGAACTCGCCCGCAGCGCCAACTCCGCCTTCGAGCAGGCCTACGCGGAGCTCGTCGACGGCGGCCTCGTCGCCCCGCTCCCCGGCGCCCGCGAGACCGTCGAGGAGCTCCGCGCCGACGGCCGCACCGTCGTGCTGACCACCGGCTTCGCCCGCGTCACCCAGGACGCCATCCTCGACGCCCTCGGCTGGCGGGACCTGGCCGACCTCACCCTGTGCCCCGCCGACGCGGGCGGCCGCGGCCGCCCCTACCCGGACATGGTGCTGGCCGCGTTCCTGCGCACCGGCGCGGTGGCCGACGTACGCGACGTGGTGGTCGCGGGGGACACGGCCTACGACATGCTCAGCGGCCGCCGCGCCGGAGCGGGCGTCGTGGCCGGCGTCCTGACCGGCGCCCACGACCGCGCCGCGCTGGACGCGCACGGCGCGACCCACGTCCTCGGCTCGATCGCCGGACTCCCGCGGCTCCTCGCCGAGGCCCCGGCGTCGGCATCGTCCCCGGAGCCGGCGTGAGCGGCATCCGCTTCGACTCCGTCTCGGTCGCCTACCACGGCACCACCGTCCTGGACTCCCTCGACCTGACCGTCGAACCCGGCGAGGTCATGGCCCTGCTGGGCCCCTCCGGCTCCGGCAAGACCACGGCGCTGCGCGCGGTCGCCGGCTTCGTGCGGCCCGTCGCCGGCCGGGTGCTGATCGGCGGCCGGGACGTCACCGCGCTCCCCCCGCACCAGCGCGGCATCGGCATGGTCGTCCAGCAGTACGCGCTCTTCCCGCACATGCGGGTGGCGGACAACGTGGCCTTCGGCCTGCGCGCCCAGAAGACCCCCAAGGCGGAGATACCCGCCCGGGTCGCCGAAGCCCTGGAGATGACGGGCATGGCCGCCTACGCCCGCCGCTACCCCCGCGAGCTCTCCGGCGGGCAGCAGCAGCGGGTGGCCATCGCCCGCGCGCTCGCCATCCGGCCCGGGGTCCTGCTGCTCGACGAGCCCCTCTCGGCGCTCGACGCGCAGCTGCGCTCCGGAATGCTGGCCGAACTGGCCAGGCTGCACCGGGAACTGCCCGAGGTCTCCATCCTGTACGTCACCCACGACCAGGTCGAGGCGCTCACCCTGGCCGACCGGATCGCCGTCATGGACCGGGCCCGCCTCCAGGACTGCGGCACTCCGCAGCAGCTCTACCGGACGCCGCGCACCGAGTTCACGGCCTCCTTCGTCGGCAACGCCAACCTGCTGCCGGTCACCGTGGCCGACGGCGGCGCCGTCTTCGCGGGCCGCCCGCTCGCCCTGGACCCCGGCCGGGCGGCGCCGGGCTCCACCGCCACCCTGTGCGTACGTCCGCACCTGCTCGGGCTCGGCGAGGGGCCGAACGCCCTGCGCGGCAGGATCACCGAGGTGCAGTGGCGGGGATCGACGCACCGGCTCTACGTCGACGTGGACGGCCACCGCGTCAAGGCGGACCTGCCCGAGCTGCGCGAGACGCCGGCCCTGGGCGACGAGGTGACCCTGCACTTCGAGCCGCGCGACGCGGTGCTGCTGGCGGCGGGGGTGTCGGATGGCTGACGCCCCCCGGCGCACGGCCCCCCGGCGCACGGCCCCCCGGCCCGCGCCGGTCCCCGCTCAAGCCGCGGGCCGGGCCACCGTCCCCGCCCCGAAGGCCCCTGCGGACCCCGGCCCCGTCCCCGCGCCCCGTCGCCACCCGGCCGGGCCGCGCGGGCCCCGCTCGCTGCCGCGCTCCGTATGGGCCCTGCCCCCGGTGGCCGTGCTCGCGCTGGTCTTCCTCTACCCCCTCGCGCTGGTCGTCCGGCAGTCCTTCAGCCCCGAGAACGGCGGTGGCGCCTTCGACGCGTACGCCTCCGTCTTCGCCTCCCACGGATTCCGCGAAGCGCTCGGCACCACCGTCTGGCTGGCCGTCGGCGCCACCGTCGGCTGCCTGCTGCTCGGCTTCACCCTCGCGCTGATCATCGCCTTCGTGCCCTTCCCCGGATCCAAGGCGGTCGCCCGGTTCATCGACGTCTTCCTCTCCTTCCCCTCCTTCCTCATCACCCTCGCCCTCCTGTTCATCTACGGAACGGTGGGCATGGCCAACGGCGCCTGGACCGACGCCTTCGGCGTCACCGAAGGGCCCTTCCGCTTCCTCGCCACCCCCTGGGGCGTCCTGCTCGCGGAGATCACGTACTTCACCCCCTTCGTGATGCGCCCGCTGCTCGCCGCCTTCTCCCAGCTGGACACCGCGCAGCTGGAGGTCGCCGCCGGACTCGGCGCCCGCCCCGCCCGGATCGTCCGGCAGGTGATCCTCCCCGAGTCCCTGCCCGCCCTCGCCGCGGGCGGCAGCCTCGTCCTCGTCATGTGCCTCAACGAGTTCGGGATCGTCCTGTTCACCGGGGCCAAGGACGTCACGACCCTCCCGATGCTCATCTACGGGAAGGCGATCCTCGAATCCGACTACGCGGCCGCCTGCGTGGTCGCCGTCGTCAACATCGCGATATCCGTCGGCCTGTTCGGCCTCTACCGGGTGGTGGGCAAGCGTGCTGGTGCATAGCAAGACCGGCCGGTGGGCCGCCTGGAGCCTGTTCGGACTGCTCTTCCTCCCCCTCTTCGCCCTGCCGCTGCTCGTCGTGGTGGCCGCCTCGTTCTCGACCCACTGGTCCGGAGCCTTCCCCTCCGGCCCGACCACCGGGAACTACGCCTCCGCCGTGCGCGGCGAATCCCTCCAGGCGCTGACCACCTCGCTGGTCACGGCCGTGGTCGCCAGCCTGCTCGCGCTCACCGTCGGCAGCTGGGCGGCACTGGCCGCCGCCGGGCTGAAGAAGCGCGGGAAGCGCGCGCTGGACGCCCTGTTCGTGCTCCCGGTCGCCGTGCCGTCCGTGGTCGTCGGCCTCGCCGTGCTGGTCGCGTTCAGCAAGCCCCCGCTGCTGCTCAACGGCACGAGCTCAATCGTGATCCTGGCGCACACCGTTCTTGTCACGGCGTTCGCCTACCAGTCGGTTTCGGCCGCCATCATCCGTCTCGACCCCGCGTACGAACAGGCGGCGGCCTCCCTGGGGGCCCGTCCCGCGTACGTGCTGTGGCGGGTCAGGCTCCCGCTCCTGCTGCCGTCCCTCACGGCGGCTGCCGGGCTCTGCTTCGCCCTGTCCATGGGCGAGCTGAGCGCCACGATGATGCTCTACCCGCCGGACTGGATGCCCCTCCCGGTCCGGATCTTCACCGCCACCGACCGCGGTTCGCTCTTCAGCGGCTCCGCCGTCGCCGTGGTCCTGATGGCCACCACCCTCCTGGTCCTCCTGGCCGTCTCCCGCATCCGCACCAGAGCCACCTACCGCTGACTCCCTTTCCCCGTAAGGAAGTTCCATGCCCAGCAAGCTCCTGCTCCGCGCCACCGCCGCCGTCACCGGCAGCCTCGCCCTCGCCGTCTCCCTCACCGCCTGCGGCGGCGAGTCCGCCTCCTCCGCCGGCTCCGGCGGCGGCGAGAAGACCGTCACCGTCTACAGCGCCGACGGCCTCAAGAGCGACAAGGGCGACGGCTGGTACGACAAGGTCTTCGCCGACTTCACCAAGAAGACCGGCATCGAGGTCAAGTACGTCGAGGGCGGCTCGGGCGAGATGGTGCAGCGCGCCGTCCGCGAGAAGACGAACACGCAGGCCGACGTACTGGTCACGCTGCCCCCCTTCATCCAGCAGGCCGACGGCAAGGGACTGCTCCAGGCGTACGAGCCGCAGGGATCGGACAAGGTCAACGGCGGCGACAAGGCCGCGGACGGCAAGTGGACCTCCGTCGTCAACAACTACTTCGGCTTCGTCCACAACAAGAAGGAGCTCACCGAGGCCCCCAAGACCTGGGAGGAGCTGCTGGACGCCAAGTACAAGGGCAAGCTCCAGTACTCCACCCCCGGCGTCGCGGGCGACGGCACGGCCGTGCTCATCAAGGCCATGCACGACTTCGGCGGCAAGGAGCCGGCGATGGAGTACCTGAAGAAGCTCCAGGCCAACAACGTCGGCCCGTCCTCCTCCACCAGCAAGCTCGCGCCCAAGACCGACAAGGGCGAGCTGCTCGTCGCCAACGGCGACGTCCAGATGAACTTCGCGCAGGCCAAGTCCATGCCGAACCTGGGCATCTGGTTCCCCGCGAAGGACGGCGGCAAGCCCACCACCTTCGCGCTCCCCTACGCGGCCGGCCTGGTGGCCAAGGCCCCGCACACCGAGAACGGCAAGAAGCTCCTCGACTACCTGCTCTCCGAGGAGGCCCAGAAGCAGGTCAGCGAGATCGGCGGCGGCTTCCCGGCCCGTACGGACGTCAAGCCGACCGACGCCAACGCCGTCGAACTCACCAAGATCATGGGCGGCGTGGAGGTCTTCGAGCCGGACTGGGCCGACATCGACAAGAACCTCACCGGCTACGTCGACGCGTGGAAGTCGGCGACCGGCAGCTGAGCCGACACCTTCCGGTCACCCACGACCGGAAGAGTGACGAGTGCATAACGGGTCTGGACCGAAGGAGCCCGCGCGGCCCGCGCGCGGCCCCTCGGTCCGGACCCTCCGCACGCGCACCGCCGCCCCCTGCCGGCTCACTTGCTCCTGGAGGAGTACGTGTCCCCTGTCCTGTCCGGACGGACCCTCGCCGTGGCCGCAACCGCCACCGCCCTGCTCGCCACCGCCCTCTGCGTCCCCACCGCCCTGGCCGCCCCCCAGCCTCCCGCCACCCCCCGGGCGGCGGCCGAGGCGGCCGCCGCGAAGGCCGCCGCCGGCACCCCCGCGGCCGCCGCCGGCACCACCGACAAGGTCCTGGTCATCGGGATCGACGGCGCGGTCCTCGACCGGATCAAGGCCGCCAACGCCCCGTACCTGAACGGCCTGATGGCCCAGGGCCTCACCGCCCGCAGCACCCTCTACGCGAGCCCCATGGCCGCCACCTCCTCCGGCCCGGGCTGGTCCACGATCGCCACCGGCGTCTGGCCCGACAAGCACGGGGTGAAGGACAACTCCTTCACCGGCAAGAACTACGGCACCTACCCCGACTTCCTGACCCGCATCGAGAACGCCAAGCCGGCGCTCAACACCTACGCCGCGGCCGACTGGGAACCCCTCACCTCCACCGACCAGAACGGCCCGGTCTTCTCGCCGAAGGTCGACAAGCGCCTCAGCCTCAAGGGCGACCGCGACGGCTACGGCAGCGAGGACCCGAAGATCGCCGCCGCCGCGGCCGCCGAGCTGCAGAACCAGAACCCGGACGCCGCCTTCGTCTACCTCGGCGAGATCGACCACGCCGGCCACAGCTCCGGCGCGGCCAGCCAGGAGTACCTGAGCGCCATCGGCCGCGTGGACGCCCTGGTCGGCAAGCTCCTCACCGCCGTCCAGAACCGTCCGACCTACGCCCAGGAGAACTGGAAGGTCCTGGTCACCACCGACCACGGCCACACCGACGCCGGCGGCCACGGCGGCTCCACCCTCCAGGAGCGCGGCACCTTCGTCATCGCCAAGGGCGCGGGCATCCCGGCCGGTTCGGTCCGCAGCGACGTCAAGCTCGTCGACGTGGCGGCCACCGCGCTCGCCCAGGTCGGCGTCAGCACCGCCGGGACCGACGGCACCGCGCTGAACGCTCCCGACGACGACGCCTTCGACACCCTGCGCCCCGCCCTCCAGTCCCGCGTGGACGAGACCGGGATTCCGGCCGCCACCAAGGGGTTCACGCACACCCCGCCCGCCGGCTGGGCCGTGGACAACTCCAAGATGGGGACCGGCGGCGTCACCGAGTGGGCCGGCTGGGCCTTCGCCACCGACGAGTTCTGGAGCCAGTCGCAGCGCGACCAGTGGCGGGAGCTGAACGTCCGCTCCCGTGACGTCTTCGCCGTCGCCGACTCCGACGAGTGGGACGACAAGAGCCACACCGGGACCTTCGACTCCACCCTCGTCACGCCCAAGTGGTCCGTGACCGGCGGCACCACGCGCACCCTCGCCTTCCAGACGCACTACCGCCACGAGGCGGGCCAGACCGCGCAGGTCCTCGTCTCCTACGACGGCGGCGCCGCCACCGTCGTGAAGAACTACACCGCCGACGCCGTCGCCAAGGCCGAGTCCCTCACCCTCCAGGTCCCGGCGGGCGCCACCGACGTACAGGTCCGGTTCCGCTACAGCGGCACCAACAACTGGTACTGGACCGTCGACAACGTCACCCTGGGCTGACCCGCAGGCCTCCCGCCAGGCCTCCCGCCATGCCTCCCACCAGGCCTCCCGTCCGGGCCGTGGACGCCCGCCGCGTCCACGGCCCCCGCCCGCTAGGGTGGTACAGACCAGAGGCCTCCGAGGTCAGAGGCCTCCCGCAGAGCGGAGAACAGTCCCGTGGCAGAGCGCAAGCCGATCGAATCCTGGCTCACCGACATGGACGGGGTCCTCATCCACGAGGGCACCCCGATCCCCGGAGCGGATGCCTTCATCAAGCGGCTGCGCGAATCCGGCAAGCCCTTCCTGGTGCTGACCAACAACTCCATCTACACCCCGCGCGACCTCCAGGCCCGGCTCAGCCGCATGGGCCTGGACGTGCCCGTGGAGAACATCTGGACCTCGGCCCTGGCCACCGCCAAGTTCCTCGACGACCAGCGCCCGGGCGGCACCGCCTACGTCATCGGCGAGGCGGGCCTGACCACGGCCCTCCACGACATCGGCTACATCCTCACGGACCACCAGCCCGATTACGTCGTCCTCGGCGAGACCCGCACCTACAGCTTCGAGGCCATGACCAAGGCCGTCCGGCTGATCAACGCCGGTGCCCGCTTCATCTGCACCAACCCGGACGAGACCGGCCCCTCCACCGAGGGCCCGCTCCCCGCCACGGGCGCGGTCGCCGCGCTGATCACCAAGGCGACCGGCAAGCAGCCGTACTTCGCGGGCAAGCCCAACCCGCTGATGATGCGTACGGGCCTCAACGCCATCGGCGCGCACTCCGAGAGCAGCGCGATGATCGGCGACCGGATGGACACCGACGTCCTGGCCGGCCTGGAGGCGGGCATGCAGACCTTCCTGGTGCTGACCGGTCTGACCTCGGCCCGGGACACCGAGAAGTTCCCGTACCGGCCGACCAGGACGGTGGACTCGATCGCCGATCTGGTCGACCTGATCTAGTCCCGCTCCGGCGGGCCATTGGTGCGAACGGCTGACACATACGGGCCAAGAGAGCGCCGCTCCGGATGCGGAGCGGCGCGTCGCGCGTGAATCTCCCAGGAGAGGAGGTTCACCATGCGCAGTTCATTGATCGCACTCCGTGTCGCGGGGGTGGCCGTCGCCCTGACGGCAGCCACCGCCGTGACCGCCCCTGCCGCGCTCGCGAACGAGTGGGACCGCGGCAGCGTCTCGGCGGACCCGAACCCGGCCGAACCGGGGGCCCAGATCAAGATCCGGGTCCGTGGCTGTGACGCCGACCGCGCGATCGCGATCTCCCCGGTCTTCGCCTCCGAGGCGCACCTGAGGTCGGGCCACGGGGACCGCAGTCTGTACGGCGAGACGATGATCAGCCCGCACGCCCGTCCCGGCTGGCACGAGGTCAAGGTCAAGTGCGACGGCGGCCGGGACGAGGGCCTGCGCGGCTCCATCGAGGTCCGCGAGCGCGACCACCGCCCCGATCCGCACCACTCGCCGGTCTGGCCGGTGCACGCGGGCGGCGGCGGCATGGCCGCCCAGGTCGCCGAGAGCACGCAGCTCGCCGCGGCCACCAAGAAGAGCCACGGCGGGGACGGCCCCGGCCTCTCCCAGACCGTGATCGGTGCCGTGCTGGCGGCGGCCGCGAGCCTGGCGGTGGCGGGCCGGGCCCTGACCCTGCGCCGCCGCCGCAACGGCGGATGAGCGAGGCCAAGGCCTCCGCCGGCGGCCGGCTGCTGACCTTCGCCGCCTGGTCGGTGCTGGTGCTCCTGCTGTGGGTGTGGGGCAAGGAGATCACCGGGGTCCCGTCCGCGTCCCCCGCCGGCGGGGCGGGCGGACCGGTGGGCCCCGGGCTCCCGGCCCCGCGCGCCCCGCTCTCGGCGGCGATGCCCGCGCGGATCGACGTACCGGCGATGGGCGTGCAGGCCCCGGTGATCGCGCGGGGCCTGGACGGCGACGGGGCGATCGAGCCGCCGCCGTACGAGCTGCCGGGCACCGTGGGGTGGTGGGGCGCGGGCCCCGCGCCCGGGGCGGCCGGGACCGCGCTGATGGTGGGCCACGTGGACACCAAGTCCAAGCCCGCGGTGTTCTTCGGCCTGAGCACGCTGGGGCCGGGGGAGAAGATCCGCGTGGCCCGGGCGGACGGGACGGTCGCGGAGTTCACGGTGGAGGACGTACGGGTCTACGAGCGCGCGGGCTTCGATCCGCACAAGGCGTACGGGCCGCGGGTCAAGGGCCGCGCCGAACTGCGGCTGGTCACCTGCGGCGGCAGCTACGACAAGGCGGCCCACCAGTACTCGGCGAACGTGGTGGTCTCGGCCTACCTGACCGGCGCCGGGACGAAACCGACCCTGCCGGCGTAGTCCGTACGGCGGGCCAACCGGTACGACGAAGAAGTCCCCCGAGGCTTTCGCCTCGGGGGACTTCTTCTCGTCTGTGCGCCGCCAGGGACTCGAACCCCGGACCCGCTGATTAAGAGTCAGCTGCTCTAACCAACTGAGCTAGCGGCGCTTGGTGACAGGCAAAACTCTACCCCACCTCCGGGGGTACTCATGACCAGCCGCGCCCGCGTTGTCCGATTAACCCATGTTTGGTGGGTTTGTCGTGCACGATATGTCTGGGCCGAGCCGTATCTGATGCCCCGACAGATACGTGTGCGGCTGCCCAGTGGACGAGCAGGGGAGTGGACGGACCGCATGACGATGCAGCCTCCGGTGCATGTGCCGATGCCGACACCGATGCCGATGCCGGCCTTCGAGGAGTACGAGCCCGCGGGCGACTGCGTGTGCCTGGGGTGCGCGCAGCGGCGCCGCACCCTCGCGCGCGGGCGGGCCATAGGGCTGCGCGACGGCGGACACCCCGCCGTGCGCCGGGCCCGCAGGGCGCTGGTCCTGGCCACCGCCGCCGGAGTGGTCCTCGGCGGCGGCGGGTCGGCCGCGCTGGCCGCCGCCCGGCCGCTGCCCGGTCCCGGCCCGGTGGCCCTGGACCCGCCGGGCACCCCGCAGGGCGGCCGGGCCCCGCTGCACGGCAAGCCCGCGGCCGGACGCCCGGGCCAGCCGGGCGCGCCGGCGCTCGCGCGGCGCATCGACCGCACGACGATCATCAACCGGGCGAAGCTGTGGCTGGACGCGAAGGTCCCCTACAGCATGTCCGAGTACTGGACGGACGGCTACCGGCAGGACTGCTCGGGCTACGTCTCGATGGCGTGGAACCTCGGTACGAACGAGTGGACCGGAAGCCTCGACACCTTCGCCACCAGGATCAAGAAGGACGAACTGCTGCCGGGGGACATGCTGCTCTTCCACAACCCGGCGGATCCCAACAAGGGCTCGCACGTGGTCCTCTTCGGCGGCTGGGTCGACGCGACGCACACGCACTACGTCGCCTACGAGCAGACCAAGCCGACGACGCGCAAGCAGGCGACGCCGTACGGGTACTGGACCAACTCCGAGAAGTACCTCCCCTACCGCTACAACGGCGTGACGGGCGGGATCGTCCCGGACGACCCGGCGCCCCCGAAACCGCCGGCCGGCTCGGCCTTCCCGGGCGCCGCGAAGCTCGGGCCCGGGGCCGACAACCAGTACGTGGCCGAACTGGCCAGGATGCTGATCGGGCGCGGTGGCCTGCGGTTCTACCCCAAGGGCGCGAGCAGCAAGTGGACCGACGCCGACCGGCTGGCCACCCAGGCCTTCCAGCAGGCGCAGGGCTGGACCGGCGCCGACGCCGACGGCATCCCGGGCGAGCACACGTGGCGGCTCCTGGTGCAGCGCCAGGGCAAGGACATCCCGCCCACCAGGACCGGCCATCCGGGTCCCGCCGGGGTGCCCGCCTACCCGGGGCCCGGGGTCTTCCGGCCGGGGCAGACCCACCCGGCGGTCCTCGCCCTGGGGCGGCGGCTCGTGATGAAGGGCTTCGGCACGTACTACACCTCCGGTCCCGGGGCCCGCTGGAGCGAGGCCGACCGCCGCAACGTCGAGGCTTTCCAGCGCGCGCAGGGCTGGCGCGGGGCCTCGGCCGACGGTTACCCGGGCCCGGAAACCTGGCGCCGGCTGTTCGCATGACGGAGGCAACGATGTACCCCACGCGCACCACGACCACGACGGGCACCTTCCACCCCGCGACGCACCCCACCCGGCCCGCAGCCGCCCGCCCGGCCCCGCCCGCCGGTCCCGCCCACGCCCCCGCCCGGGAGGCCGCGCCCGGGTTCGCCGCCCCGGACCCCGTGGCCGTCCGGGAGCTCCGGGCCGACCGGGCCGCCCCGGACATGCGGGCCGAGCCGGTCCGCGTCACCCGGGGGGCCGACGCCGCCCACCCCGCCCGGGAGGCCGTGGCGTACGCGGTGGCCGCCGGAGCCGGGCGGGTTCCCGTACCGGAGCCGGTGACGGCCGCTCCCGCCCGGCCGGAAGCGGGGGCCGACCCCGCCGTCCGGCCCGCGGCGGGGCACCCCGCACCGCCGGTGTACCCCGGGCCGGAGTCCGCCGCCCGGCCGCGCCCGGCCCGCCCCGAGCCGGTGCCGGTCGCGTGGTCCGCCTACCCGGAGGCCGTGCCCGTCCCCGAGCGGGATGCCCGCGCGGGGTCCGCGCCGGCCCCCGCACCGCCGCGCGCCGCGCACCCCGCCGACCACGGGCCCGCGAGGGCGGGCGGCCCGGCCCCGCACCCCGACCCGGCGGAACCCCGTCCCGGGCGGTGGGTCGACGCCGAGCGGGCGCCCGCGCGGGGCGACGTACCGGCGGCGCGCGGCGGGGCCGACGAGCCGCAGCCGCAGGCCCGGGCGGAGGCCGGGGCCCCGCAGGGGTCCGGCGTGCCCGGGCCCGGGGTCGCGGAGATCGTGGCCCGGGCCGTCACCCGCGGCATGGACGCGCGGGAGGAGCGGGAGGAACGGGAGGCGGACGACACCCAGAACATCCCGCACGTTCCCCCCGTCCCCCGCCTGCGCCCGGGCGGCACGGCCGTCACGGAGGTCCCCGTCCACCTCCCCTTCCTCGCCCACCCCACACACCCGCGCCCCGCGCCCCCGCGTCCCGGGCCCCCCGCTGCGCGCCCGGCCGCCCCGCGGCCCCCCGCCGGACGCCGGGTCCCGCGCGGCGACGACCGGCTCCGCGAGCACCGCGGCCCGGTGCTGCCCGGCTGGACCGCCGTGGTCGTCGGCGGCCTGGCCCTCAGCGGCTGCCTGGCCGTGCTGCTGCGGGCCGGGGCCGTCCCCGCCCCGCTGGTGGCCGCCTTCGGCGCGGCCCCCCGCGCCTACCACGGGCTCAGCGCCACCCACTGGCCCCCGCTCGCCTTCCTCGGCATCGTGGCGCTCGTCGCGCTGGGCGGCCTGGGCCGGGCCCGGGCCGGCCACGCCTGGGTGCTCACCCTCTTCGGCCGCTACCGCGGCACGGTCCGCCGTACCGGCCTGACCTGGATCAGCCCCCTCCTGCTGCGCCGGCGGGTCGACGTACGGCTGCGCCACTGGCGCAGCGAGCCCATGCCCGCGGTGGACTCCGGCGGCCTCGCCCTCCAGGTGGTCGTCCAGGTCGTCTGGCAGGTCAAGGACACCGCCCGGGCGACGCTGGCCGTCGAGGACCACACCGACTACCTCGCCGAGCAGGTCGAGTCGGCCATGGCCCGGGTGCTGTCCCGGCTCCCCGCCGACGCCTTCCACGAGGACGCCGCGACCCTGCGCGACGCCGAGGCCGTCGGCGACGCGCTGACCCGGCTGCTCGCGGCCGAAACCGAGGCGGTCGGCATCGAGGTGTTCTCGGCCCAGCCGACCCGGATCGAGTACGCCCCGGAGGTCGCGGACGCGATGCGCCGCCGCCGGGTCGCCGCGATCGACGCCAAGCACCGGGACACCGTGCTGACCTCCGTCGTCGACGCGGTGGACGACACCGTCCACCGGCTGACCTCGCGCGGGATCGTCGAGCTCGACGACTACGAGCGCAAGGCCCTGGTGAAGGACCTCACCGTCGCGTTCTACACCGGGCGCGGCGACCAGTAGCACGAAGCACACGCGCAACGGGAAAACGGGTGGCCGGGAGTGACCGGACCACCCGTTTTCGCATTGGTATAGACATGGCCAACTCCCGTCAATACTGTGGGACTTGGTCTAGACCTGGAGCCATCCCCAGCGCGTACGGCTCCCCCCTTCCCGTCCGTCCCCCCACGTCCAAGGAGCATCATGCGTCGCTTCCGCATGCCCGCCCGGCCCGGACGGGCCGGTGCCGCCGCCCTCGGCCTCGGCCTCCTCGCCGGTGTCACCCTGCTGAGCGCCCCCACCGCCAGCAGCCACGGCTACACCGACACCCCCATCAGCCGCCAGAAGCTCTGCGCCAACAAGACCGTCTCCGACTGCGGCCCCATCCAGTGGGAACCGCAGAGCGTCGAGGGCTACAAGGGCTTCCCGGCCGCGGGCCCCGCCGACGGCCAGATATGTTCCGGCGGCCACAGCGAGTTCGCGCAGCTCGACAACCCGCGCGGCGGCACCTGGCCCGCCACCCGCGTCACCTCCGGGCAGAACTACGACTTCCGCTGGCAGTTCACCGCGAACCACTCCACGACGGACTTCAAGTACTACGTCACCAAGAACGGCTGGGACCCGACCAAGCCGCTGACCAGGGCCTCCCTCGATCCGCAGCCCTTCCTCGTCGTGCCCTACAACGGCGGCCGCCCCGACATGACCACGATCCACCGCGGCACCATGCCGAGCGGCAAGACCGGCCGGCACATGATCCTCGCCGTCTGGACCGTCAACGACACCCCGATGGCCTTCTACTCCTGCTCCGACGTTCAGTTCTGACGCTACGTCAGCTAACCTCCGGCGGCATGCGGACGACGACCGCGCCGCAGGCCGGCGCACCCGAGACCGTCGCGGAGCTCATCGCGCGCCAGTGGGGCGACCACCGCCCCGGCCTGAAACACGGCGCCGACGGCCCCGACGGCGCCACCGTGCTCAGCCGGCACCGGACCGCCGGCGCCTGCGCGGCGCGCGCCGCGCTCCTCGCCGACCTGCTGCCGCCGGGGGCGGAGCCGCACGTGGGGGTGCTGCTCGACAACACCCCCGAGTTCCCCTTCTGGCTCGGCGCGGCGGCCCTGGCCGGGGCCGCCGTCGCCGGGATCAACCCCACCCGGCGCGGCCCCGAGCTGGCCCGCGACATCCTGCACACCGACTGCCGGATCCTGGTTACCGAGCCCGTCCACCTGCCGCTGCTGCGCGGCCTCGACCTGCCGGGCGTACGGATCCTCGTCACCGGCACCGAGGAGTACGAGGCCCTCCTCGCCCCCTACGCCGGCGCGAAGCCCGGCGAGGCGGCGCACCGTCCGCCCGGCCCCGGCAGCCGTCTGCTCCTCTACTTCACCTCCGGCTCCACCGGCGCGCCCAAGGCCGCGATCTGCACCCAGGGCCGGCTCGCCGCCGCCGGCCACTCCCTGGCCCGCTCCTTCTCGGTCACCCCGGACGACGTCCACTACATCTGCATGCCGCTCTTCCACGGCAACGCCGTCATCGCCGACTGGCTGCCCGCCCTGGCCGCGGACGCCCCCGTCGCGCTGCGCCGCCGCTTCTCGGCCTCCGCCTTCCTGGACGACGTACGCGCCTACGGGGCGACGTACTTCACCTACGTCGGCCGGGCCGTCCAGTACCTCCTGGCCACCGAGCCCCGCCCCGACGACCGCGCGCACACCCTGCGGCTGGGCTTCGGCACCGAGGCCGGCGCGGTGGACGCGGCCCGCTTCGCCGAGCGCTTCGGGGTCCGGCTGGTGGAGGGGTACGGGGCCACCGAGGGCGGCGCCTCCGTCCAGCGGGTCCCCGGCACCCCGCCGGGGGCGCTCGGCCGCGCCGGGGCCGGTGACGACCTGGCCGTCATCGACCCGGAGACCGGCCGCGAGTGCCCCGCCGCCGCCTTCGACGCGCGGGGCCGGCTGCTCAACGGCGACGAGGCCATCGGCGAGCTCGTCAACCGCGGCCGCAGCCTCTTCGAGGGCTACTGGCGCAATCCGGAGGCCGAGGCCGCCCGCACCCGCGACGGCTGGTACTGGACCGGCGACCTCTTCTTCCGGGACCCGCAGGGCTTCCTCTACTTCGCGGGCCGCACCGACGACCGGCTGCGGGTCGACAGCGAGAACCTGGCCGCCGCCGTGATCGAGAACCTCCTGGCCCGCTGGGAGGCGGTGGCCGCCGTCGCCGTGTACGCGGTCCCGGACGAGGTCGCCGGGGACCAGGTCATGGCCGCCCTGGCCCTGCGCGAGGACACCTCCTTCGACCCGGAGGCCTTCTCCGCGTTCCTCGCCGCCCAGCCCGACCTGGGGACGAAGATGGCCCCGCGCTACGTCCGGATCCTCGACGCCATGCCCGTCACCGCCACGAACAAGGTCCACCGCGTCGCCCTGCGCCGGGCCGGCTTCACCTGCCCCGACCCGGTGTGGCACCGCACCCCCGACGGCTACCGCCCGCTCGGCGCGCGGGACCTGGCCGCGCTGCTGGCCGCGTACGGGGCCCAGGGCCGCCGGAACCTCCTGACGCCCTGACGCCACAGGTCACGGGCCCACCACCCTGGGTACTGGTTTTGAGCACCCCCGCGGAGCAGGTAGTATTTTCTTTGTCAGGCGCCGCTAGCTCAGTTGGTTAGAGCAGCTGACTCTTAATCAGCGGGTCCGGGGTTCGAGTCCCTGGCGGCGCACCTGTACTTCGGGCGGTTCCCGGTTTCACCGGGAACCGCCCGAAGTGTTTTCCCGCTGTTTCCCGCCATTCCCCGCCGCCCCGCCATTCCCCGCCGCCCCGCCATTCCCCGCCGCCCCGCCATTCCCCGCCGCCCCGCCATTCCCCGCCGCCCCGCCATTCCCCGCCGCTCAGAGCGCGAGCGACAGCAGCAGCGGCGCGGCCTTCCGGTTCAGGGTCTCGGCGGCGGCCCGCAGCCGGTGGGCGTCCTCGACCGGCATCGACAGCGCGAGGCACCCCACGGCGGACCCGGCCGTGATCGGAACGGCCGCGCAGACCGTACCCACGGCGTACTCCTGGAGGTCCAGCACCGGTACCGTGGCCGGCTGGCTGTCGAGCTTGGAGAAGAGGATCCGCTCGTTCACGATCGTCTTCGAGGTGAGCCGGGCGATCTTGTGCCGGGACAGGTGGTCGCGGCGCCCGTTCTGGTCGAGCTGGGTGAGCAGGCACTTGCCGACCGCGCTGGCGTGCGCCGCCGAGCGGAAGTCGACCCACTCGTGGACCTTCGGGGTGCGCGGACTGTCCGCGAACTGCGTGATGCGCACCTCCCCGTCGACGTACCGGCTGATGTAGACGGCGGCGCCGACCGAATCCCGCAGCCGGTCGAGGGTGTCCTGGAGCTTCCCCTGGAGCGCCTGCTGGCGGTCCGCGCCGGAGCCGAGCAGCACCAGGGAGTCGCCGGTGGCGTAGGCGCCGTCGGCGATCTGCAGGACGTAGCCCTCCCGGCGGAGCATGAGCAGCATCGGGGCGAGGTGGGCCGCCGGCAGCCCCGTCTCGCGGGCGATCTGGGCGTCGGTCACACCGCCGGTGTGCCGCGAGATCGTTTCGAGTACGCGCAGGGCGTACTGCACCGAGTGGAACGGCGCGGTCGGCTCGGGCTTCAGCGCCACGGTCTCCCCCTACCACGTTGTCACCGCTTGCCCCTTCACGATAGCGACCAAGGGGCCCCGGTGGAGGGCGTGTTGTGCAGATGGGTGGCTCAATCAGGTCCCTCTGCCAGGACCTATCCGTCTGGCATATGCCAGAGGCATGCGCGTCCCGCAGATGTGCCGGGAATGCCCGGCGCGCCCCCATGGTTCGAATTCCTCGTACGGATACGAGCGGAACGGGACGGGAGCGACGATGAGCGACACCGGGGATGCGGACCGGCGTGCGGGCGGCGGGGAGCGCGGCGGCACGGGGGTGAGCGGCGCGGATCCGGTCGGCGGCGCGGTCCGGGGCGCGGTCCGGGGCGCGGCGCCGGTGCCGCTCTCGGTGCTCGACCTGGTCACCGTCGGCAGCGGCAGCACCGCCCACGCGTCCCTGCGCACCAGCGTGGAGATCGCCCGGCTCGCGGAGTCCCGCGGCTACCACCGGCACTGGGTCGCCGAGCACCACTCGATGCCCGGAGTGGCCAGTTCCTCCCCGGCCGTGATCCTGGCCCACCTGGCCGCCCACACCTCCCGCATCCGGCTCGGCTCCGGCGGGGTCATGCTGCCCAACCACGCCCCGCTGGCCGTGGCCGAACAGTTCGGCACCCTGGAGGCCCTGGCGCCCGGCCGGATCGACCTCGGCCTGGGCCGCGCGCCCGGCACCGACCCCCGTACGGCGGCGGCGCTGCGCGGATCCGGACGGCTGGAGGAGGCGGCCGACGGCTTCCCCCGCCAGCTCGCGGAGCTCACCCGCTTCCTCGACGACGACTTCCCCGACGGGCACCCGTACGCCCGGGTGCACGCCGTGCCCGGCCCGGTGCAGGGCCCCGCCGGGCGGCCGCCGCTCTGGCTGCTCGGCTCCTCCGGCTTCAGCGCCCGCCTGGCGGGGGAGCTGGGGCTGCCCTTCGCGTACGCCCATCACTTTTCGGCCGCCGGCACACTGCCCGCCCTCGACCTCTACCGCCAGAGCTTCCGGCCCTCGGCCGTACTGGACGCCCCCTACGCCCTCATCGGGGTCTCGGCGCTCGCCGCCGACACCGCGGCGCAGGTCCGCGCGCAGGTGCTCACCGGCGCGCTGTCGATGCTCCGGCTGCGCAGCGGGCGCCCCGGGCTGGTCCCGACCCCCGAGGAGGCGGCGGCGTACGCCTTCTCCCCGGTGGAGCGGGAGTTCGTCGACGGCTGGCTCGCGAACATCGTCCACGGCACCCCCGACGAGGTCCGCGCGGGGCTCGACGCGCTGGTGGCGCGGACGGGCGCCGACGAGCTGATGCTGACCGCCAACGCGCACGGCGGGCAGGCGCGGCTGCGCTCGTACGGGCTCGTCGCAGATGCGTACGGGATGCCGACGGAGGGGTCGACTCCGGCTTGAGCGCAGACGAACGGGGTTTGGCTGGTTTGTTGCCGAAACCTTGCCGGAGCATGACCTAAGACATCCTTAAACCGCTCGTCACCCGGGGTGGCGGGCGGTTTTTGATGTGCCCTCAGCCCTCTGACGAGCGGATTTGGCTGCTCAGTGGTCTAGTCCTTCTTTGGTCCAAACCATTGACTGGGGTGCCGGGTGATCGCTATCACTTCTCTCACCTGAAGCTGATGCACCTCCCCTCCCACCCCCCGGAGGCAGTTCATGCACATCCGTAAACCCCTCATCGCGGCCGCCGCCACGGCCGCGCTGGCAGCCGGAGCGCTGGCCACCTTCGCGGGACTGGGCACCGCCCAGGCCGCCGACAGCTCCACCACGGCGAGCAGCGGCGGCGTGAAGATCGCCTACTACGACCAGTGGAGCGTGTACGGCAGCGCGTTCTACCCCAAGCACCTCGACACCCGCGGCATCGCGGGCAAGCTGGACGTCATCAACTACTCGTTCGGCAACATCCACCCCACCAACCTCACCTGTTTCGAGGCGAACAAGGCGGCCGGGGATGACAACAACCCCAACGCCGGTGACGGTGCGGGCGATTCGTACGCCGACTACCAGAAGTCCTTCAGCGCGGCCGACAGCGTCAGCGGGGTCGCCGACAAGTGGGACCAGCCGATCGTGGGCGTCTTCAACCAGTTCAAGCAGCTGAAGGCCAAGTACCCCCACCTGAAGATCAACATCTCGATCGGCGGCTGGACGTACTCGAAGTACTTCAGCGACGCGGCCAAGACCGACGCCTCCCGCAAGAAGCTGGTCTCCTCCTGCATCGACCAGTACATCAAGGGCAACCTGCCCGTCGACGGCGGCTTCGGCGGCCAGGGCAGCGCGGCCGGGATCTTCGACGGCATCGACATCGACTGGGAGTACCCCGGTTCCTCGGGCGGCCACCTCGGCAACCACTACGCCCCCGAGGACAAGCAGAACTTCACGCTGCTGCTGAAGGAGTTCCGCGAGCAGCTCGACGCCTACGGCCAGGCCAACGGCGGCAAGAAGTACCTGCTGACCTCGGCCCTCCCGGCCGGCCAGGACAAGATCAAGTACATCGAGACGGACAAGATCGGCGCGTACCTCGACTACGCGAACATCATGACGTACGACATGCACGGCGCCTGGGACAGCGACGGCCCGACCTACCACCAGTCGCCGCTGTACTCCCCGGCCGGTGACCCCACCGACCCGATCGCCCCGGGCACCCAGAAGTACAGCATCGACAACGCCATCGACTCCTGGATCGACGGCAACCCGGCCTACGGCATCACCGGCGGCTTCCCCGCCAACAAGCTGACCCTGGGCTACGAGTTCTACTACCGTGGCTGGAAGGGCGTCCCCGCCGGGGCGAACAACGGCCTCGCGCAGAGCGCCACCGGTGCCTCCGGCGCCCGGCCCACCAGCCAGCAGGCCGGCATCGCCAACTACAAGGAGCTCGGCGGCATCGTCGACAACCCGGCGGCGACCTACTGGGACGACCAGGCCAAGGCCTCGTACTTCTACAAGGACGGCGAGTTCTTCACCGGCCTGAACCAGAAGTCGATCCAGGCCCGGGTCGACTACGGCAAGCAGCGCGGCCTGGCCGGCGCGATGATGTACTCCCTGCTCGGCCTGGACGACAAGACCACCCTGCTGAACCAGATCTCGGACGCCCTCGGCGGCACCACCCAGCCGCCGACCACCCCGCCGACGACGCCTCCGACCACTCCGCCGACCACCCCGCCCACGACGCCCCCGACGACCCCGCCGCCCACCGGATGCGGATCGGTCCCGGCGTACGTCGCCGGCACCGTCTACACCGGCGGCACGCAGGTCTCGTACGGCGGCCACAAGTGGCAGGCCCAGTGGTGGACGCAGAACGAGACGCCGGGCAGCACGGGGCAGTGGGGTGTCTGGAAGGACCTCGGCGCCTGCTGATCTCCCCCCACCCCGCGCCGAGCGCAGGCCCGCCCCGCCCCCCTCACACGAGGGGGTGCGGGGCGGGCCCGTCTGCGCGCCGGGTGCTCTGCCGGCTGATCATGGTGGCGATGGCCTCGGGGGCCACCGCGCGGGAGTACAGCCACCCCTGGCCGGTGTCGCAGCCGACGCGGCGCAGCCGGGCGGCCTGCCCGGCGGTCTCCACGCACTCGGCGGTGACGGTCAGCCCGAGCCGGTGCGCGAGCTGGACCAGGGCCTCCACGATGGTCTCGTCGGCCGGGTTGGGGTGGGCGCCCTCGTCGTAGCGGAAGCCCCGTACGAAGGAGCCGTCCAGCTTCAGCACCGAGACCGGGAGCCGGCTCAGGTAGGCCAGGTTCGAGTACCCGGTGCCGAAGTCGTCGATCGCGATCCGCACCCCCATGTCGCTCAGCGCCTGGAGGGCCTGGAGCGGCCGCCCGGCGGAGCCCATCACCGCGGACTCCGTCAGCTCCAGCTGGAGCAGCTGCGGGGCGAGTCCGGTCTCGGCGAGGATCTCCGCGACGTCCCCGACCAGGTCGGAGTCCCACACCTGGCGCACCGCCACGTTCACGGAGACGAACACCGGCGCGTCGCTGGGCTGCTCGATCTGCCAGCGCCGGGCCTGGCGGCAGGCCGTGCGCAGCACCCACTGCCCCAACGGCACGATGGAGCCGTCCTCTTCGGCGATCCCGATGAACCGATTCGGCGTGAGCGTGCCGAATTGCGGGTGCTGCCAGCGCACCAGCGCCTCCACCCCGCGCACCGCTCCGCTCTCCAGGTCCACCAGCGGCTGGTACTCCAGCTCGAACTCGCCCCGCTCGACGGCCGGCCGCAGGGTCGAGGAGAGCGCCTGGCGCGTCATGCGGTGCGCGTTGCGCTCCGGGTCGAAGAGGGTCCAGCGGGCCTTCCCGTCGGCCTTCGCCCAGTACAGGGTGGTGTCGGCCGCCTGCATCAGGCCCGTCGCCGAGGTGCCGGCCGCGTCCCGCTCCACGACCCCGATCGACGCCGACACCGACAGCCGCTGCCCGGCCAGGTCGAACGGCTCCTGCACGGCGGCCAGTACGCTGCGCGCCAGGTCGGTGAGCTGCTCGGTGCCGGCCGAGTCCTCGACCAGCAGCGCGAACTCGTCGCCGCCGAGCCGGGCGACGAGGTGGCCGCCCGTGCGCCCGTACCCGTACTGGTCGGCGCACTGGGTCAGCCGGGCCGCCACGGCGGTCAGCAGGCGGTCCCCGACCCGGTGTCCCAGGGTGTCGTTGACGGCCTTGAACCCGTCGAGGTCCAGGTAGCACAGGCCGATCCGGCCCGTGCCGCCCAGCCCGTACGCCGATGCCTCCAGGGCGGCGGAGAGCCGCTCGAAGAACAGGGCCCGGTTGGGCAGCCGGGTCACGGGGTCGTGCATCTGCAGGTGCCGCAGCCGGGCCTGGAGGTCGCGCCGGTCGCTGATGTCGGCGACGGACAGCAGCACGTCCTGGGTGCCGGGCACCGGCCCGAGGGTGACCTCGGTCCACAGCGAGTGCCCGTCGGGGTGTTTGAGGCGCCGCGTGCAGCGCAGCCGGGCCTGCCGTCCGCGCAGCACCTCCTGGTAGGCCTGCCAGGTACGGGCCTCCGCCGCCAGGTCCACCAGATCGGCGGCGCGCCGCCCGGTGAGGGCCCGCTGCTCGGATCCGAGCAGCGCGGCGAGGGCGCGGTTGGCGGCGACGACCTCGCCGTCGCGGCCGACGACGGCCATCGCGAGGTGCGCCGCGTCGAAGGCGGCCCGGTAGTCGTGCGGCACGGCCGCCACTGCTGGGTGACGCTCCGTGAGGGCCGATCGGATGGTGTCGGCCGCCGGGCCGGTTCCTTCTGGGGTTCCGCTCACCCTTGGCTCCCGCAGTGTTCGTGAGTGTCCGTGCAGGAAAGTGTGCCGATCATAGAGGCTGCCGGGAGGCCCTATCCAGCGGCGTCGCCGTGCGGGGCGCGGTCCGTCGCCGTGATGACGCCCTGCGCAGGCTCTGCTGACGGAGCGTCGGCCCGGGGTGGCGCGATCGCTTCTGCGCGTCTGTGAACGAGCGGGGGCCGTATGTGATCTCTCGTGAATATCCGTGACGTTCCGTAGGCGGGGGCGTCAAGGCGGGGGGTCACCGACTTGACGTAGCGCTCACTCGGCTGGGGCAGCGGAACAGGGCATTAGTAAGACAATCGCCGCAAGGTGGACGGGAGGGTACGAATCCACCACCGGAGGTCGATGTGCCGCGCCAGCAGACACCCGGGGGAGTGGACCGCTCCCGCATCCGAAGCACCGCGGCGGTGCTGACCTCCATGACGGCGCTGGCCGCCATGTCGCTCGTCGCCGGACCGGCCGTGGCCGACTCGCGTTCGGGCGGCCCCTGCGCGCTGACCCGTACGGCCGCGCACCACTCCCTCGGCGTGGACAGCTGGAACCGCGCCTACCCCAGGCCGGAACGCGCGCTCAACGCGGTGCTGGTCTTCCTCTCCTTCCCCGACCACCAGCCCGCGGTGGCCCCCTCGGAGCTGACCTCCGACTACTTCCCGGCCACCTCCCAGTACTTCGAGCGGGCCTCCTACGGCCGCTTCCGGCTGGTCCCGCACCCCCAGGAGCGGTGGATCCGGATGCCGCGCCCGTCGACCGCGTACGGGATGCAGCGCGACTGGGCCCCCGAGAACCGGGCGGCCTACCTGCGCGACGCGGTGGCCGCCGCCGATCCGCAGGTGGACTTCAGCGCCTACGACGTCGTCTACTTCGTCGCCGACCCCAACGCCCCCGGCGTGGACTCCGACGCCACCAAGGTGGTGAACTTCGACCGTCCCCTGCGGGCCGACGGCACCGACCTGCGGCGGATCGTGACGGTCTTCGAGCAGCACCCGCCGGACCGCAACGTGCTGGCCCACGAGACCGGCCACGTCTTCGACCTGCCCGACCTCTACCACCGGCCGTCGGACGGCAAGGGCGACTGGGACACCTTCGTCGGCGACTGGGACGTCATGGGCAGCCAGTTCGGGATGGCGCCGGACCTGTTCGGCTGGCACAAGTGGAAGCTGGGCTGGCTGGACGCCTCCCAGGTGGACTGCGTGCGCTCCGGCACCAGCCTGCACACCCTCCAGCCGCTCTCGGACGCCCCGCCGCGCGGCAGCACGGGCGGTACCCGGCTCGCGGTGATCCGCACCGGCCCGGGCAGCGCGATCGCCGTCGAGGCCCGGGGCTCCTCCGGCAACGACGGGGACACCTGTACCGAGGGCGTCCTGGTCTACCGGGTCCGCAACGAGGCGGCCTCCGGCGGCGGCCCGATCGAGGTGCTGGACGGCCACCCGCGTACCGAGGCCTGCTGGGACCGCTCGGTGTACCCGCCGCTGGCGGACGCCCCGCTGGAGGTCGGGGAGACGTTCACGGTGCCGGGCGAGCGGATCACCATCGAAGTGGCGGACCGCACCCAGTCCGGCGCGTACACCGTGAAGATCACGACATGACGAAAACGGCCCCCGCTCCGAAGAGCGGGGACCGTTTCCCGTCTGTGCGCCGCCAGGGACTCGAACCCCGGACCCGCTGATTAAGAGTCAGCTGCTCTAACCAACTGAGCTAGCGGCGCTTGCTGACGTCGTAGACATTAGCATCAGGTCCGGCCGAAGGAAAAATCGATACCGGACCGCGGGCGGCGTGCAGGAACGCCCAGAGCAGGGAGTCCGGGCCGGGCAGCCAGGGCAGCCGCGAACCGGGGGCCACCAGCCACCGCGACGGCCCGGCGGCGCCGGTGCGGCCCGCCGCCAGCGGCGGCACCGTGACGGCGTCCCCGTGGCCGTGGCACAGCGGGGCCGCCGCGGCCGGACCCCACTCCTCCCAGGCGAGCAGGGCCGGCAGCCGCTGGGCGGTGCCGGGCGCGGCGAAGAGCAGCATCCGGCCGCGGTGCACGGCGGCCGGACCCGAGCCGGGGCCCCGCTCCCAGAGCAGGTCGAGCATCCGGCGCCCGAGGACGAGCGGGACGTTGACGACGTCGAAGGCGGTCCCGCACGGCAGTACGGCGGGCGCGCCCGGCCGGGCCTGCCAGGCCGCGAGCGTGCTCCGGGGGTGGGCGCAGGCGGAGACCAGCCAGGCGGCGCCCTGCGGCGTGACCTGGGTGGCGGGCGCGGGGCGTGCGTCGAGACCGTCGAGGGCGGGGCAGCCGGCGGCCGTCGTCAGTGTCGTCATATGCCAAGGTCTACCGGCCGTAGCCTTCCCGTTCCCGGGAGTTACCGAAAACCGGGACGCGGCGGGCGGCGCTGGGGTATGTTGCGCCGCGCATATGCCAGCGGGCTCCGCGCGAGGAGGCGCGGAGCCCGCTGGTGTCATGCCGGGTGCTGCGGGTGGTGCGTGCGCGCGGGGGTCAGGCGGTGCCGGGGGCCGTGCCGCGCTGGAGGTCCTCGCCGAACTCGATCATCTTGAGCGCGTAGTCCTCGGTCCACTCGGCGGCCTCCGCGATGGCCTGCGCGGAGAGGCGGTCGAAGCGGCGCGGGTCCGCGAGCTGGGCCGCGGCCAGTGCCTGGAACTCCACCGCTCTGTCCTGCGCGGCCCGGAAGGCCATGGTCAGCTCGGTGGCCCGGGCCAGCAGCTCGCGCGGGTCCTCGATCGATTCCAGGTCGAAGAAGTGCTCCGGGTCCGTGGCGGCCGCCGAGGGCTCGAAGAGCAGCGGCGCGGGCCGCAGCCTCCGCTCGGTCCGCTCGGGCTCTGCCATGCGTGTCCTCCTGCTGCGCGTACGAAATCCTCCGGGCCACCCTCCATTGTCCAGCGTCGCGCAAGGGGGCCGGGGGGTCAGGCCGCGGCGGGCTCCTTGACCAGTGCCGCGATGTCCTCGAAGACGCCCGCCAGCTCGTCCGCGAGGCCCTCCGGGGCGGTGAAGCCCTCGGCGCCGACCAGCGCGTTGATGCCGGGCACCGCGACGGAGCGCCCGGCGGGCAGCATGCCCAGCCGGGTCAGGACCGGCAGCAGCATCTCGGCGGCCGGAGCGCCGCCCGTGCCGCCCGCGCTGTAGCTGACCAGGCCGACCGGCTTGCCCTGCCACTCGCGGTAGAGGAAGTCGAGGGCGTTCTTGAAGGGGGCGGTGAAGGAGCCGTTGTACATCGGCAGGACGAACACGAAGGCGTCCGCGGAGTCGACGAGCGCGCTCCACTCCAGGGTGTGGGCGTGGGTGTAGTTCCCGGTGGAGGCGTACTCGGGCTCGTCCAGGAAGGGGAGCGCGATCTCCGCCAGGTCCACCGGGGTGACCTCGAAGCCGCCGTGCGCGCGGGCCCGGTCGGTGACCCAGCTCGCCAGCGGGCGGCCGGAGGAGGTGGGGCGGGTGGCGGCGGAGATGACGTGCAGGCGGGTCATGGCGTGAACTCCCGTGGGGTGGTGGTGCGGTGTGCGGCCACAGTCTCTTGGCTGACGTGGCACCTGGCAAAGCCGTAGGTGAGTGATGTGTCAGTCCGAGCGGCGGGCCCGGTACGCGTGGCGGCGGATGTTCCCGCTGGTCAACGCCGGGATCGCACGCGATCCCGGCCGGGACGGCGCGCTCTGCGAAGCCGCCGGACCGATGCGGTGGTCGCGCAGCCGGCTCTCCCGTCAGCCCACCCGGATGGAGGGGCGCGGGCTGGTCCGCCGCGAGGAGGTCGCCCGTGACGGACGCGGGGCCGAGGCGGTGCTGACCCCCTCCGGGGTGCGGGCCGTCACGACGGCGGCGCCGCTGCACGTGCGATCCGTACGGCGGCACCTCATCGACGCCCTCACCCCGGCGCAGCCGGCCACCCTCGCGGAGGTCGGCGAAACCCCGCGCCACCGCCTCGGCGGCCCGCGCACGCAGTAGCCCCTACGGCCGCCACGCCACCCGGTGTTCGGCGAGGTGGGCCAGGACCGAGTGGTTCGCCTCCCAGCCGTCGGGGAACTTCACGGTGACCCCGAGCTGGACCGGCTCCGTCGACGGATGGGCGTCCAGGAGTTCGGCTATGCCCGCCCGGGCCACCACCACGCAGGCGTGCCGGTGCCGGGAGGCCAGCACGCACAGCCGGCCCGTCTCCAGGTGGAACGCCGTCGCGTCGGGGCGGCCCGACAGCGGGTGCAGGACCACCGTGAGGTCGTACTCGCGGCCCTGGAGCCGGTTCGCGGTGTCCACCGTGACCCCGGTGACGCCCAGCGCGGCCAGCGCCGTGCGGACGGCGGCGGCCTGGTCGCGATGGGCGGTGCCGACCGCGATCCGGGCGGCCGTCAGCGGCGCCGGGCCCGGGGACCGCTCGTCGGTGGTCACGGCGCCCCGGTCCAGCGCCCGCCGGACCACCAGCGCCACCGCCCGCACCGCCTCCGGGTCCGTGCGCGGCGTGTGCCGGGCGGGCAGCTCCAGCAGGCCCCAGCCCGACTCGGCGGCCTCGTCCAGCACCCGGTCGGGGCCCGAACCGTCGCCCGCGACCCCGTACGCCAGCCGCCGCTCGCCCGGCCCCGTACCGCTGCGGAAGCGCGCGTACGGGTAGAAGGCGCGCGAGACCAGCGGCGCGGCCGTCGCCGGGAGCCGCCACGACACCGGCAGCCGGTGCTGCGGCAGCTGCGGGTTGTGCGCCAGCAGCGTCGACACCGCCGAGGCCGACGGGTCGTAGGACAGGCCCGCCCACTGCTCGGCGCCCACCACGCTGAAGGGGTCCAGCTGCCCCGGATCGCCCACGAACAGAGCCCGGTCGAACAGCCCCGCCACGGCCAGCAGCGCGTCGGAGCGCATCTGGTACGCCTCGTCGACGATGGCGTGCTCCCACGGCTCCGCGTCCTTCACGTACGCCCACTTCGCGGCCGTGGAGATGGTCACCGGCAGCTCCGCGAGGTCCGCCGGCTTCGCGGAGAGGGTCACCGACGCCAGCTCCCGCAGCGCCGGGTCGTAGGCGTCGCCGTCGCTGCTGTGCAGCCGGCCCACCTTCAGCTCCGGATCCTTCTCGGCGAGCCGCAGCACCAGGTCGTCGACCTGCGCGTTGGTCTGCGCCACCACCATCAGGCGGCGTCCGGCCGCGGCCAGCTCCCGGGCCGCGCGCACCACCAGCGTCGACTTCCCGGCGCCCGGCGGGGAGTCCACGACCACGCCCCGCTCGGTGCCGTGCAGGGTGTCGTGCAGGATGGCGGCGGTCGCCTGGGCGGCGGCCGCGCCCGGGTCGAAGGTCGTCACAGCAGGTCCTCGTCGGTCACGGCGTCGGCGGGGGCGGCGGCGGCCCGGGCGCCCGGCGGCCCGCCGTGCGTCCAGGGCGTGTTCTCGGGGTCGGGCAGCTTGGGGCCGCCCCGCGCGTCGTGCTCGAACAGCGTCCAGCACAGCCGGTCGCCCTTCTCCGGCACCGAGCCCGGCTCCGGCTCCCGGCCGCGGCCCATCTTGTCGAGCAGCCGCAGCACCAGCTGCCCGTCCTCCTCCACCCGGACGAACTCGGCGGCCTGCGGGCGCCCGTCCAGCGAACGGAACACCTTCCCGCCGCCCTCCGGCTCCAGTTGCGGCCGGTCCTCGGTCGTCAGCCGCACCAGCGGGCGCGGGGCGGGCCGCTTGGCCTGCGTCCACTCCATGACCACTTCGGTGACCTCGCCCGCGAAGGCCTCGCCCGTCATGCGCCGGCCCGCCATCACGAGCGGGTCGTCCAGCGCCTCCTGCGCGTCGAGCCGCACCTGCTCGGTCTCCCGCGTGGCCAGCTTCTGCGCCGCCGTCACCGCGTCGTCGCGGCGCGGCTGCGGGGGCTCGCCCGCCCGCACCCGGTCCCGGTGGGCGGTGTACGACCAGCGGTCACGGGTCCAGCGCTCCTCGGCGCGTTCCCCGCACGGCAGGGCGCGCAGCAGGTCGAGGGCCTGCCACACCGCGTCCCACGTGCCCCGCATCTGGTCCACGACCAGCTCCCGGACCGCCGCTCCGGCCGTCCGGGCCGCCTCGCCGTCCCGGGGCCCGGGCGCCGCCCGGGCCGCGTCGAACCGGGCGATGGCCGGGGCCAGCAGCTTGTTGTCGAAGGCCGGATCGGTGGCCGGGCCGGCCGGCGGGACCAGCAACTGCCCCCGCCCGTCGCGCCCGACCTCGGCGCGCAGCGCCCGCTCGGCGCCGCTCTCCCCCTGCCCGGGGTCGATCCAGGCCAGCAGCGCGCCCAGGTGCTGGTCCTCCAGGTTGCTCTGGCCCGTGGCCCAGTGCCGCGACAGCAGGTCCGTCGCCGACAGCAGCAGGGCCGAGCCGGGCACCCGCGCCCGTTCGCCGAGGTGGGTGAACCAGCGGCCCAGCAGCGGCACCGCGGACGGCGCCGGGTACGGGTTCTCCGGGTCCTCCTCGGCGGTCCGCCGGAACCGCATCGAGCGCCCGAGCAGCCGGACGTACTCGATGCCCGCCCGGCTCGGCACGATCAGCTGCGGCGCGTCCACGCACAGCTCGGTCTCCACCTTGACCCGCTTGCCGGTCTCCGGATCGGTCTCGGTCCGCTCGGCGGGCTCGACGGCGTCGGCGTACCCGTCGAGGTAGGGCACGACCTGCCGGGCCAGCTCCGCCAGGAACTCCCAGCGCAGGTCCCGGTCGCGCGGCTGCGGTATGACGAGGATCCGCGGATCCTCCCGGTCCGTCCCGACCATCGCGCCGAGCGGGGCCCCGGCCTCGCCCGCCGTGGTCAGCGGCACGAAGACCAGCGGCGCCCCGCTCAGGTGCCGGTGGCGCACGGTCGCCAGCGGCTGGGCACGCCCCGCCCGGACGGCCTGCAGCCGGGCCACGGTGTTCAGCAGGGACACGGGTCCTCCCCGCGGGGGCTCGGGCCGGCGGCCCGTTCCAGCGCCTCGGCGCGCAGCCGGGCCGCCTGCCGCAGCGCGGCCGCCGTGGGGTCCTCGGCGGCGTCCTCGGCGGGGCCCGTGCCGGCCGCCGCGGCGAGGGCCGCCTCCACGGTGGTCAGCCCGCCCAGCTCGCCCCGTACGGAACGCCCCAGCGCGCTCACCTCACCGGCCTCGCGGGACCGCTCCCGGCAGTGGAAGGCCAGCTCGCAGGCGGCCAGGCACTCGGGGGCGTAGGCCGCGCCGACGGCGGAGACGGCCTCGGCCAGCTCCCCGGCGGTCCGGGCCGGGTCGAAGCTCAGCCCCTCGGGCAGCCGCGCGGCCAGCTCCTCGACCCGGGTCAGCCGGTCCAGCTGGCGCCGCGTCACCGACCGCTCCCGGCGTACGTCGACCAGCGCGGCGGTGGGCAGGTTGGAGAAGTCCTTCGGGCAGACGAGCACCACCCGGTGGCCGACCTCGGCCCCCGCCACCTTCTGCGCGGTCCGCTCCAGGGCCAGCACGTACACGGCGGCCTGCCGCGCGGCGGCGCCCACCTTCGCGGAGTCCGCGGCCCCGTCGATCATCGGGAACGACTTGATCTCCACCACGGTCCACCGGCCGCCGGGGTCCACCACGACCGCGTCGGGCTCCAGGTAGGCGGGGGAGCCCGCCACCTCCAGGGCCAGCATCGGATGGTCCAGCAGGGTCCACGCCCCCGCGGCGGTCGCCTCCCGCAGGGCCATCGCGGTCCGGGCGGCGCGGCCCTCGGGTCCGGCGGCGGTCAGGTCGGGGACCCGGGCGTCGGGCCCGGGCGGCTCGGCCGCACCGCCCAGGCGGGCGTGCGCGAGCCGCAGCAGCTCGGCCCCGCCGTCGCCCTTGACCTTGGCCTCGAAGGAGTTGCCGCGGACGATGGCGAACTGCGACTGCCCGAAGGCGGCCGGGGATCCGAGGGCCGTCGCGAGCGCGCCCTTGTCCACCCCGGCGCCGTCGAGCAGCGCCCGTCTGCCGCAGCCGGGGTTGGCCGCGAGGGCGGCGAGGGACCGGGCGTCGAGCGGCCGGGGCGGCACGGTGGGGCCGCGCAGGTCAGCGAGGCGCTGCCGCAGGGTCGTCTTCCGCGGGGGAGCGGCGGGCGGGTAGGAGCTCACGGGCGGAAGTGTCCCATCCGCCACTGACAATCGGGGACGTACCGCGAAAACGGGCCGGTTGGGCTCCGGACGGACCGGCCGGCTCCGCCCCCGCGGAGGAGAGGGCTTCCCGCACGGAGCCGCCGCCGGACCGCCGTGCCGCCACGGAGCCGCCGCCCGGCCACCGTGCCGCGAGGCCGCGGGCGATCAGCAGCCCGGCGCCCATCACCGCGGCCCCGGCGACCGCGTCGAGGAAGTAGTGGTTCGCCGTGCCCATGACCACGACCGCGGTGAGCGCCGGGTAGGCCAGCCCCAGCGCCCGCACCAGCGGCCGCCGCGCGCAGCGCCAGACCAGCAGCCCGCACCACAGCGCCCAGCCGACGTGCAGGCTCGGCATGGCCGCGTACTGGTTGGTCAGCGCGCCGAGCCCGCGCGGGGCGCTCGCCTCGCCGCCCCACCAGCCGTAGGCGCTGTACCGCGCCATCGTGTCCGTGAACCCGTACGAGGCGTCCAACAGCCGGGGCGGACAGGTGGGCAGCAGCGCGAAGCCGGCCAGGGCGAGCAGGGTGGAGGCCACCAGCCAGGTGCGGGCGGAGCGGTAGTGCGCGGGGCGCCGGCGGTAGAGCCACACCAGCACGGCCGGGGTGATGAGGTAGTGCAGCGAGGCGTAGGCGAAGTCGGCGGGTATGCCGAGCACGCCGGTCCCGGAGAACAGCCGGTTGAGGGGTCTCTCGAAGTCGATGCGCAGCAGCTCCTCGACGCGCAGGATCGCCAGTCCGTGGTCCACGGCGAGATCCGCGTCCCCCCGGGCGAGGAGCCTGCCGCCCGAGTAGGCGCCGTAGAGGAGTCCCAGGAGCAGCAGTTCCGCCCACCAGCGCGTGGGCCCAGGCCGTTTGGTCATGCGGGGTATGACGCTCGGCGGAGGGGCCGAGTTGCCCTGTGTTCACGTCGTGGATGATGGACGGACGACGGAACCGCCTCATCGCGGACGAAACCCCACGTACCGGGAGAAGAAGATATGGCCCCCCGCATCCTGCTCGCCCGCCACGGACAGACGGCGTGGTCCCGGCTGGGCAAGCACACCGGGCGCACCGACGTGCCGCTGCTGGAGGAGGGCCGGCGGGGCGCGAAGCTGCTGGGCGAGCGCCTCGCCCGCGAGCCCTGGGCGGGTCTGCGCGGCCTGGAGGTGCGCACCAGCCCGCTGGTCCGGGCCAGCGAGAGCTGCGACCTGGCGGGCTTCGGAGTCCGGGCGGAGCCCTGGGACGCCCTCATGGAGTGGGACTACGGCGACTACGAGGGCATGACCCCGGCCGAGATCCAGGCGGTCCGGCCGGGCTGGCTGATCTGGCGCGACGGGGTCCCCGGCGGCGAGTCCGTCGCGGACGTCGCGGCGCGCGCGGACGAGGTCGTCGGGTGGGCCCGGTCGGCGGAGCGCGACGTCCTGGTCTTCGCCCACGGCCACGTCCTGCGCACCCTCGCCGCCCGCTGGCTCGGCTTCGAGGCCTCCTTCGGCGCCCGGATCCGGCTGGATCCCACCTCGCTGTCCGTCCTGGGCTGGGCGTACGGGTCCCCGGCCCTGGAGCGCTGGAACGACACGGGCCACCTCGACGCCTGACCGCCCCCGGCCGCCGTGCCCGGCCGCCGTGCCCGGCCGCCGCGCCCGGCCGCCGCGCCCGCCGGTGGCGGCGGCCGGGGACGGTCCGTCAGGCCTCGGCGTGACGGGTCAGGAAGGCGCCCACGCGCGGGGAGCGCTGGTGCGGGACCAGGGTGCGGGCCGTACCCGCGAGCATCGACCGGATCCGGGTGGAGCGCACCTCGGTGAGCAGGTCCAGCACCCGGCCCCCCGCCCACGAGGCCTCGTCGGGGGCGCCCGCGCGGGCCAGGTCCTGCGCCAGCTCGGCGGTGTAGAGGGCCACGTTGCGCGCGAAGTGCGGGTCCTGGAGGTCCGCCGCGCGCCGGGCGTGCCGGGCCGCGCGGGCGTGCTCCCCGAGCGCCGCCCAGCAGCGGGACTCCAGCGACTCCAGCTCGGCCTCGCCGAAGAACGACATCCACTCGGGGTCGGCCGCCGACGCGCCCCGCGCGAACTCGGTGTGCGCCCGCCCCAGGGCGTCCTCGCAGGCCCTGCGGTCGTCCAGCCCCGACCAGCCGCCCGCCTCCCGCAGCGCCAGCAGCGACAGCAGCCGGGGGGAGCCGAGCGAGCGGGCCGCGAGCCGGCCCGCCTGGGCGGCCCGTACCGATTCGCGCGGGCGCCCGCAGTCCCGCGCCAGGAAGGCCATGTTGCTGAAGGCGTGCGCCTCCAGGGCGGCGTCCCCCGACACCCGGGCCGTGGCCAGCGCCTCCGCGTAGTGCGAGCGGGCGTCCTCGAAGCGGCCCGAGTCGTGGGCCAGCCAGCCCACCGAGACGGCCAGTTCCCCGGCCCCGGCGTGCAGCCGGTCCTCGGTGGACTGGCGGGTGGCCCCCGCGTCGAGCAGGGCGTAGGCGGTGCGCAGCGGCTGGGCCGCGCGCCGGTAGAGGGCATCGGCCCCGTGCCGGTCGTCCAGCAGCCGGATCTGGCGCACCGCGTCCTCGACGGCGGCGGCCTCGGCCTCGCCGGCGCGGGAGGGGAGCCGGCGGGTGTCGCCGAGCAGGGTGAGGCTGAGCGTCGCGGCCGCCACGGTCGCGGAGCCGCCCGCCATGAACGCGCGACGCAGCACGTCGCTCTCCTTGGAACGGTGGGTGGGGTGGGGCAGGGGGGACAAGGCGGTTGCGGACAGGGCGCGTTGGGCGGACCGTCCGCGTACCGTCTCGCGCGGGGAGAAGCCCAGATCGGCCAGGGTGCGGCCGGGGAACATGTGGAGGAAGACCCGCTCGTACGCGTAGTTGGGACAGCGGATCTCCCCCGACTCGACCCGGCCGATGTAACGGGCGTCGCAGGAAACCGTTTCGCCGATCTCCCGTGCGGCCCGCCGCACCAGGGCCGCGAACTCGGCGGGGGAGTGCTGCGCGCGCAGCCGCCGGAAGGAGGAGTTGGGTGAGTGGGGGGACGCCGCCATGGACGTGGCCTCTCTGGACAATCTCAGGTGGTCCCGGTTGACCCCTGTCGATCTCGCCCCGGAGCGCGGCTCCGGCGCGCACGAACGTACCGCCGACGAAGGCCGGTTCACGCACTGTTTGGCTACAAAACGGATATCTCACCCGCGATCCGCCATGAACTGCCATCCTTTGCGGCGTCTTGCCGCCGCACCCGTTGACGCCCCCGTGCGTTGAACCCATGCGGATACGGATCGAGGAGGGGTTCCCCTTGGTGGAGACCGGCATGGACAGCAGTGGTACGAGCACCGCGCCCGGATCCGGCGCGTCCACCGCGCCGGCCGCGGTCGCGGTCGCGTTTCCGGCTCCGGTTCCGGTTCCGGCTCCGGACCTGGTGACGGTTCCCGCCCGGCAGGGGCTGGAGGCCGTGGACATCATCCGGCGCGGCGCCGGTCTCGCCGCCCCCGGTGTGGGCCCCGTGCTCCACGACGGCTCCGGCGGCACCCTCGGCTTCCTCGTCCCGCCCGGCACCGCCGATGCCTGGGACCTGCCCGGCAGCGCCTGTACGCAGACCAACGGGCGCGGCGTCCGGTTCGGCGACGCCACCTCCCCGACCGCGGGCGGTACCGGCTGGCTGCTGCCCCCCGAGACCGTGGGGCCGGTCACCGACCCGGAGGTGCTGCGTGCGGCGCTCGGCGAGGCGGCCCGGCTGATCGAGGCGGCCGACAACTGCCGGTGAGTCGCTGACCAGCCATAATGGGGGCGTGGCAGGCAAGGGCAAGAGCAGGGGCAAGCACCGGGACGCGGGCGGCCGGGACGACGGCCGGGGCGGCGGCCAGGGCGGCGGGAGCGCCGCCGGGCCGGCCGCCGGGCAGGTGGACGGCGGCCTGGCCGAGCTGGTCCCCGACCGGGAGCGGGCCCGGGCCTGGACCCTGCTGATCGACGGGGCCCCGCAGTCCCACGTCGACCTCGACGACCCCGGGCACCTGGACTTCTCGTACCAGCGCCGGATCGGCCACCTCATCGACCTGATCGCGCCCGCCCGCCAGCCCCTGAACGTGGTCCACCTGGGCGGCGGCGCCTTCACCCTGGCCCGCTACACCGCAGCCTCGCGCCCCCGCTCCACCCAGCAGATCGTGGAGATCGACGCCGCGCTGGTGGCCTTCGTACGGGAACACCTGCCGCTGGACCCGCAGGCGCGGGTCCGCGTCCGCGCGGTGGACGCGCGGGCCGGACTGGCCAAGGTGGCGGACGGCTGGGCCGACCTGGTCGTCGCGGACGTCTTCGGCGGGGCGCGCACCCCGGCCCACCTGACCAGCGCGGAGTTCCTGGACGACGTACGCCGGGTCCTGAAGCCCGGCGGCTGGTACGTGGCCAACCTCGCCGACGGGCCGCCGCTCGCCCACCTGCGCGGCCAGATCGCCACCGCCGCCTCCCGGTTCACGGAACTGGCCCTCGCGGCGGACCCGGTGGTGTGGCGGGGGAAACGCTTCGGCAACGCGGTGCTCGTCGCCGCCGACCGCCAGCTGCCCGTCGCGGAGTTCACCCGCAGGGTGGCGAGCGACCCGCATCCCGGCCGCGTCGAACACGGCCGCGCCCTCGCGGACTTCACCGGCGGGGCGGCCCCCGTCGCGGACGCCTCGGCGGTGGCCTCGCCGGAGCCGCCGCCGTCGGTCTTCCGGTAGCCACCGCTCCCGCCGGGCGGGTCAGGGGTCGACGATCTCCACCGCCGGGGGGTGGTCGTGCCAGGTGCAGAACACCGACACCTCGCGGCCGTCCCGGGTGAAGGTGACCCGGATCCAGAACTCCTGCTTCCACACCTGCATCCGCCAGCCCGCGTCCGGCGTCGCCGAGACCAGGGCGGCCGAGGCGGCCCCGAGGTCGAAGACGACCCGGCCGCCCGACACCGAGTAGCCCTTCACGGTCCCCGTCCCGCCGTCGGAACCGCCGTCGCTCCCCCCGTACGGGCCGCGGCCCGCCGGGGGCGCCGGCTTCGGCTTCGCGGGCGGGGAGGGGGCCGGGGGCGGGGACGGGGGCGCGGTGGCCGGACCGGGCGCGGAGGGCGACGGGGACGGCGACGGCGCGGGCGAACCGGACCCGTGCGTGGAGGAGGCCACCGGCGGCGCCGTCACGGGGCGCAACGCCAGCGGTACCGCGAGCGGCGGATCGTAGGCCGTACCGGACATGACCGTGCGCACGCCCCACCACGACAGGGCCACGGCGGCGCAGGTCGCCAGCAGCCAGGCCATGGCATGTACAAGTCCTCGTCGCATCAGGGGACATACTGCACCACCCGTCACAGAGGTGGCCCAGCGCCTCCCGGCGTCCCCCGAATGGACTACGGTGCCGCCATGGCAAGTGTGCTCGTGGTCGAGGACGACCAGTTCGTACGTTCCGCCCTGATCCGGCACCTGACCGAGGCCTCCCACACCGTGCGGAGCGTCGGCACCGCCCTGGAGGCCCTCCGCGAAGTCGCCCACCACCGCTTCGACGTGGTCATCCTCGACCTCGGCCTGCCCGACCTCGACGGCTCCGAGGCGCTGAAGATGCTGCGCGGCATCACCGACGTCCCCGTCATCATCGCCACCGCCCGCGACGACGAGGCCGAGATCGTCCGGCTCCTCAACGACGGCGCCGACGACTACCTGACGAAACCGTTCTCCGTCGAACACCTCTCCGCCCGCATGGCCGCCGTCCTGCGCCGCTCCCAGGCCGTCGCCGCCGAACCGCCCTCCCGCGTCCTGCGCGTCGGCGGACTCGCCATCGACCCGCTGCGCCGCCAGGCGGAGCTGGACGGCCGCGTGCTCGACCTCACCCGCCGCGAGTTCGACCTGCTCGCCTTCCTCGCCGGCCGGCCCGGCGTGGTCGTGGCCCGGCGGGAACTGCTCGCCGAGGTCTGGCAGCAGTCCTACGGGGACGACCAGACCATCGACGTCCACCTGTCCTGGCTGCGCCGCAAGCTCGGCGAGACCGCCGCCAGCCCCCGCTACCTGCACACGCTGCGGGGGGTCGGGGTCAAGCTGGAGCCGCCGCTGTGAGGTGGGCCCTGGTCAAGGTGTGCCTCGCCGTCACCACCATGGTCGTCCTGGCCTTCGCCGTACCCCTGGGACTGGTGGTCCGGGAGATGGCCAGCGACCGGGCCTTCTCCAACGCCGAACGGCAGGCCGCCACCATGGGCCCGACCCTGTCCATCACCACCGACCCCGTCCAGCTGCGCAAGGCCGTCGAGTCCACGCAGATGGGCGCCGCCCGCCGGATGGCCGTCCACGTCCCCGCCGTCGGCGGCGCCGCGCCCGTGGACATCGGCGACGGCTGGGCGGGCGCCCGCGCCGTCACCGAGACCCGCAGGCTCGGCCGGGCCACGACCGCCCGGGTCGCCGACGGGGGCTCGGCGCTGCTCCAGCCGACCGCCCTGGGCTCCGGGGACATCGCCGTCATCGAGATCCTGGTCCCGGAGAGCGAGGTCAGCAACGGCGTCACCACCGCCTGGCTGGTCCTCGCCGGTGTCGGCCTCGCACTCGTCATCGGCTCCGTCGCGGTCGCCGACCGGCTCGGCGCCCGCCTGGTGCGGCCCGCCGAACGGCTCGCGGACGCCGCCCACCAGCTCGGGGAGGGCCGGCTCGGGGCCCGCGTCCCCGAGGCCGGCCCGAAGGAACTCCGCTCGGCGGCCGCCGCGTTCAACGCCATGGCCGACCAGGTCGTGGAACTCCTCGCCAACGAACGCGAGCTCGCCGCCGACCTCTCGCACCGGCTGCGCACCCCGCTGACCGTGCTGCGGCTCAACGCCGCCTCGCTCGGCGACGGCCCGGCCGCCGAACACACCCGGGCGGCGGTGGAGCAGCTGGAACGGGAGGTCGACACGATCATCCGTACCGCCCGCGAACAGCGCCCCGCGACCCAGGGGTTCGCGGGCGCCGGCTGCGACGCCTCCGAGGTGATCCGCGACCGGATGGCCTTCTGGTCGGCGCTCGCCGAGGACGAGGGCCGCGAGGTCCGGCTCGCGGGAGTGGCCCGCCCCGTACGGGTCCCCGTACCGCGCCCCGAGCTCGCGGCCGCCCTCGACGCCATGCTCGGCAACGTCTTCCGGCACACCCCCGAGGCCACGCCCTTCGCGGTGGACGTGCACGACGCGGGCGACGCCGTCATCGTCCTCGTCTCCGACGCGGGCCCCGGCATCACCGACCCGGACGCCGCCCTGCGGCGCGGCAACGACGGCGGCCGGGACGGCTCCACGGGCCTCGGCCTCGACATCGTGCGCCGGGTCGCGGAATCCACCGGCGGCGACGTCCGGCTGGGGCGCTCCGTACTCGGCGGCACCGAGGTCCGGGTGTGGATCGCCCTCGACGACCGGGCCCGCGCCGCCGGCCGCGGCCCGTCCGTCCGCCACGGCCGCCGCAAACGCCGCTCCCCCTGACCGCGGCCCCCCTCCCCGACCGCCGTCCCGGCCGTCTGCCGTACCGGCCGTCTGCCGTACCGGCCGTCTGCCGTACCGGCCGTCTGCCGTACCGGCCGTCTGCCGTCCCGGCTGCCTGCCGTGCCGGCCGACCGCCGTACCGGCCGCCTGCCGTACTGGCCGTCTGCGGTGCCGGCCGAGCGCGGTACCGGCTGCCTGCCGTACCGGCCGACCCGTCAGCCCAGCAGGCCACCAGCCCGGCAGGTCGGCCGACTGGGCCGACCGCCGGGCTGCCGGGCCGGGCCGACCGCCGGGCTGCCGGGCCGGGCCGACCGCCGGGCTGCCGGGCCGGGCCGACCGCCGGGCTGCCGGACCGGGCCGACCGCCGGGCCGCCGGGCCGGGCCGACCGTCTGACCGGCGGGCCGCCGACGGGCTCACCGGCGGCGGCCCGACCGCGATCCCGCACCCCGGTGCCCGGCTCGGCGCGCGTGGAATACCGGGTGCCCCGGGCGAGTTGGGGCGGGGGCCCGTTTCCGCACGTGCCGAACCCATCTCCGATCGGACTCCGCATGCGTTACGCCATCCTCGGCACCGGCGTCGTCGGCCGCACCGTCGCCGCCCGTCTCGACTCCCTCGGCCACGACGTGGTCATCGGCACCCGCGACCCCGACGCCACCCTCGCCCGCGAGGACTACGCCGCCTGGCGGACCGCCCACCCGGCGGTCGGCCTCGCCGCCTTCCCCGACGCGGCCCGCGAGGGCGAGGTCCTCGTCAACGCCACCGGGGGACGCGTCAGCATCGCCGCGCTCACCGAGGCCGACGCCGCGCACCTGGACGGCAAGATCCTGATCGACATCGCGAACCCGCTGGACTTCTCCCGGGGCTTCCCGCCGAGCCTGGACCCCGTGGACACCGACAGCCTGGGCGAGCTGATCCAGCGGACGTTCCCGCAGCTGAGGGTGGTCAAGACGCTGAACACCATGCACTGTTCGATCATGGTCGATCCGGCCCGGGTGCCCGGGGAGCACCACGTCTTCCTCTCCGGCGAGGACGCCGACGCGAAGAAGGCCGTACACGGCCTCCTCGCCTCCTTCGGCTGGCCGGACCGCGCCATCCTCGACCTCGGCGGCATCGAGACGGCCCGCGGCACCGAGATGCTGCTGCCGGTCTGGCTGCGCCTGATGGGGTCCCTGGGCCACGCGGACTTCAACTTCCACATCCAGGGGGCCTGAGCAGCCCGCCCCCGCGCCCCGTCCGGTTCAGCGCCCGGGACCGGACGGACGCAGCCGGCCCGCACCGGCCAGGGCCACCACCGCCGAAGCGGTGGCCGCCGCGCACGCCACGGCGAACGCCGCCCGGTACCCGTGGGCGGCGGCCAGCGGCCCGGCCGCCGCGGCGGCGAGCGCCTGTCCGGCGATCAGCCCGCTGCCCGTCACGCTCATGGCCTCGCCCATCCGCCGCGCCGGGCCGGTCCGCTCCACCAGCGCGAACAGCGCGATCAGGTGCGGGGCCACGGCCAGCCCGATCGCGGCGACCGCGCACGCCGCACCCCACAGCCCCGAGACGGCCAGCAGCGGCAGGGTCAGCGCCGCCTGGATCGCGATCGTCCACCGCAGCCGCGCGTCCGGACGGGCCGTGCCGGGCCGGGCCACCGTCGCGAAGCCGGCGAGCGAGCTGGTCACGGCCATGGCGGCCCACACCGCCCCGGCCGCCCCCGGTTCGCCCAGCGACTCGGCCAGGGCGTTGACCCCGGTATTGGCCCCGCCCCACGCGGCCCCCTGGAGCACGGCCATCGCGAACAGCACGGCCGACCCCCGCGACCACAGCCGTACGTCGGCCCGCGGGCCCGTTGCTGGGAACGGCCCGGGCGCGCTGGGGTGCAGGGCGAACAGGGTCCCCGACACCAGGATCAGGAGTGCCGCCAGGACCAGCGCCGAGGCGGGGTGCACCGTCACCGCGAGCAGGCCGGCCAGCGCGGGCCCCACCATGAACCCGGCTTCGTCCAGGGCGGTGTCGAAGGACAGCGCGGCCCCCAGCAGGGCCTTGTCCCCCTCGGCCAGCCGCGCCCAGCGGGCCCGCGCCAGCGGCCCGATCTGGGGGACGGTCAGCCCGGCCGCGAGGGCGAGGCCCATCCGGGCGGCGGGCGGCAGCCCGCCGAGCACGGCCGCGACCAGGGCGGCCAGCGCGAGGGCGTTCGCGGCGCAGGCGAACAGCAGCACCGGCCGGTGGCCGAGCCGGTCGGCGAGCCGTCCGATCACCGGGCCGCCGAGGGCCTGGCCCAGCCAGAGCGCCGCCGCGACGAGACCGGCCTCGCCAATGCCGTCGCGCTCGGTGACGAGCAGGAGCGTGCCGATGGGGCAGAGCGCGGCGGGCAGCCGGGCGAGGAACGCGTGGACGGGCAGCGCGCGGCCGCCCAGGGCGAACACCGCACGGAAGCCGGGCGGGGGAGCGGCGGGCGCGGTGGTGGGTGCGGGCGGGGCGGACGACGCGGGCGGGTCGGTCGGTGTGGCGGACATGCGGGCAGCCTCCAGCCGCCCGCCGACCCTCCCGTGTCTCCGGCGCGCGTCGTTGCCCGTCGGCCAGGACGGTAGCCGCCGGACGGCGGCCGGGGAAGCCCTGCCCGGGGCCCGGCCCGGCCCTGCCCCGGGGGCGGGTCAGGGGCGGCCCTCGGCGTGCAGCCGCCGGGCCTGGGCCCGCCCGACCTCGGCGGCGCGGTGGAGGTAGTCGCCGATGACGGCCAGTTCGGCGTCGGAGTAGCCGTCGAGGACGGCGCCGAAGGCCCGGCCGGGCACGTCCCAGGCGGCGCCGATCCGCTCGCGGGCGGCGGGCGCGAGGACGACGAGCGAGCGGCGCCGGTCGTCCGGGTCGGCCCGGCGCTCGACGACGCCCGCCTTCACCAGCCGGTCGACGAGCCGGGTGGCGGAGCCGGAGGTGAGCCCGGTGAGACGGGCGATGTCCCCCGTCGACACGGGCCCGGGCTCCATGTCGAGGAGGGACACGCACTGCATGTCGGTGGGGTGCAGGCCCACGTGGTCGGCCATGGCCTGGGTGAACAGCGAGTAGTCGGCGTAGTGCCGCTGGCTCTCGGTGACGATGCGCGCGAGCAGCTCGGCACGGCTCCACTCACCCGGACGAGGGGAATCGGTTGACATCGGCTTCTCCATGCCTGAAATTTATCTGTGTAACGCAGAATCTTCGAGACGCAGAATCTGCACCACGTAACGCACTGAGCCTACCGGCCCGCCCGCGGACACCGAGCCGCGAAACAGAGCCGCGAATCAGAGCCGCGAATCAGAGCAGGAGCACCACGATGTCGATCCTCGTCACCGGCGCCCGCGGCGCCGTCGCCCGCACCCTCACCGGCCTCCTCACCGCCCGCGGCACCCCATTCCGCCTCGGATCCCGTGAGCGGGGCACTCCCGGGGCGGTCCACTGCGACCTCTCCGATCCCGCCACCTTCCGTACCGCGCTGGCCGGAGTCCGCTCCGTCTTCCTCTACGCCGAGGCCTCCGCCGCCGAAGCCTTCGTGCAGGAGGCCGTCACCGCGGGCGTGGAGCATGTGGTGCTGCTGTCCTCCTCGTCGGTGCTCGGCCCGGAGCCGGCCGGGAGCCCGCTCTCCGCCGGACACCTCGCGGTGGAGCAGGCCCTCCTGGCCTCCCCGCTGCGCACCACCCTGCTGAGGCCCGGCTCCTTCGCGAGCAACGCCCTGGGCTGGTCCTGGGCGCTGAAGTCCGGCCGCCCCGTCCACCTGCCCCACCCGGACTCCCACTGCGACCCGGTTCACGAGGCCGACATCGCCGAGGCCGCCCTCGCCGTGCTCACCGACCCGGCCCCCGCCGGGGGCGCGCACACCCTGACCGGCCCGCAGTCGCTGACCTTCGCGACACAGCTGGAGATAATCGGCCGCGTCCTCGGCCGGCCCGTGCCCTTCGCCGCCGTCACTGCCGAGGAGTGGAAGGCCGAGGTGGCGGACTACATACCCGGCCCGTACGCCGACGCCCTCCTCGACTTCTGGGCCGCCGGTGACGGCGTGCCCGTCCCGGTCACCGATGCCGTCGAGCGGCTCACCGGGCACCCCGCCCGCTCCTTCGAGACCTGGATCCGGGACCACGCCGGGGCCTTCGGGGGCTGACGGTAAAGGCTGCCTTCCGCGAGGCGCCCCGGCCCCTTGCGGGGAGTAGATTCGGCAGCCGGGAGGCAGCCATGAACGGTCACGGGCGCGGCGGGGGTCGGCCGACGTTGGAGGAGGTCGCCCTGAGGGCCGGAGTGGGCCGGGGCACCGCCTCCCGCGTGGTCAACGGCTCGCCCGGGGTGAGCGCGCGCACCCGGGCCGCCGTCGAGGCCGCCGTCGCCGAGCTGGGGTACGTGCCCAACCGGGCCGCCCGGGCGCTGGCCGCCAACCGCACCGACGCCGTCGCCCTGATCGTTCCCGACCCCGAGGCGCTCCTCTTTCCCGGGACTTCCTTCGCCGAGGTGGTGCGCGGGATCGGCGCGGCCCTGGCCGATGTCGACGTCCAGCTGGTGCTCGCCCTGGCCGGCAGTGAGCGGGAGCGCCGCCGCCTGGAGGGGTACCTGGCCGGACACCGGGTCGACGGGGTGCTGCTGCTGGCGGTGCGTGCCGGGGATCCGCTGCCGGAACTGCCGGTCAGGCTGGGCATCCCGGCGGTGATCGGCGGGCGCCGCTCGGCCACCGAGGAGCTGCCGAGCGTGGACTGCGACGACCGGGCGGGTGCGGCGGAGGCCGTACGCCACCTCCTGAAGCGGGGGCGCCGGGCGATAGCCGTCATCACGGGCCCCCTCGACCTGTACGGGGCCCAGTGCCGGCTGGAGGGGTACCGGGAGGCGCTCGCCGCCGCCGGGCGGCCCGTGGACGAGTCGCTGATCGCGGTCGGGGACCTCTCCGAGGAGGCGGGCCGGCGGGCCGTGGCCGGGCTGCTGGAGCGCCGCCCGGCGCTGGACGCTGTCTTCGCCGCCTCGGACGTGCTGGCGGCCGGGGCCCTGCGGGGGCTGCGCGCGGCCGGGCGCCGGATACCGCAGGACGTGGCGCTGGTCGGCTTCGGCGACTCGGCGCTGGCCCGCCACCTGGATCCGCCGCTGACCAGCGTGCGGCAGCCTGTCGAGGAGATGGGCCGGGCCATGGCGCGGCTGCTGCTCCGGCGGATCGCCGGAAAGCCGGCGCAGAGGGAGGGGGAGGGTGCGGGGGAGGGGAAGGGTTCGGTGGTCCTGCCGGCGCAGCTCGTGGTCCGCGCGTCCTCGTAGCGCCGCGGCAGGGGCAGGGGCAGGGGTGTGGGAATGCGAATGGCCCCGGTGCGCTTTCGCGTACCGGGGCCATTTCGCAGGGTGAGTGACGGGACTTGAACCCGCGGCCACCTGGACCACAACCAGGTGCTCTACCAACTGAGCTACACCCACCATGTCCGGTCGCAGAACGACCGGCCGAAGAAAAGCGTACAGGGTCCGGGAGGGTGTTCGCTCCACCCTTTTCCCGCGCCCGTCTCCGGAAGGTGCTAGTCGCCCGCCACGACGTGCTTGGCGGCGATCGTCCGGGCGGTGTCCGAGTCGGGCCCCGGCTGCGGTACGAAGACCGCCTCGCGGTAGTAGCGCAGCTCGGCGATGGACTCCTTGATGTCCGCCAGCGCCCGGTGGTTGCCGTTCTTCGGCGGGCTGTTGAAGTACGCCCGGGGGTACCAGCGGCGCGCCAGCTCCTTGACCGAGGACACGTCCACGATCCGGTAGTGCAGGTAGCCCTCCAGCGCGGCCATGTCCCGCAGCAGGAACCCGCGGTCGGTGCCGACCGAGTTGCCGCACAGCGGCGCCTTGCGGGGCTCCTTGACGTGTTCCCGCACGTACGCCAGGACCTGGGCCTCGGCGTCGGCCAGCGTCGTTCCGCCGGCCAGCTCGTCGAGCAGGCCGGAGGAGGTGTGCATCTCGCGCACCACGTCCGGCATGGTCTCCAGGGCCGCGTCCGGCGGGCGGATCACGATGTCCACGCCTTCGCCGAGCACGTTGAGCTCCGAGTCGGTGACCAGTGCGGCCACCTCGATAAGTGCGTCGTCCGTCAACGAGAGCCCGGTCATCTCGCAGTCGATCCACACCATGCGATCGTTCATGCGCCCCACCTTATGCCGAAGGTCCCCCGCCGTGGTGCTCGACCACTGCGGGGGACCTTCGACGAACGGCGCCCGGGGGCGGTTACGCGTGCTCGCGCAGCACCCGGCCCGGGGAGTACAGCTCCGTCACGCTGGAACCGGAGGCGGCCAGGGCCGCCGCCGCGCGCTGGGGCTGCGGCGTCCGCTGGTGTGGGAGCGGGCCTCCCGGCATCTCGTTCACCTGGGACACGTCGGTCTGCGGCCGGCGCGCCCGGTAGGCGGAGCGGTAGGCGGCCGGGGAGGACCCCAGCTGCCGCCGGAAGTGGCCGCGCAGGGCGACCGGCGAGCGGAACCCGCAGCGTCCGGCGACCTCGTCGACCGAGTAGTCGGAGGTCTCCAGCAGCCGCTGTGCCTGGAGCACCCGCTGGGTGATCAGCCACTGGAGCGGCGCGCTGCCGGTGAGCGAGCGGAACCGCCGGTCGAAGGTGCGCCGGCTCATGTAGGCGCGGGCGGCCAGCGTTTCCACGTCGAACTGCTCGTGGAGGTGTTCCAGTGCCCAGGCGACGACCTCGGCGAGCGGGTCGGCGCCGATCTCCTCGGGCAGCGACCGGTCGAGGTAGCGCTCCTGGCCCCCGGTGCGGCGCGGCGGCACGACGAGCCTGCGGGCCAGGGCCCCGGCCGCCTCGCTGCCGTGGTCCGTGCGCACGATGTGCAGGCACAGGTCGATTCCGGCCGCGGTGCCCGCGGACGTCAGCACGTCGCCGTCGTCGACGAACAGCTCGCGCGGGTCGACGTGGACGGACGGGTAGCGCTTGGCGAGCGTCGGCGCGTACATCCAGTGCGTCGTCGCGGGCCGGCCGTCCAGCAGCCCGGCGGCGGCGAGCACGAAGGCTCCCGTGCACAGGCCGACGATCCGGGCCCCCTCCTCGTGCGCCAGACGCAGTGCGTCCAGGGCCTCGGGCGGCGGCGGCGAAGTGATGGAGCGCCAGGCGGGAACGACGACCGTGCCTGCCCGGGCGATCGCCTCCAGCCCGTACGGCGCGGTCAGTTCGAGTCCGCCGGTGGTCCGCAGCGGACCGTCCTCCCCGGCGCACACGAGCAATCGGTAGCGTGGCACTCCCGCGTCCTGCCGGTCGATGCCGAACACGGAAAGTGGAATGGAACTCTCGAAGATCGGTCCGCCGCTGAACAGCAGCACCGCGACGATCTCCCTGCGGCGACGCCCCGCGAGCTTCCGGCCCGCGTCTGCGACGACAGCGGCGGTGGAATCCTGGCTCATGGCGCTAAGCCCCCCTTGGGTGTCGCGACTCCTTGGTCTGGTCGCACCTGCACGTTTCCCCTCGGCCTTGCACGTGGATCCCCCGCCGTAAATACATGATCGAATCTACTGCGTCCCGTGGTGTCGGCGTGACAAGTTCAGCACGCAGCGCTATGTCGACTTGGCAACTTGGCGAAAAGCATTCGATCAGGAAGCGTTCCACTCCGCTAGCCGGGTGGGAAGCTTCCTGTCCGGCCATGGCCAGTACCCGTAGGGTAGTAGGGCCCCCTGGCCCGTGTCGTCGCTGGTGGTAGGGGGGTTGGGGGGACATTCCGGCAAGGGGGGCACCGGGTCGGGAAGTTGGCTGAAAACAACCGGGTGTGTACGTGCGAACCGGTCAGTCGTGAGGGGACATGCCGCCGGAACCGTGGCAACCGCGGTGCGAACCGGCCCCGCTGCGCGAGTGCCGGCCACGGTGTCCGGACGGAAGCGGATCCTCCGCGAGCACGCGCGCGGCGGCCCGTTCCGTCCGCTCCGAGTGCCTCAGCAGCACCCGGCAGGCGGCGGTCACGGCGGCCAGCCCCAGGGTCGCGACGGCGGCCCCGCCGTAGGAGGTCCCGTAGACGACCAGGACCACCGGGACGAGCAGGCAGCTGAAGGCGGCCCAGCGGACCACGTCACCCGCCGGGTCGTCATGGGGCCGTCCGGCGGGTGGCACGGACGGGTGAAGTACGGAGGGCGCGTGCGACGCGTGAGAGGGGGCCGGCGCGGCGGGCCGCGTCGGCTGAGCGGGCTGGACGGGCTGGACGGGGTGAACCGGATGGCCGGGCACGGCGTACTCCCTGCGGGCTCTTCCTGGACGGTCGGACGCCTGTCCAACGCCCCGGTGCGCGGCTCGGTCACTGCGCGCACGGGTGGCACGCGGGCCGTTCGTCACTGGCTGTAGGGGACAGCGGCCATTGCCAAGGCGTCCGCGCTCCGGCATGCTCCCTGGGACGCTCTCCAAGGGCGGCATGCCCTGTGCAGGACAGGAGTGTCGCCGTACCCTGGGGGGTAAGGGCTTGGGAAGATGCTTCCCGGACAGAGCTCCGTCACACTGCGTCGTCAAACCTGCGTCGCCGAAATGCCCCTGTCGCCTCCTCCGAGGACCCTTCGCCGAGACACCCATGGCCGGTCACGAATTTTCCGAACCCGCGGACCGCAAGCGCAAACCCCTCGCCGATTCCGTATCGAGCGACCTGCGCGCGGTGGAACAGACACGTCTTCCCTGCGACCCGGCCTTCCGGCACGGTGTGGTGGTGGGCTTCGACGGCTCCACTTCCAGTGAGAGAGCCCTCGCGTACGCGATCGGCATGGCCCGGCGCTCGGGCTCCGGTCTGATCATCGTGCACGTGGCGAACCGGCTGCCCACGACGGTGTGGGCCGGGTGCGAACCCCCGGTCTTCGTGGACGTGCCGGACCACCGCACCGAAGTGCTGGGCCTGGAACTGGCCTGCGCCGACTACCTGGCCGAGGTGCCGTGGATCCTGGTCGAGCGGGGCGGGGACATCTGCCACGAGCTGGAGGAGGTCGGCCGGGAGTATTCGGCGGACGCCATCGTGGTCGGTTCCACGCAGGGGCTCGTGGGCCGGATCTTCGGTTCGGTGGCGGGCCGGCTGGCCAAGCGCGCCCAGCGACCCGTTGTTGTCATTCCGTAACCCGCTGTACGTCGGTCGTGCGGTTGTGAACCCCCTTGTAAAGGGTAGATAAATGCTGCTGGGACGCAGCAAACAACTGCAGATCGAAGGGAGCCCGCCGTGGACAATGGTGTCTCTGCGGGAAGCACGGCCTCGACTTCGACCCTGGGGAACATCGCCCTGGGTCTCACCCTTCTCGCATTCGGTATCGGCCACACGGGCATCGTCAGCGGTGTGACCGCGGCCGACTCCGTGTCGCTCGCGATGTTCGTCGGCGGTCTCGCCCTGTTCGTCCTCGGACTCCTGGAGTTCCGCGGCGGCAACGGCTTCAACGGCACGGCGTTCGCGGGCCTCGGCGCCTTCTGGTTCACCTGGGCCAACGGCGCCGACGGAAAGGTCTCGGCGCACGCCGCCGGGCTGTTCCTCGTCCTGTTCGCCCTGCTCGCGCTGACCCTCGCGGTGAGCGCGGCGAGCGGACTGTTCGGACAGGGCGTGTACGGCCTCCTCACCCTCTCCCTGGTGCTCCTCGCGATAGGCGTCTTCGCCGACAGCGGCGGGCTCACCAAGGCCGCCGGCTGGGTCGCCGCGGTCTGCGGGCTGCTGGCCTGGTACGGGGCCACCGCGGCGCTGGCGCACTGGCCGATGGCCATGGGCAAGGCCTCCGGCCGCGGCGCGGTCGCCGCGGGCTGAGGGCGCGGCCGCGGGACGTGCGCAGCGGCGTACGGGAGCGGACGCAGCGGCGTACGGGAAAACGGCGGCCCCCGGGGAGACTTCCCCGGGGGCCGCCGCGTGCGTGCCGTGACGGTGGTCCGGCCCGCGCCGTCGGCTGCTCGACTACTCGACGGTGACGGACTTCGCCAGGTTGCGCGGCTTGTCGATGTCCCGGCCCAGCGCCAGGGCGGTGTGGTACGCCAGCAGCTGGAGCGGGATGCCCATCAGGATCGGGTCCAGCTCGTCCTCGTTCTTGGGCACGAGGAGGGTGTGGTCGGCCTTCTCCTGCTCCCGGTGGGCGACCGCGAGGATCCGGCCGCTGCGTGCCTTGATCTCCTCCAGCGCCGCGCGGTTCTTCTCCAGCAGGTCGTCGTCGGGGACGATCGCGACCGTCGGCATCGCCGGCTCGATGAGCGCGAGCGGGCCGTGCTTGAGCTCGGAGGCCGGGTAGGCCTCGGCGTGGATGTAGGAGATCTCCTTGAGCTTCAGGGAGGCCTCCAGCGCCACCGGGTAGCCGCGCACCCGGCCGATGAACATCATCGACTTGGCCTCGGCGTACTCGGCCGCGAGCCGCTTGATCTCGTCCTCGCCGTCGAGGATCTCCTGGATCTGCGCGGGCAGCTTGCGCAGGCCCTCGATGATCCGCTTGCCGTCGGTGACCGACAGGTCCCGGATCCGGCCGAGGTGCACGGCGAGCAGCGCGAAGGCCACCACCGTGTTGGTGAAGCACTTGGTGGAGACGACGCAGACCTCCGGGCCGGCGTGCACGTACACGCCGCCGTCGGCCTCGCGGGCGATGGCGGAGCCGACCACGTTGACCACGCCGAGGACGCGGGCGCCCTTGCGCTTGAGCTCCTGGACGGCCGCGAGCACGTCGTAGGTCTCACCGGACTGGGAGACGGCGATGTAGAGCGTGTCGGGGTCCACGACCGGGTTGCGGTAGCGGAACTCGGAGGCCGGCTCGGCGTCGGCCGGGATCCGGGCCATGCCCTCGATCAGGCCCGCGCCGATGAGGCCCGCGTGGTACGAGGTGCCGCAGCCCAGGATCTTGACCCGGCGGATGCCGCGCGCCTCGCGCGGGTCCAGGTTCAGGCCGCCCAGGTGCACCGTGTTGAAGCGGTCGTCGATCCGGCCGCGCAGCACGCGGTCGACCGCGTCGGGCTGCTCGGAGATCTCCTTGTGCATGTACGTGTCGTGGCCGCCCATGTCGTAGGAGGCGGCCTCCCACTCCACGGTCTCGGGCGTGGCGGTGGTCGTCGTACCGCTGGTGGTGTAGGTGCGGAAGTCGTCGGCCTTCAGGGTGGCCATCTCGCCGTCGTTGAGGGTGACGACCTGGCGGGTGTGGGCGACGAGGGCGGCGACGTCCGAGGCGACGAGCATCTCCTTCTCGCCGATGCCGAGGATGACGGGGGAGCCGTTGCGGGCGACGACGATGCGGTCGGCGAAGTCGGCGTGCATGACGGCGATGCCGTAGGTGCCCTCGATGACCTTGAGCGCCTCGCGGACCTTCTCCTCCAGGGAGTCGGCCTGGGAGCGGGCGATCAGGTGGGTGATCACCTCGGTGTCGGTCTCGGAGACGAAGACGACGCCGTCCGCCGTCAGTTTGGCGCGCAGCTCGTCGGCGTTGTCGACGATCCCGTTGTGGACGACGGCGACCCTGTTCTCGGGGTCGAGGTGCGGGTGCGAGTTGATGTCGCTCGGGGCGCCGTGGGTGGCCCAGCGGGTGTGCGCGATGCCCGTGGTGCCGGCGAAGCGCTTGGGGACGCGGGACTCCAGCTCGCGGACCCGGCCCTTGGCCTTGACGACCTTCAGGGCCGCGGACTTCGGGCTGTTGACGACGATGCCCGCCGAGTCGTAGCCCCGGTACTCCAGCCGCTGGAGACCCTCCAGCAGTAGCGGTGCCACGTCGCGCTTGCCGATGTAACCCACGATTCCGCACATACGGTTTTGCCCCTCCTGAAGTTCGGTGTCGTGCCCGGCCGCTCCGGCCGTCTCAGCCGTAGACGATGCGGCGCAGCTGCCGGAGCGAGAGCTCCGGGGGCGCCACGGCGCGGTGCGGCAGTTCGGCGGCGATCCGTTCGAAGATCTCCGCGTTCACCGCGCCGCCGGACTGCAGCTCGCGGTGGCGGCGGCGGACGAACTCCTCGGTCGTCTCGTCGAAGTACGCGAGCACGTCGAGCACCACCCGGGCGGCCTCCCCGCGCTGCAGCGCGGTGCTGCGCACCAGGTGGTCGACGAGGTCGTCATGCGACGGGCGGCGGTCGAGCACCTGTAGATATTGACGTCCCATGAGCCGGAACGCAAAGATCCTGCCCGAAATCGGGCAGGATCCCGCTGGTCTGGACCAGGGAATGGGGAATTCCGGCCTGGGTCGGTCAGAAACGACCCAAAATGGCGGCCTTCGCCGCACTGAACTCCTCGGCGGTCAGGACGCCCGTCTGGTGGAGTTCGCCCAGCTCGCGCAGCCGGCGCAGCAGGGTGTCCTGGTCGGCGGGCTCCCCCGCCAGGGCCGCGCCCGCGTCCGCCAGTGCCAGTGCGGCGGGCGCGGCCGCTTGGGCCGGCGCGGGCTCGTGGGCGCGGGAGGCCGCCGGATGCGGCATCCGGACCGCCACGGCCGCCGCGACCAGCGCCATCAGGGGGTCCTTCTTGAAGCCGAACAGCTCCACCGTGTGCGGGTCGTACTTGGGCGCGGCGGCCGCGGTGGCACCCGTGAGGGTGAACCGGAGCCAGCCGTTCTCCAGCCCCCTCGACGGCGCCCACTCCACCGTCCGCACGTCCCCGACGCGGAACTCCCGCGCTCCGCCGGAACGCTTCGCCTCCTCCGTCGTCCAGTTCCAGTCCAGCAGGACCCGGTCGCCGTCGAAGGCCGCCGAGCCGTCGCCCGCCCCGACCGAGATCGGCACGGCCGGGCCCGGCAGCAGGTACGCGTCCGAGGGGCCGGGATCGACCTGGTCCAGCAGCAGCGCGCGCCGGACCTCGTCCACGAAGTACTCCGCGACCCCGGTGCGGTCCGCCTCCACGCTCAGCCGGTAGGGGTCCGAGGACTCCGGCAGCCGGCCGCCCGTGACCTGGAGCAGCGGGTCCGCCCCGTCGCGCAGCCGCAGGCGCAGCCGGCCCGCCTTGCGTCCCGGCTCGTGGCTGATGCCCGCGAGGGCGCGCAGCGGCACCGCCACCTCGCCGAGGTGCTGCCGCAGCAGCCCCACCCCCTTGTCGCGGCCCGGTACGACGCGCACCGTGTCCCCGTCGAAGGTCCAGGTGCCGTCCTTCTGGATGATTTCCGCCATGCGGTGATTCTCCCATCGGCAATACGGGGCCGGCTGGCCTATACCTGGGCGCATGAGAGTCCTGCGACGCACGCTCGGCACCCTCCTCGCCCTCGGGGCGGCCGTCTCCTGTACCGCGGCCCAGGGTGTCGACGCCAAAGCCCACGCCGGGCGTTCCGCCGCCCCCGCCCCCTACGAACGGCTCCTGCCCCGGCCGGCCTCCGCCCGGGCCGAAGGCGCCCCGTACGTCTTCGGGGCCGGCACGGTGATCCGTACGGACGGGTCCGCGCCGGAAGGGGTCCGGCGGGTCGGCGAGCTCCTCGCGGAGCAGCTGCGGGGGTCCAGCGGGCTGCCGCTGCCGGTGGTCGAGGGGGCGGAGGGGGGCGGGATCCGGCTGCGGCTGGAGCGCGGGGCCGGGGAACTGGGCGCGGAGGGCTACCGGCTGACCACCACTCCGGCCGGGGTGACGCTGACCGCGCGGACCCCGGCCGGGCTCTTCCACGCCGGGCAGACGCTGCGTCAGCTGCTGCCGGTGCGCGGGCCGGGCAGCGTGCCCGGCGGCACGGTCACGGACGTCCCGCGCTTCGCCTACCGGGGGGCGATGGTCGACGTCGCCCGGCACTTCTTCCCGGTGGAGGAGGTGAAGCGGTACGTCGACCAGCTGGCCCAGTACAAGATCAACACCCTGCACGTGCACCTGACCGACGACCAGGGCTGGCGGCTCGCGGTCGACTCCTGGCCCCGGCTCGCCGAGTACGGCGGCGGCAGTGAGGTGGGCGGCGGCCCCGGCGGCCACTGGACCAAGGAGGAGTACCGGGACCTGGTGTCCTACGCCGCCGAGCGGTACGTGGACGTGGTCCCGGAGATCGACATGCCCGGGCACGTCAACGCCGCCCTCGCCTCCTACGGGGAACTGGCCTGCGACGGCAGGGCGCCGGAGCGCTACACCGGGATCAAGGTCGGCTTCAGCTCGCTCTGCGTCGGCAAGGAGCGCACGTACGAGTTCATCGACCAGGTCCTCGGCGAGCTCGCGGAGCTCACGCCGGGCCGCTACCTCCACATCGGCGGCGACGAGGCCCACTCCACCCCGGCGGCGGACTACGCGGCCTTCATGGACCGGGCCCAGCAGGTGGTGGCCCGGCACGGCAAGACGGTGGTGGCCTGGCACCAGCTCGCGTCGGCCCGGCCGGCGCCGGGCGCGGTCCTCCAGTACTGGGGCCACGACCGGACGGCCGCCGCCGAGAAGGCCGCGGTCGTGGCGGCGGGCAAGGCCGGGCACCCGGTGATCCTCTCCCCGGCCGACCGCGCCTACCTGGACATGAAGTACGACCCGGCGACGAAGCCGGGCCTGGCCTGGGCCGGCTACGTCCCGGTCCAGCGCTCCTACTCCTGGGACCCGGGCTCCTACCTCCCCGGCCTCCCGGAGTCCGCCGTCCTCGGGGTCGAGGCCCCGCTGTGGACGGAGACCGTCGCGACCCGCGCCGACTGGGAGCTCCTGGCCTTCCCCCGCGTCCTCGGCCTCGCGGAACTCGGCTGGTCCCCGGCGGCCTCCCTCGACTGGCCGGCGTACCGCACCCGCCTGGCCGCCCAGGCCCCGCGCCTCACCGCCCAGCACATCCCCTTCTACCGCGCCCCGGACGTCCCCTGGGAGTGAGGGGCGGATCCCCGGCCGGGGGTCAGGCGGTCTTCTTGGCGTTCTGGATGGTCTTCGCGAGGTCTTCCAGGATCGGCGCGCACTTCTCGTACGAGTAGATCGGCTCCGTCACGCGCGGCGCGATCTGGCCGGCCTTGACGGCGGGGAGCGCGGCCCAGGTGGGCTTCTCCTTGGTCAGCTGCTCGTTCTGCAGGGTGCCGGTGCGGTTGTCGAGGAGGATGACGTCCGCCCGGTACTTGCCGGCGTTCTCCCAGCTCAGGCTCTCGAAGAAGACGCTGCCCTTGTCGAGGTTGTCCGGGGTGACGAACTCCACGCCCAGGGACTCGAAGTACTTCAGGTCGGCCGAGGTCTTCGGGGTGGAGACGTAGAAGTGGTCCGGGTCGCCGGAGCCGACGAGCACCTTGATGCCCGGGTTGGCCTTGGTGGCCTCGCGGACCTTGGCGGCGGCGGCCTCGAAGCGGGCCTTCGCGTCGGCGGCCTTCTGGCTGTTCAGGTCGGCGCCGAGGGACTTGGCCAGGTCGGCCGTGCGGCCGAGGGAGCGGTCCATGGAGGCGTCGCTGCCGACGCCGATGGCGGCGGCCGGGGCCAGCTTGAGGATCTTGTCCTTGGAGGACTCGGGGACGTACCAGTACGAGCCGTCCCAGGTGTTGGTGACCAGCAGATCGGGCCGCAGGGACGCGTACTTCTCGACGTTGAACTCGTCGTAGACGTTGCCGAGGATCTCCACCTTGGAGATGTCCATCGTGCCGGCCTGCGGGTCGGGCTTGCCGTCGGCGAGCTTGGTCGGGCCGAAGACGCCCTTGACCTGGATGCCGTAGTCGGACAGGGCGGCGGCCGTGCCGGTGAAGGCGACGATGTTCTTCGGGGTGGACTTGGTGGTGACGTCCTTGCCGAGGTCGTCCTTGAAGCTCCACGGACCCGAGGCGGCCGTGCCGGCGCCCGCGCCGCCGGTGCCGTCCTTCGCCGCGTCCTTGTCACCACCGCCGCAGGCGCTGAGCGCCGCGACGAGGCCGAGGGCGCCGCCCGCCGCGATGATGCCGCGGCGCGAGAGGAAGGGGGTTCGGGGCTTGGCCATGGGTATGTCCGCTTTCGTACGTGCTGGGGCGGCCGCCGGGGGAGGGGACGGCCTACCAGGGAAGGTTAGCCTAACCTTGGCTGAAAGCGGCAAGGGGCCCCGATGGCCCGGGCCCCCTCCGCTTCCGCCCCCGCGCCCCGCGGGGGGCCCGGCCTAGCCGCCGAAGCCCAGCTCGCGCGCGATGAGCATGCGCTGCACCTCGCTCGTGCCCTCGCCGATCTCCAGGATCTTGGAGTCCCGCCACATGCGGGCCACCGGGTACTCGTTCATGAAGCCGTAGCCGCCGTGGATCTGCGTGGCGTCACGGGCGTTGTCCACGGCGACGGTCGACGAGTAGAGCTTCGCGATGGCCGCCTCCTTCTTGAACGGCTCCCCGGCCACCAGCCGCGAGGCCGCGTCCCGCCAGCCGATCCGGGCCATGTGCGCGCGCGTCTCCATGTCGGCGAGCTTGAACTGGATGGCCTGGTTGTCGCCGATCGCCCGCCCGAAGGCGTGCCGCTCCTTGGCGTACTTCACCGACTCGTCGACGCAGCCCTGTGCGAGGCCCGTGGCCAGCGCCGAGATCGCGATCCGGCCCTCGTCCAGGATCCGTAGGAACTGCGCGTACCCGCGGCCCTCGGCGCCGACCAGGTTGGCCAGCGGGACGCGTACGTCCGAGAAGGACAGCTCGCGGGTGTCGGAGGAGTTCCAGCCGACCTTGGAGTAGGGGGCGGCCACCGTGAAGCCGGGGGTGCCCGACGGGACGATGATCGAGGAGATCTCGGGACGCCCGTCGGCCTTGCGCCCGGTGACGGCGGTGACGGTGACCAGGCCGGTGATGTCCGTGCCGGAGTTGGTGATGAAGCACTTGGAGCCGTTGATGACCCACTCGTCGCCGTCCTTGACGGCCGTGGTCCGGGTGCCGCCGGCGTCGCTGCCCGCGCCGGGCTCGGTCAGGCCGAAGGCGCCGAGGATCTCCCCGGAGCACATCTTCGGCAGCCACTCCCGCTTCTGCTCCTCGGAGCCGAACAGGTGGATCGGCATGGCGCCCAGCGAGACGCCCGCCTCCAGGGTGATGGCGACGGAGGAGTCGACGCGGGCCAGCTCCTCCAGGGCGATGCCGAGGGCGAGGTAGTCCCCGCCCATGCCGCCGTACTCCTCGGGGAAGGGCAGCCCGAACAGGCCCATGCGGCCCATCTCGCGGACGATCTCGTACGGGAACTCGTGCCGCTCGTACAGGTCGCCGATCTTGGGGGCCACCACGTCGTGGGCGAACGCCTCGACGGTGCGGCGGAGTTCCTCGTGCTCGGGGGTGAGCCGGTGGTCGAGGGCCATGGTCTTCGTTACTCCTTGTGGGAGAGGGCGCGGACGGTACGGGAGGGGCTCGGGCGCCCCAGCCGCTCGGCCATCCACACGCTCGTGGCGGTGAGGGCGGCCAGATCGACCCCGGTCTCGATGCCGAGGCCGTCGAGCATCCACACGAGGTCCTCGGTGGCGAGGTTCCCGGTGGCGCTCTTCGCGTACGGGCAGCCGCCGAGGCCGCCCGCGGAGGCGTCGACGGTGCCCACGCCGTGCTGGAGCGCGGCGAGGGTGTTGGACAGGGCCTGCCCGTAGGTGTCGTGGAAGTGCACGCCGATCCGGCCGGTGGCCACGCCCCGCGCGTTCAGCGCGGACAGCAGGGCCCGGACGTGGCCCGGGGTGGCCACGCCGATGGTGTCGCCGAGGCTCAGCTCGTCACAGCCGAGGTCGAGCAGGGCCTTGGCGACGCGGACCACCTGGGGGACCGGGACGGCCCCTTCCCAGGGGTCGCCGAAGCACATGGAGAGGTAGCCGCGGACGTGCGCGCCGCCCTCCTTGGCGCGGGCCACGACGGGCTCGAACATGGCGAGGGACTCGTCGACGGTCCGGTTGAGGTTGCGGGCGGCGAAGGTCTCGGTGGCCGATCCGAACACCGCGATGCGGGTGGCCCCGAGGGCGAGCGCCCGGTCGAGGCCCCGCTCGTTGGGCACGAGCACGGGCAGCTCCGCGGCGACGTCGGCGAGCAGCGGGAACAGCTCCTCGGCGTCCGCCAGCTGCGGCACCCACGTGGGGTGCACGAAGCTCGTGGCCTCGATGGTCGTCAGCCCGGCGGCGGCGAGCCGGTGCACGAACTCGGCCTTCACCGCGGTGGGCACGGCCGTCTTCTCGTTCTGGAGCCCGTCCCGGGCGCCGACCTCGTGGATCCGCACCCGGGCCGGCAGCCCGGGCTCCGGGACGGTCATGGGCAGGGCGCTCACGCGGCCTCCTCCCCGGCCTCGGCGGTGACCACGGCCAGGACCTGGTCCATGGCGACGGTGCTGCCCGGGGTGACGTCGAGTTCGGTGACGGTCCCGGCGTGCGGGGCGGAGATGACGTGCTCCATCTTCATCGCCTCGACGACCAGCAGGCTCTGCCCCGCGACGACCCTGTCCCCGACGGCCACCTTGACGACGGTGACGGTGCCGGGCATCGGGGCGGCGAGCGTGTCGGCGCCCGTGCCCGCCGAGCCCCCGGCGGCCACCGGGTCGTGGTCCTGCACGTGCCAGCTGTCGCCGTCGCGGCCGAGCCAGACCCCCTCCGGGGAGGCGGCGTGGCTGAACCGGTGGGTGACGCCGTCGAGTTCCACGGTGACGACGTCCCCGCTCCGGTCGACGATCCGCGCCCGGACCGGGTGCCGTCCGGCGCCGTCGCCCCCGTCCCCTGCGTCCCCGGCGCCCTCGGCGGGCGCGAGGAGCAGTTCCGTACCGGAGCCGTGGGGGCGGGCGCGGACCGTGACGGGGTCCTGGCCGGGGAGGCGGAAGTGGCGGACCGTCCAGGCGGGAGTGCCGCCCAGCCGCCAGCCGTCGGCGGCCCCGAACGGGTCGGTCCAGGCGGCCGCGCCGCCGGGGGCGCGCACGGGGGCCGCGCTCTCGGCCGCGCTCGCGGCGGCCAGCAGCGCGGCCGCCGCGTACACCTCGCCCGGCACGCCCTCCGGGAGCAGGGCCGGCAGGTCGCGCTCGACCAGGCCCGTGTCCAGGTTCCCGGACACCACGTCCGGGTGGGCCAGCAGCCGCCGCAGGAAGCCGGCGTTGGTCTGGACGCCCAGGATCACGGTGTCGGCCAGCGCGCCCCGCAGCAGCCGCAGCGCGCTCGCCCGGTCCGGTCCGTACGCGATGACCTTGGACAGCATCGGGTCGTACGCGGAGCCCACCGGGACGCCCGCCGTCAGCCCGGAGTCGGTGCGCACCGCCCCGCCCGAGGGCTCGGACAGGGCCAGCACCGTGCCGCCGGACGGCAGGAAGCCGCGCGCCGGGTCCTCGGCGCAGACGCGGGCCTCGACGGCGTGCCCGGTCAGCCGGACGTCGTCCTGCCCGAATCCGAGCGGGGCCCCGGCCGCGACCCGCAGCTGCTGCTCCACCAGGTCCAGGCCGGTGATCAGTTCGGTCACCGGGTGCTCGACCTGGAGGCGGGTGTTCATCTCCATGAAGTAGTACGAGGACGGGTCCCCGCCCGGGACGATGAACTCCACGGTGCCCGCGCCGACGTACCCGCACGAACGGGCCGCCTCCACGGCCGCGGCGCCCATCGCGGCCCGGGTCTTCTCGTCGAGCAGGACCGAGGGGGCCTCCTCGATCACCTTCTGGTGGCGCCGCTGGAGGGAGCACTCGCGCTCGCCCAGGTGCACCACGTTGCCGTGGGCGTCCGCCAGCACCTGGATCTCGATGTGCCGGGGCCGGTCCACCCACCGCTCCACGAGCAGGGTGTCGTCGCCGAAGGAGGACTTCGCCTCGCGCCGGGCCGCCGCGATCTCCTCGGCGAGCACGGCCGCGTCCCGGACCAGGCGCATGCCCTTGCCGCCGCCGCCCGCCGAGGGCTTGAGCAGCACCGGCGTACCGATCTGCGCGGCGGCCGCCGCCAGTTCGGCGTCGGTCAGGCCGCTGCCGGAGGAGCCGGGGACCACGGGTACGCCCGCCGCCTTGACCGTCTCCTTGGCCCGGATCTTGTCGCCCATCAGGGAGATGGCCGCGGCGGGGGGCCCGATGAAGGCCAGTCCGGCGTCCGCGCAGGCCTGCGCGAAGACGGCGTTCTCCGCGAGGAAGCCGTAGCCCGGGTGGACGGCCTCGGCGCCGGTGCGGCGGGCGGCGTCCAGGAGCCGCTCCACCGACAGGTAGCTCTCGGCCGCCGCCTCGGGGCCGATCCGGACGGCCGTGTCGGCCTCGCGCACGTGCCGGGCGTCGGCGTCGGCGTCGCTGAAGACGGCCACCGAGCGGATGCCGAGCTCGCGCAGGGTCCGGATGACGCGGACCGCGATCTCGCCCCGGTTGGCGACCAGAACAGTGCTGAACATCGAAGAGGTCCTCACGTCACACGTCACATACGGAAGATGCCGAAGCCCGGCTGTGCTCGATCCTTCTGGTCCAGGGGGGCGTTCGCGCACGCCGTCAGGGCCAGGCCCAGCACCTGCCGGGTCTCCATCGGGTCGATGACCCCGTCGTCCCACAGCCGGGCGGTGGCGTAGTACGCGTTGCCCTGCTCCTCGTACTGGGCGCGGACCGGGGCCTTGAAGGCCTCCTCGTCCTCGGCGGGCCAGTCCTGGCCCGCGCCCTCGATCTGGTCGCGCTTGACGGTGGCCAGTACCGAGGCGGCCTGTTCGCCGCCCATGACGGAGATCTTGGCGTTGGGCCACATCCACAGGAAGCGCGGCGAGTACGCCCGCCCGCACATGGAGTAGTTGCCCGCCCCGTAGCTGCCGCCGACGACCACCGTGAGCTTGGGGACCCGGGTGCAGGCCACGGCGGTGACCATCTTGGCGCCGTGCTTGGCGATGCCGCCCGCCTCGTAGTCCCGGCCGACCATGAAGCCGGAGATGTTCTGGAGGAAGAGGAGCGGGATGCCGCGCTGGTCGCACAGCTCGATGAAGTGGGCGCCCTTCTGCGCGGATTCGGAGAAGAGGATGCCGTTGTTGGCGATGATGCCGACCGGGTGGCCGTGGATCCGGGCGAAGCCGGTGACCAGGGTCTGGCCGAACTCGGCCTTGAACTCCTGGAAGCGGGAGCCGTCCACGATCCGGGCGATGACCTCGCGGGCGTCGTAGGGGGTCCGGGAGTCGACCGGGACCGCGCCGTACAGCCCGTCCGGGTCCACCTTGGGCTCCTCGGGCGCCTCGACGGACCAGGGCAGGGGCCCGCGCTCCGGCAGGGTCGCCACGATGTTCCGTACGATCCGCAGCGCGTGCGCGTCGTCCTCCGCGAGGTGGTCGGTGACCCCGGAGGTACGGGAGTGGACCTCGCCGCCGCCCAGTTCCTCGGCCGTGACCACCTCGCCGGTGGCGGCCTTCACCAGCGGCGGGCCGCCCAGGAAGATGGTGCCCTGGCCGCGCACGATGACGGCCTCGTCGCTCATGGCCGGGACGTACGCGCCGCCCGCCGTGCAGGAGCCGAGGACGGCGGCGATCTGCGGGATGCCGGCGCCGGACATGCGGGCCTGGTTGTAGAAGATGCGGCCGAAGTGCTCCCGGTCGGGGAAGACCTCGTCCTGCATGGGGAGGAAGGCGCCGCCCGAGTCGACCAGGTAGAGGCAGGGGAGGCGGTTCTCCAGTGCCACCTCCTGGGCCCGCAGGTGCTTCTTGACGGTCATCGGGTAGTACGTGCCGCCCTTGACGGTGGCGTCGTTCGCGACGATCACGCACTCGCGGCCGCTGACCCGCCCGATGCCCGCGATCACCCCGGCGGCCGGCGCCGCGCCCCCGTACATGCCCTCGGCGGCCAGCGGGGCCAGCTCCAGGAAGGGGGATCCCGGGTCGAGGAGGGTGTCCACGCGGTCGCGGGGAAGCAGCTTCCCGCGCGCGGTGTGGCGGGCGCGGGCCTTCTCGCCGCCGCCGAGGCGGGCCGCGCCCAGCCGGGCGCGCAGGCCCTCGGCGAGCTCGCGGTGGGCGGCCTCATTGGTCCGCCAGGCCTCGGACGCCGGGTCCGCGGCGCTCGTCAGCACTGGTGCCTGCTGCATCGGTCGAGCTCCCTTGCTCGGTGCACGCTTTGTTAATGACCGTTAACGCGTATGCGCTCAGGTTAACGAGCGCTAACGGCCCTGTCTAGAATGGATTCCCATGAGCACCAGAGCCGCCGCCCCCACCCGTCGCGAGCAGATCCTCAGCCAGGCCGCTCGGCTCTTCGCGGAGCGCGGCTTCCACGGGGTGGGCGTGGACGAGATAGGGGCCGCGGTCGGCATCAGCGGCCCCGGCCTGTACCGGCATTTCGCCGGCAAGGACGCCATGCTCGCCGAGCTGCTGGTCGGGATCAGCGAGCGGCTGCTGACGGGCGGCCGCAGGCGGGTCGAGGAGGGCGGCGGCGACCCGCACGAGGTGCTGGCCTCGCTGGTCGAGGGCCACATCGACTTCGCGCTCGACGACCGGGCGCTGATCACCCTCCACGACCGCGAACTGGACCGGCTGCGCGAGGCCGACCGCAAGCTCGTGCGCCAGCTCCAGCGGCAGTACGTGGAGCTGTGGGTGGCCGTCGTACGGGAACTGCACCCCGCGGTCGGCGAGACCGAGGTACGGGTCTGCGTGCACGCGGTCTTCGGCCTGCTGAACTCCACCCCCCACCTGGCCGTACTCGGCCGGGACGCGACCGAGGCCCTGCTGCGGCGGCTCGCCAACGGCGCCTTCGGGGCGCTGTCGGGGTGAGGCCGCGCCTGTGGGGCCGGGGACGGAACGCACGGCTCCGGCCGGGCGGCGGCAGAATGGGCCGCATGCCGATAGAGACGCCCGTACCCAGCCGCGCCGAACTCGTCGAACACCTGGTCCGTACGCGGATCGCGGGGGAGGTGGCCACCCCGCGCGAGAACAACCTGAGCCACTACCGCCGCCTCGCCAACGGCGACCGCCACTACTGGCTGGGCCTGGAGCTCGGCGAGCGCTGGACGGACGAGCAGGACGTGCTCGCCGTCATGGCGGAGCGCTGCGGGGTCGTGGACGACCCCGGGCACCGCCAGGGCCAGGACACCATCGACCCCGAGCTGACCGTCGCCGCCCTGGACCGGCTGGCGGCCAGGCTGCGCAAGGCCGCCGCGGACCGGCAGAGCGTGCTGCTGGCCACCGGGCACCCGGGCGGCCTCCTGGACGTCCACCGCGCCACGGCCGACGCCCTGCGCGCGGCGGGCTGCGAGATCGTCCGGATCCCCGCCGGGCTCACCGCCGACGAGGGCTCGGTGTGGCAGTTCGCCGACATCGCGGTCCAGGAGCGCGGGGCGACCCTGTGGCACACCCACTCCCCGGCCCCGATGGCCGCGATCCTGGACGGCCTCGCGGCGCAGGGCCGGCCGCAGCCGGACCTGGTCGTCGCCGACCACGGCTGGGCGGGCTGCGCGGCCCAGCGCGGACTCGACGCCGTCGGGTACGCGGACTGCAACGACCCGGCGCTCTTCCTCGCCGAGGCGGAGGGCACCCTCCAGGTGGCGGTTCCCCTGGACGACCACGTCCGCGACCCCCGCTTCTACGACCCGATGGTCGCCTACCTGCTCGACACGGCCGGCCTGGCCGGCTGACCGCCGGGGCCCGGCCCGGCCCCTCAGGGGGCGGGCGGGCCCGGGGTGGGGTCCAGGTAGACGCGGCGGATCGCCGGGAAGCGCTCGCGCAGCTGGGCCTCCGCGTCCTCGCAGGCGCCTTCCACCTGGCGGGCCGACGCCAGGTCGTGGAAGTCGATCTTGGCCGCGATCAGCACCTCGTCCGGGCCCTGGACGAGGGTGGTCAGCTCCAGCACCCCCTCGATGTGCGGCACCGACAGCAGCTCCTCCCGGACCTGCGCCCGCACCCGGGCGGGCAGGGGCCGGCCGATCAGGTACTGGGCGTTCGAGCGCCCGAGCTCCCACGCCACCGCCACCAGCAGCAGCCCGATCAGCAGCGACGCCACCCCGTCGTAGACCCCCGAGCCGGTCAGCTGCGCCCCCAGCAGACCGCCCGCGGCCAGCGCGAGGCCGATCAGCGCGGCGACGTTCTCCAGCAGGACGGCCTTCACCGCCGTGTCCGGGGTGTGCTTCACGTACAGCCCCAGCGGCGCCCGCATCCGCAGCGCCTCGGCCCGCACCTGCCGCCAGGCCACGAGCAGCGAGTAGCCCTCCAGCAGGAACGCCACGCCGAGGATGACGTACGAGAGCGCCGGGTCGCCCGGGTCCTCCCCGTGCACCAGGGTGTGGATGCCGTCGTACACGGCGAAGACCGCGCCCCCGACGAACGTCGCGACGGAGGCGAGCAGCGCCCAGATGTACCGCTCGGGCCCGTACCCCAGGGGATGCGCCTCGTCGGCCGGCCGGGCGCTGCGCTTGAGCGCGGCCAGCAGCAGCACCTCGGTCACCGTGTCGGCCACCGAGTGGGCGGCCTCCGACAGCATCGCGCTGGACCCGCTGACCACGCCGCCGACCGCCTTGGCCGCCGCGATCCCCAGATTGGTGACGGTGGCGACGACGACGGTGGCGACGCTCTCGGATTCTCCGGACATGCCGCGACGGTACGTCCCGGTACGGGGCCCGGTCAGGCAGCGACACCCGCCGTCCCGGGCCGGAAGAGACGCCCTAGCGCGGGACGCGGACGACGCCCTCCTGGATGACCGTGACCGCGAGGCGGCCGTCCTGGGTCCAGATGCGGGCCTGGCCCAGGCCCCGGCCGGCGGCGGCCGAGGGGGACTCCTGGTCGTACAGGAGCCATTCGTCGGCGCGGAAGGGCCGGTGGAACCACATGGCGTGGTCCAGCGAGGCGCCGACCACGTCGCCGACGGCCCAGCCGCCCCGGCCGTGCGCGAGCAGCACCGAGTCCAGCAGGGTCATGTCCGAGACGTAGGTGGCCAGGCAGGTGTGCAGCAGCGGGTCGTCGCCCTCCAGCTTGCCCGCGGTGCGGAACCACACCTGGGAGCGCGGCTCGACCGGTTCGCCGACGCTGCCCCACGGCGGGGTCGTGGCGTAGCGCAGGTCCACGGCGGCCCGCGCGTCGATCAGCCGTTCCACCGTGCCGGGGTCCCGGAAGGTCTCCCGGTACGCGGGCAGGGACTCGGCGGCCGTCGGCAGGGTCTCGGGGTCCGGCGCGTCGGGCATGGCGCTCTGGTGGTCCAGGCCCTCCTCGTACGTCTGGAACGACGCCGAGAGGTGGAAGATCGGCTGTCCGTGCTGGACGGCGACGACCCGGCGGGTGGTGAAGGAGCGTCCGTCGCGGATCCGGTCCACGGAGTAGACGATGGGCGCGCCGGGGTCCCCGGCGCGCAGGAAGTACGAGTGCAGCGAGTGCGCCGTACGGTCCCCGGGCACGGTCCGGCCGGCCGCGACCAGCGCCTGGGCCGCGACCTGGCCGCCGAAGACCCGCGGTACCAGCGCCGAACGGCTGGTACCGCGGAAGATGTCCTCCTCGATCTGCTCCAGGTCGAGCAGGTCGAGGAGCGTCGTCAGTGCCTCGTTCATGGAGGTGTCGGTAAGTGCCCCGCAGGGACTTACAGGCCCATGGACTTCGCGATGATGGACTTCATGACCTCGCTGGTGCCGCCGTAGATGCGGTTCACGCGGTTGTCGGCGTACAGCCGGGCGATCGGGTACTCGTTCATGTAGCCGTAGCCGCCGTGCAGCTGGAGGCACTTGTCGATGACGCGGTGCGCGACCTCGGTGCAGAAGAGCTTCGCGGAGGCGGCCTCGGCGGCGGTCAGCTCGCCCGCGTCCAGGGCCTCCAGGGCGCGGTCGGCGACGGCCTCGGCGGCGTCCACCTCGGCCTGGCAGGAGGCCAGCTCGAACTTGGTGTTCTGGAAGTGCGCGACCGGCTTGCCGAAGACCGTGCGGTCGGTCACGTACTGCTGGGCGAACCGGACGGCGGCCTTGGCCTGCGCGTACGCGCCGAAGGCGATGCCCCAGCGCTCGGAGGGCAGGTTCGCGCCGAGGTAGTAGAAGCCCTTGTTCTCCTCGCCCATCAGGTCCTCGACCGGCACCTTCACGTCGACGAACGCCAGCTCGGCGGTGTCGGAGGTGCGCAGGCCCAGCTTGTCGAGCTTGCGGCCGATCGAGTAGCCCTCGGACTTGGTGTCCACGGCGAACAGGGAGATGCCGAAGCGGCGGTCCTGCTCGCCCGGGGCCGAGGTGCGGGCGCAGACGATCACGCGGTCGGCGTGGACGCCACCGGTGATGAAGGTCTTGGAGCCGTTGAGGACGTAGTGCGTGCCGTCCTCGGAGAGCTTGGCGGTGGTCTTCATGCCCGCGACGTCGGAGCCGGTGCCCGGCTCGGTCATCGCGAGGGCCCACATCTCCTCGCCGGAGACGAACTTCGGCAGGTAGCGCTTCTTCTGCTCGTCGGTGGCGAGCATCTTGATGTACGGCAGGGCGAGCAGTACGTGGACGCCGGAGCCGCCGAAGTTCACGCCGGCGCGGGAGGTCTCCTCGTAGAGGACGGCCTCGAACTTGTGGGTGTCCAGGCCCGCGCCGCCGAACTCCTCGGGGACGTTGATCCCGAAGACGCCCAGCTCGCCGAGCTTGTAGTAGAAGTCGCGCGGAGCCTGGCCCGCCGCGAACCACTCGTCGTAGACGGGGACGACCTCGGCCTCGATGAAGGCGCGGATGGTCTCGCGGAACGCCTCGTGGTCCTCGTCGAAAACGGTACGGCGCACGGCCGGCCTCCCTCTGCGCGGCCGGGCCGCCGCCGCTGTCGCGGAAGTGGCTGCGCGCCGTCGTGGTTTCTCGGTGTCGTCGCGAACGCCTAAGCGCTTGCTCAGATTAAGTTACCGGCGGGTTGTTCCCCGTGTCCAGAGTGAGGCGCGGCACGCTCGCCGCCGTCAGTACGCGAAGGCCATCGGCCGGCCGGAGTCCCCGTCGTCCCCGCCGACCTTCGTGGGCGGGTTGCGGTCGGCGTCGGTGGGTTCCGGCGGGCCGGCCTTGACGTACTTCACGAGGAGCTTGACCTCGATCACCGCGAGGAGGGCGTAGAGCAGGGTGAAGCCGATCATCGAGGTGAGCACCTCGCCCTGGGAGACGCCGGGGGACACTCCGTCCGCGGTGCGCAGGACCCCGTACACCAGCCAGGGCTGGCGCCCGGTCTCGGTGAAGATCCAGCCCCAGGAATTGCCGATCAGCGGGAAGGCGAGCGTCCAGACGGCGGCCCGCCAGTACCAGGTCGTCAGCCGGGAGCCCAGGGTCGTGCGGCGGGTCAGCGCCAGGTGCGGGACCTCGTCCTCGCCCGTCCGCAGATCCGGGTGGAGCCAGAACCTCCGGCGGGTCAGCCAGAGCCCGGCCGCGCCGATGGCCAGGGAGGTCATGCCGAAGCCCATCATGAAGCGGAAGCCCCAGAAGGCGACGGGGATGTCGGGCCGGTAGTCGCCGGGACCGTACTTCGCCGCCTCGGCCGTCTGCGTGTCGTTGATGCCCGCCACGTACGCGGTGAAGTTGCCCTCCGCCAGGAAGGACAGCAGTCCGGGGATCGACCACTCCACCTTGTTGTGGCCCTCGGAGACGTCGCCGATGGCGAAGACGGAGAACGGCGCGGAGGTCTGGCCGTCCCACAGGGCCTCGGCGGCGGCCATCTTCATCGGCTGCTGCTGGACCATCACCTTGCCGAGGCTGTCCCCGCTGAAGGCGACGAGCACCCCGGCCACCAGCATCGTCACCATGCCCAGGCGCATCGAGGCGCGCATCACCGGCACGTGCCGTCCGCGCCGCAGGTGCACGGCGGCGATGCCGGCCATGAAGGCGCCGCCGGTCAGGAAGGCGGCCGTGAGCGTGTGGTAGACGACGACCAGCGTCGTGTTCTGGGTCAGGACGTGCCAGTAGTCGGTCAGTTCCGCCCGACCGCGCTGCTCGTTCAGGCGGTAGCCGACGGGGTGCTGCATCCAGGAGTTCGCCGCGAGGATGAAGTACGCGGACAGCGCGGTGCCCGCCGCGACCATCCACATGCAGGCCAGGTGGACCTTCCGGGGGAGCCGGTCCCAGCCGAAGATCCACAGGCCGATGAAGGTGGATTCGAAGAAGAAGGCGATCAGGGCCTCGAAGGCGAGCGGGGCCCCGAAGACGTCGCCGACGAAGCGCGAGTAGTCGGACCAGTTCATGCCGAACTGGAACTCCTGGACGATGCCCGTGACCACGCCCATCGCGACGTTGATCAGGAAGAGGTTGCCCCAGAACTTCGTCGCCCTGAGGTACTTCTCCTTCTCCGTGCGCACCCAGGCGGTCTGCAGGATCGCGACGAGCGTCGCGAGGGAGATCGTCAGGGGCACGAACAGGAAGTGGTAGACGGTGGTGATGCCGAACTGCCACCGGGCCATCGTGTCGAAGGCAACAGCCAGCTCCATCCGGGTCCTTCCTCACCACTGCGCGGACCCTCACTCTCGCGCCCGTCCGCGCCCCCGGCCCGGCAACGACGGCCGGACGGCCCCGGGGTTACGCCGGACGGCCGACGCGCGGGCGCCCGGGGAGTCGGGGCGGGGGTGCGAGGGGAGTCAGGCCGGGGGTGCGAGGTGGTCGGTCAGGGACTCGTGGGTGAGGTCCAGGCCCGCCCGCAGGACGTCGTCGCGGCGGCCGGGGCGGGCGGCCCGGTGCTCGGCGGCGAGGTCCCGGGCCACGCGCAGGTCCGCCGCGCAGTCCTCCCCGCCCAGCGCCGCGTCCAGGGCCCGGGCGGTCGCCTCCACCACCGGGGCAAGGGCGAGCACCGCCGCGTCCGGCAGGGGCGGGGGAGGGCCGGCGGGGCTCCGCGGCGCCGACTCCCGTACCTCCAGCTCCCGCGCGAGCAGCAGCAGGGCCGGGGCGGTGCGCGCGGCCAGCCGCAGGCGGGGCCCGAGGGTGTCGGCGGCCGGGGGCCGCCGCGGCGGCAGCAGCACCGTACGGCCCGTGCGGCGCTCCAGGGTGACGAGCAGTTCGTGCGGCCGGTGCCACAGCGCGAACGGATCCGGCTGCGCCGGAGCCGGCCGCCCGCGCGCCGCCCCCGCCGCGATCCCCGCCAGCCGCGCCCGCAGCCCGGCGCGGTACGCCTCCAGGCCGACCGCCGCCTCGCGGTACGGGTTCGGGGGCCACAGCAACGGACCGAGGAGCGTCACGACGGCGATGCCGACGGCGCTCTCCACCAGGCGGGCCAGCGGGTACCCGGGCGTGGGCGTCGAGTAGATCATCACGGCGGTGATCAGTACCTGCTGGTTGGGGGTGCCCCCGTGGTGCAGGAGGTACATCCCGGCACAGCCGCAGACCAGGACGACGAGGAACGACGCCGGGGCCGCCGGCATCCCGTGCAGGACGGTCACGCCCAGCACCACCCCGGCGATCACGCCCAGCAGGCGCTGGAGGGCGAGCCGCGGCGCCGCGAACACGTCGTCGCGCAGGATCAGGACGGCCGGCAGGGCGGCGGCCACGGGAGCCGTGCTCGTACCGAACCACCACAGGCACAGGTACCAGGGGACGGCGGCGCACACCACCAGCCGGGCGGCCGGCGCGAGCCGCCCGCCCGAGCGGTGGCGGAACGCCCGTGCGGTCCTGCCGGACATGTCGAGCATGCCGGACATCGTAGGGTCCGCCGGGGCGGCGGACCGGCGTCAGCCGTGCCCGCCCGGGCCGGGCTCCCGGCGCAGCGCGAACCACAGCTCCATCCGGGTGTCGGGGTCGTCCAGGTCCGCGTCCAGCAGGGCGGCGGCGCGGGCGAGGCGCTGGCGGACCGTGTTGCGGTGCACGCCGAGGGCGGCGGCGGTGCGGTCCCAACTGCCGTGGTGCGCGAGCCAGCCCCGCAGCGTGTCCCGCAGGGCGGGGGAGAGCGGGCCGAGCAGGGCCTCGGCGTGCGCCCGCGCCTCCGCCTCGCCGACCAGACCCGCGAGCCCGGATTCGCTGTGCCGCACCAGCGGCGTCCGGGCCGCCTCCGCGCGCTCCAGGGCCCGGCGCGCCTGCGCCCCGGCGGTGCCCAGCCCGGCGGGCGCGGCCGGGGCGCTCACCCCGAGCCGCCAGCCGGGCTGCGGGGCGGGCTCCCGGTCGGTCAGCAGGCGTACGCCGTCCCCGCGCGGGTCCAGCAGGACGGTGCCCAGCGCGTCGGCCAGCGCCCGCGGATCCCCGCCGCCCCGGGCGTGCACGGCGTACCAGGGCCCGGGGGCCAGCGCCCCGGCCGGATCGCCGTCGAGCAGCAGCCGGGTCAGGGCGCCGGCCCCGTCCCCCGCCGGACGGCTCCCCGTGAGCAGGGTCAGCAGCACGGCGGCGACGGAGGCGATGGTGTGGTCCCCGGGGGCCCGGGCCGGGGTGGCGAGGAGGAGCGCCCGGCCGCCGCCCACGGCGTACGCCGCCAGGTGGGTGCCGTCCAGCAGGTCGGTGGCCGTCGCCGCGCCGCCGGGGGCCACCCGCCCGGCCAGCGCCCCGAGCGCCGCCGCGGCCTCCTGCGAAGGCTCCGCCCCGGCCTCCGCCCCGGCCTCCGCCCCGGCCTCCGCCTCGGCCGCCGCCGACTCCGCCCGGCCCGGGGGCAGCAGGCCCGCCCAGCCGCCCAGGGCCGCGGCCAGGCGGGCCAGGACCGCCGGGACCGGGTTGGGCCGGGCGGCCGCCGCCGCCAGGGACTGCTGCGCCTCGGTCACCCGGCGCAGCTCCCGGGTCCGGGCCTCGGCCATCAGCCGCCAGACCGCCCGGCCGACCGCCGTGAACGGGGTCTCCGGCGGAACCTCCACCAGCGCCAGCCCGTAGCGCCCGCAGGCCGTCACGAGAGCGGGCGGCACCGTCTCGTGCACCGGGGTGACGCCGAAGCCGACCGCGCCCGCGCCCGCCCGGACCAGCCGCTCCACGTACTCCGCCGGATCCGCGAGCCCCGCCCCGGCCGTCAGCAGCAGCTCCCCGCCCAGCAGGTACGGCGACGGGTCGGCCATCTCCGAGGCGTGCACCCCGTACACGTCGGCCCCTCCCGCCCCCGCGAGCAGCCGGAGCCCCAGCTCCCGGTCGGCGGTCAGTGCGGCCAGCGGGACCGGCGGGGTGAGCGGGGCTTCCATGGATACTCCGTACACATCAGGGCCGGACAGTGGATGAAACGTACACTTCGCGCCCCGGCCGTGCCCGCTTACGCTCGAAGCACCGCACCCGCAGGACCACCAGAAGGGCACCCCCCATGAGCACGCAGCCGCGCGGCCCCGTCGACTCCTCCCGCATCCCGCGCTACGCGGGCCCGGCGACCTTCGCCCGGCTGCCCCGCCTCGACGAGGTCGGCTCCGCCGACGTCGCCGTCGTCGGCGTGCCCTTCGACTCCGGCGTCTCCTACCGCCCCGGTGCCCGCTTCGGCGGCAACGCCATCCGCGAAGCCTCCCGCCTGCTGCGCCCGTACAACCCGGCCCAGGACGCCTCGCCCTTCGCCCTCGCGCAGGTCGCCGACGCCGGTGACATCGCCGCGAACCCCTTCAACATCAACGAGGCCGTCGAGACGATCGAGGCCGCCGCCGACGAGCTGATCGGCAACGGCTCCCGCCTGATGACCCTCGGCGGCGACCACACCATCGCCCTGCCCCTGCTCCGCTCGGTCGCCAAGAAGCACGGCCCGGTCGCCCTGCTCCACTTCGACGCCCACCTGGACACCTGGGACACCTACTTCGGCGCCGAGTACACCCACGGCACGCCGTTCCGCCGCGCCGTCGAGGAGGGCATCCTCGACACCGAGGCGCTGTCCCACGTCGGCACCCGCGGCCCGCTGTACGGCAAGCAGGACCTGGACGACGACGCCAAGATGGGCTTCGGCATCGTCACCTCGGCCGACGTCTACCGCCGCGGCGCCGACGAGGTCGCCGACCAGCTCCGCCAGCGCATCGGCGACCGCCCGCTCTACATCTCCATCGACATCGACGTGCTCGACCCGGCCCACGCACCCGGCACCGGCACCCCCGAGGCCGGCGGCATGACCTCCCGCGAACTGCTGGAGATCATCCGCGGCCTGTCCTCCTGCAACCTCGTTTCCGCCGACGTCGTCGAGGTCGCCCCGGCGTACGATCACGCGGAGATCACCTCGGTCGCGGCCTCGCACACCGCGTACGAGCTCACCACGATCATGAGCCGTCAGATCTCTGCGGCGAGGGCGAAGGGCAACTAAGCACCGTGACGCACGACCACGACCTGGTACTCCGTCCCACCGAGGCCCAGACGGCGGCCGCACTCGCGCCGCCACCGGGCCGCACGGGCGGGGACCTGGTCGTGGAAACGCTGCGCGGGCTCGGCGCCACCACCGTCTTCGGGCTCCCCGGCCAGCACGCACTGGCCCTCTTCGATGCCGTCGGCCGCTCCGACCTGCGCCTCGTGGGCCTGCGTACGGAGAACAACGCGGGCTTCGCCGCCGACGGCTACGGCCGGCTCACCGGCGAGGCCGTCCCGCTGCTGCTGTCCACCGGCCCGGGCGCGCTGATGTCCCTGCCCGCCCTCGCGGAGGCGGCCGCCGCATCCGCGCCGGTACTGGCGATCTCCTCCCAGGTCCCGTCCCCGGGCCTGGGCGGGGGCCGCCGCGGCCACCTGCACGAGCTGCGCGACCAGGCCGCCTCCTTCCGGGACGTGGTCAAGTCCGTCCACCAGGCCCGCACCCCCTCCCAGATCCCCTCGGTCATCGCCGAGGCCTGGGAATCGGCCCTCACGGTCCCCTTCGGCCCGGTCTGGGTCGAGATCCCCGAGGACGTGCTCCGCGCGGAAACCCTGATCCCGCAGGTCACCGGCATGGACGCGACCCCGCACGAACTGGCGCCGCGCCCCGAGCTGACGGCCCTCGCGGCGCACTGGCTCTCCCACGCCTCCCGCCCGGTGATCATCGCGGGCGGCGGCGTGATCCGCGCGGACGCCGCCGGCAAGCTCAAGCAGCTCGCGGAGCGCCTGAACGCGCCCGTCGTCACCACCTTCGGCGGCAAGGGGGCCTTCCCCTGGAACCACCCGCTCTCCTTGCGGTCCTGGCTGGAGGACCGGCACACGACCGACTTCCTGGAGGACGCGGACGTCGTCCTGGTCGTCGGCTCCGGCCTCGGCGAGCTGTCCTCGAACTACCACACGTTCTTCCCCACGGGCCGGGTCGTCCAGATCGAGGCGGACCTCGGCAAGCTGGAGTCCAACCACCCCGCCCTGGGCATCCACGCCGATGCCCGCCTCGCCCTCCAGGCCCTGCTGGAGACGGTCGCCGAACGCCCCGACCCGGACGCCCCGCAGCGGGTCGCGTCCCTCCTCGCCGCCGTCGGGGCCCGCCTCGCCACCCAGGACGTCACCCTGGAGCAGAACCTCCTGACCGCGATCCGCGCGGCCCTGCCGCCGCGCTCCCCGTCCTTCTGGGACATGACGGTCCTGGGCTACTGGGCCTGGTCGGCGTTCGACCCGAAGCACCCGAACACGATGCACTCCGCCCAGGGCGCGGGCGGCCTCGGCTACGCCTTCCCGGCGGCCCTCGGCGCGGCCGTCGCGGAGCCGGACACCCCCGTCCTCGCGGTCTCGGGCGACGGCGGCGCCATGTACTCGATCGCCGACCTGGCCACGGCCCGCCAGCACGACCTGGACGTGACCTGGCTGATCGTCGACGACGGCGGCTACGGCATCCTGCGCGAGTACGGCTGCGCCACCGGCACCGACCTCACCCGCCCCGACTTCGCCGCCCTGGCCGCCTCCTTCGGCGTCCCGGCGACGCTCACCACCCCCGAGACCCTCCGCGCGGACCTCACCCAGGCCCTCAAGACCCCGGGCCCCTCCCTGGTCGTCCTCCCGGCCACCCTCAAGATGTTCGCCCCGACCCACCTCTGAGGACGACGGCGCAGCCCCCGGGGACGATGCTCAGGTCCACTCCGGCCTCCAGGGCCCTGGCCAGCCGGGCCAGCAGCGGCAGGCCCGGCAGGCCGGCGCCCAGCTCCAGCCGGGACACCTCCCACCCCGTCAGCCCGGCCCGCCGCGCCAGCTCCTCCTGTGAGATCCCGAGCTCGACGCGCCGGTCGTAGAGGGCCTGCCCGACCGCGAAGGCGAGCCGCACCTCTTCGAGCGCCCTCAGCACGGAGCCCCGTCCGAGCCCGACCGGATCTCGGCCCAGACGGCCTTGCCGATGCCGTGCCGGCGGGGGCACTGCCCCCAGCGGTCCGCGAGGGCGGCGACGATGGCGAGCCCCCGGCCCCGCTCGTCCCAAGCGGAGGCGTTCTGCGGGGCCAGGTCCACGAGGGCGCCCGCGTCGGCCACCTCCACCCGGAGCACGCCGTCGTACCGGGCGACCCGCACGCCGATGTCCCGCCCCGGCGGCGCCCCGGAATGCCGGACGGCGTTCGTGACCAGCTCGGAGAGCAGCAGCTCGGCCGTGTCCGCCGTCTCCTCGGCGGTTTTCCATTCAGCGAGCCGCGTGCGCAGCAGTGCGCGGGCCCGTCCGGGGGCGCGGGGGCCCTGGGGCACGAGCCAGGACGTCTCGTTGGCAGAAGGCACTGTCATGGACCTCACCTATCTAGATACCTGAGGGAAAGTGAAGCGGCTCCCAGGGGTGCCCGTCAAGACATGTCTAGATACGTTCGCGGGACACGGGCCAGCCGCCGTCTGCCACCGCCCGGCGCGCCTACGCTGTCGGCAGATGATCGGGAGGACCTGAATGGCCAAGCACGACGCCACGGGGCGGCAGCCCAAGTACCTGCGCATCGCTGCCGCCCTGAAGGACGCCATCGCGTCCGGTGAGTACGGGCCCGGTGACCGGTTGCCCGGCGAGAGCGACCTGATGGCGGCGTACGGCGTCGCGCGGATGACGGCGCGGCAGGCCTTCGGCGTGCTGCAGGCCGAAGGCCTGGCCGAGGCGCGCAAGGGAGCGGGGGTGTTCGTGCGCGAGTTCCGGGTCGGCATCCGGCGGCGCGGGATCCAGCGGCTGGCCGTCGAGGTCTGGGGCGCGGGAGGGTCGATCTGGGCGGCGGACGGCAAGGGCCGCGATCCACAGGTCGAGGTGCTCGGCGTCACCCGGGAGCCCGCTCCGGCCGCGGTCGCCGCCGCACTGGGTCTGGCCGCCGGCGCCCCGGCGTGCGTACGCCGCCGCAGGTTCCTGTTCGAGGGCAGGGCGGTCATGCTGGCCACCTCCTACCTGGACGCCGCCCTCGTGGCCGGCACCCCGATCACCGAGCCGGACACCGGCCCCGGCGGGATCTACGCCCGGCTCGCCGAGATCGGCCACGAGCCCACCCGCTTCCGCGAGGAGATCCGCTCGCGGATGCCCGGCGCCGAGGAGGCCGTGGCCCTCGGCCTGGCGGCCGGGACCCCGGTGGTGCTCATCTGCCGGACCGCCCTCACGGCGGACGGCCGCGCCGTCGAGGTGAACGAGATGGTGCTGGACTCCTCCGCCTACGTGCTGGAGTACGAGTTCGACGCCCCGTAGCCCCCCGCGTCCTCCGGGCGGGTGCGGTGGGCGGGCCGGGGGCGTACGGGCGTGCGATTGTTGCGGCGGGATGAAATCCGCCGGTCGGAGCGTTGGGGGTGGCGGCAGGACAGGACCAACGGGGAGGTACGACGTGACGGCGGCCGGCGGACAACAGGGCTGGGCCAGGCGGCTGACCGCCTACACCTGGCGGTACAAGGTCAACGTGCTGCTCGCGCTCGGATCCTCGCTGGGCGGCATGGCCGTCATGGCCCTCGTACCGCTCGTTACCCGGGTGATCATCGACGACGTCGTCGGGAACAAGACCAAGGACATGGCCCCCTGGGCGGGCCTGTTCATAGGCGCCGCGGCCGTCGTGTACGTCCTCACCTACGTACGCCGCTACTACGGCGGCCGCCTCGCCCTCGACGTCCAGCACGACCTGCGCACCGACATGTACGACACCATCGCCCGCCTCGACGGGCGGCGGCAGGACGAACTGTCCACCGGACAGGTCGTCGGCCGGGCCACCAGCGACCTCCAGCTGATCCAGGGCCTGCTGTTCATGCTCCCCATGACCATCGGGAACTTCCTCCTCTTCGGGATATCCCTCGGCGTCATGCTGTGGCTGTCCCCGCTGCTGACCCTGGTCGCGCTGCTGATGGCCCCCGCGCTCTGGTTCATCGCCAAGCGCAGCCGCAAGAAGCTCTTCCCCGCCACCTGGTACGCCCAGGCGCAGGCGGCCGCCGTCGCCACCGTCGTCGACGGGGCCGTGACGGGCGTCCGCGTCGTCAAGGGGTTCGGGCAGGAGGAGCAGGAGACCGGCAAGCTCCGCGAGGCCGGCCGCAAGCTGTTCGGCGGGCGCATGCGCGCCATCCGGCTGAACTCCCGCTACACCCCGGCCCTCCAGGCCGTCCCCGCCCTCGGGCAGGTCGCGATGCTGGCCCTCGGCGGCTGGATGGCCACCCGCGGCCAGGTCACCCTCGGCACCTTCGTCGCCTTCTCCACCTACCTCGCCCAGCTCGTCGGGCCCGTCCGCATGCTCGCGATGGTCCTCACCGTCGCCCAGCAGGCCCGGGCCGGCGCCGAGCGCGTCTTCGAGCTCATCGACACCGAGCCGGTGATCACCGAGGGCACCCGCGAGCTGCCGGCCGACGCCCCCGCTACCGTCGAGTTCGACGACGTCCGCTTCGGCTACGACCCCGAACGGCCCGTCCTCGACGGGTTCTCCCTCACCGTCGCCGAGGGCGAGACCGTCGCCGTCGTCGGCGCCTCCGGCAGCGGCAAGTCCACCGTGGCCCTGCTCCTGCCCCGCTTCTACGACGCCGACCGGGGCACCGTCCGCGTCGGCGGCCACGACGTCCGCGAGCTGACCTACGACTCCCTGCGCGCCGCCATCGGCCTGGTCCCGGAGGACTCCTTCCTCTTCTCCGACACCATCCGCGCCAACATCGCCTACGGCCGCCCCGACGCCGCCGACGAGGAGATACGGGCCGCCGCCCGCGCCGCCCAGGCCGAAGGCTTCGTCGAGGCCCTCCCCGCCGGGTACGACACGAAGGTCGGCGAACAGGGACTGACCCTCTCCGGCGGCCAGCGCCAGCGCATCGCGCTCGCCCGGGCCATCCTCACCGACCCCCGGCTGCTGCTGCTGGACGACGCCACCTCGGCCGTCGACGCCCGCGTCGAGCACGAGATCCACGAGGCGCTGCGGGCCGTCATGGCGGGCCGCACCACCCTCCTGATCGCCCACCGCCGCTCCACCCTCGCGCTGGCCGACCGGATCGCCGTACTCGACCAGGGGCGGCTCGCCGACATCGGCACCCACGAGGAGCTGGAACACCGCTCGGCCCTCTACCGCAGGCTGCTGACCGACCCCGACGCCCTCGGCGCCGGCTCCCCGCGCATCCCCGGCGCACCGGCCATGGCCGAGTTCGAGCGGGACATCGAGCGGGACCTGGAGCTGGAGGCGGAGATCGACTCCGAGCCGGTGAACGCCAAGCGCCGGGTCGCGGACGGGATCACCCCGGAGCTGTGGCGCCGCGAGGAGAGCGGCCGCTCCGCCGCCCCCGTCGCGCCCGGCATGCCCGCCACCCCCGAACTGCTCGCGCAGGTGGCGGCCCTGCCCCCGGCCGATGACGATCCCGCCGTGGACGAGGCCCGGGCCGCCTCCGCCGAGGAGAGCTACGGCCTGCGCCGCCTGCTCGCCGGGTTCTGGGCGCCGCTCGCCGTCAGCCTGGCCCTGGTCACCCTCGACGCGGGCTCCGGCCTGCTGCTGCCGGTCCTGATCCGGCACGGCATCGACCAGGGCGTCCAGCAGGCCGCCCTCGGCGCCGTCTGGGCGGCCTCCGCGCTGGCCCTGCTGCTGGTGATCGGCCAGTGGGCCGCGCAGTTCGCCGAGACCCGGATGACCGGCCGCACCGGCGAACGCGTCCTGTACTCCCTGCGCGTCAAGATCTTCGCCCAGCTCCAGCGCCTCGGCCTGGACTACTACGAGCGCGAGCTCACCGGCAAGATCATGACCCGGATGACCACCGACGTGGACTCCCTGTCGAGCTTCCTGCAGACCGGCCTCGTCACCGCCGTCGTCTCCGTGCTCACCTTCTTCGGCATCCTCATCGCCCTGCTCGTCCTCGACGTCGAACTCGCGCTGATCGTCTTCGCCACCCTGCCGGTACTGGTGCTCGGCACGATCGTCTTCCGCCGCAAGTCGGTCGCCGCGTACGAACTCGCCCGCGACCGGGTCAGCCTCGTCAACGCCGACCTCCAGGAGTCCGTCGCCGGGCTGCGCCTGGTGCAGGCCTTCCGCCGCGAGAGCCTCGGCGCCACCCGCTTCGCGGAGCGCAGCGACTCCTACCGGCAGGCCCGGGTGCGCGGGCAGTGGCTGATATCCGTCTACTTCCCCTTCGTGCAGCTGCTGTCCTCCGGCGCGGCCGCCGCCGTGCTGATCGTCGGCGCGGGCCGGGTGGAGGCGGCCACCCTCACCACCGGCGCGCTGGTCGCGTACCTGCTGTACATCGACCTCTTCTTCGCCCCGGTCCAGCAGCTCTCCCAGGTGTTCGACGGCTACCAGCAGGCCACCGTCTCCCTCGGCCGGATCCAGGACCTGCTGCGCGAACCGACCACGACCCCGCGCCCCGCCGATCCCGCCGAGGTGGCGGGGCTGCGCGGGGAGATCGCCTTCGAGGACGTGCGCTTCCAGTACGGCACGGCCGCGGAACGCGGCGAGAAGGCCGAGGCGCTGGCGGGGATCAGCCTGCGCATACCCGCCGGGCAGACCGTCGCCTTCGTGGGCGAGACGGGCGCCGGCAAGTCCACACTGGTCAAGATGGTCGCCCGGTTCTACGACCCGACCTCGGGCCGGGTCACCGCCGACGGCGCCGACCTGCGGGAGCTCGACCTGACGGCGTACCGCCACCGGCTCGGCGTCGTCCCGCAGGAGCCCTACCTCTTCCCGGGGACGGTCCGTGACGCCATCGCCTACGGGCGGACCGGCGCGAGCGATGCCGAGGTGGAGGCCGCCGCCCGGGCCGTCGGCGCCCACGACATGATCGCCACCCTCGACGGCGGCTACCTGCACGCCGTCGCCGAGCGCGGACGCAACCTCTCGGCCGGGCAGCGCCAGCTGATCGCGCTGGCCCGCGCCGAGCTCGTCGACCCGGACGTCCTGCTCCTCGACGAGGCCACCGCGGCCCTGGACCTGGCCACCGAGGCCCAGGTCAACCGGGCCACCGACCGGATCGCGGGCAAGCGCACCACCCTGGTCGTCGCCCACCGGCTGACCACCGCCGCCCGGGCCGACCGGGTGGTGGTCATGGACCGGGGCCGGGTCGTGGAGGACGGCAGCCACCTCGAACTGCTGGCCCGCGGCGGCCGCTACGCCGAGCTGTGGCGGACCTTCGCCGGGGAGGACGAGCCCGCCGCGGCCGCGTGAGGGCCCGTGCTCAGAGCTCGCCGAAGAGCAGGTTGCCGGGGGCGTCCTCGTCGTCCCCGGTGTAGTACTCGCGTACGGCGTCGAGGAGTTCGTCCACCGACAGGTAGCCGTCGTGGTTCTTGTCGATCTTCGTGAAGAGGGTGTCCGCGTCTGCGGGCGCCAGCTTCGTGTCGAACGCCAGCTGGGCCTTGTGGAACTCCTCGGGGCTGATGTGCCCGTCCCCGTTGGTGTCGACGACCGTCAGGATGGCCTTCATCATCGGCCGGAAGGACTTGTCGTAGGCGGGGCCGCCGTCCTTGTAGAGCCGGGTCATGCCGTCCCGGTACTGCTCGGGCGTGAGCTTCTGGTCCGCGCCGACGCCCAGCTCGGAGAAGAGGTCCACCCAGAAGTCGGTGAGGCCGCGGAAGACGTCGGCGGCCTTGGGGGAGGCGGCGGGCTCGGCGAGCGCGCTCAGCAGGCGCGACCCGAGCGCGATCATGTCCTGCTCGTCGATCACGCCGTTGGAGTCCGCGTCCAGGTGCGCGAACGCGCGCTCCAGCTTGCGGTCGAGCAGGTCGTTCGTCATGTCGTGTGTCCTTCACGGCTCGCGCGGCGACGGTGAGCGTTCGCTCGGCCACCTAGCGTAATGTCCTCGTTCATCGCGGGTTCCCGCTCTCCCGCCGGGACGTCGTGGATGCACTCGTACGGGGGATGCCCGGGAGTGGTTGGTACGTGCAACCTTCCGGAGCGCCCGGGCGTCGTACGTCCATGCGTGGTACGTACGACTGATCGGGGGGCGGGGATGGTGTCGCAGGGGCGCGGGGAGCGTGCGCGGCGGGGGCGAGGCCGGGGTCGCGGCCGGGGGCGGACGGTCTCCCTCGGGGTGTTCGGGGCGGCGCTCTGGCTCGTCGTGGGCGGGGTCTTCGCGGCCCCTCCCGCGCACGCCGCGCCGGGCGGGTGCCCGGGGAAGCTGGTCAAGGCGCTGCCCTTCATCACCGGTGAGGTGCGGGTCTACAAGAGCCGGGACCGTGCCTGCGCGGTCACCGTCGCGCTGCGGGCGGGCGAGCGCCGGCACATGTCGGTGAGCATTCAGCCGCGTGGCGGCGTCCCGGTGGGCGATGCGGGGCAATTCACCCGGTACGCGGGCCCCGTCTCCGTGGGAGCGATCAACCGATGTGTGTATGTAAAGGGCGCGGTGGCGTCCGGATCCGTCGAATCCGGCTGGATCCTGTGTTGAGTGCGCGACCCAACTAGGTCTGTTCAGGGGCGTGTTGACCCGGCTAGGTTCACGGCGACCACAGTGAACTCAAGGGGAGGGTGAATGCGCAAGACGCTCGGATGGCTGCTGTCGCTCGTGGTGCTGATCGGCACCATGGGCGCGGCCGGCGCCACGGCACAAGCGGCCACCGCCGCGGGGCCCGTCGCCGCCACGGACATCAAGGACCAGATCCTCGGCATTCCGGGGATGAGCCTGATCGAGGAGACGCCGTACCCCGGGTACCGCTTCTTCGTCCTGAACTACGAGCAGCCGGTCGACCACCGGCAGCCGTGGAAGGGCACCTTCAAGCAGCGTCTGACCCTGCTGCACAAGGACGTCTCCCGGCCCACGGTGTTCTTCACCTCGGGCTACAACGTCAACACCAGCCCCCGCCGCAGCGAGCCGACGACCATCGTCGACGGCAACCAGATCTCGCTGGAGTATCGATTCTTCACCCCGTCCCGGCCCGACCCGGCCAACTGGGGGAAGCTGGACATCTGGCAGGCCGCCAGCGACCAGCACCGCCTCTTCACCGCGCTGAAGAAGGTCTACCCCAAGAACTGGCTGGCCACGGGCGGCAGCAAGGGCGGCATGACGGCGACGTACTACGAGCGCTACTACCCGCGTGACATGGACGGGGTCGTCGCCTACGTCGCGCCCAACGACGTCGTCAACAACGAGGACTCGGCCTACGACCGGTTCTTCACCAAGGTCGGCACCAAGGAGTGCCGCGACAAGCTGAACAACGTGCAGCGCGAGGCGCTGATCCGCCGGGCCCCGCTGGAGGCCAAGTACGCGGCGGCCGCCGCCGAGAACGGCTGGACCTTCACCACCGTGGGCAGCCTCGACAAGGCCTTCGAGGCCGTCGTCCTGGACTACTCCTGGGCCTTCTGGCAGTACAGCCTGCTCTCCGACTGCGCCGGCATCCCGACCGCGGCCACCGCGAGCGACCAGGAGATCTGGGACACGGTCGACACCATCTCCGGCTTCTCGGCCTACGCCGACCAGGGACTGGAGACGTACACGCCGTACTACTACCAGGCCGGCACCCAGCTCGGCTCGCCCGACATCAAGCAGCCGCACCTCAAGGGCCTGACCCGCTACGGCTACCAGCCGCCGCGCAACTTCGTGCCCCGCGAGATCCCGATGACCTTCCAGCCGGGGGTCATGGCGGACGTGGACAACTGGGTCCGCACCCGGGCGAACCAGATGCTCTTCGTGTACGGGCAGAACGACCCGTGGGGCGCCGAGCCCTTCCACCTCGGATACGGCACGCACGACAGCTACGTGATGATCGCGCCGGGCGCCAACCACGGGGCGAACGTCGCCAAGCTCCAGGACGGCGAGCGGGCCCTCGCGACCGCGAAGATCCTCCAGTGGGCCGGGGTCGCCCCCGCCCAGACCGTGTCCGGCAGGGCCCAGGCCGCCGCGCCGCTGGCCGCGCCGGACCCGGTACTCGACCAGGTCGACCTGAGGCGCGAGCCGCAGCTGCGGCCGTAGCCCGCGGCCGTCCCGGGCGCGGTGCCCGCGCGCGGGACGGCCGTTACCGGGCCACGGGCGGGTAGGACAGCCCGTGGCCCAGCGGGTAGCGGCCCGGGACGGGGACCGGGAGACGGCCGGCGGGCCGCACGGCACCCGTCAGCACCCGGGCCGCCGCCCGCATCTCCACGTCCGTCCAGCAGTACGTCGCCACCTCGGCCGCACACTCCGGCAGTCGCGCCGGGTCGTACGGGTTGCGGATCGCCACCAGCACCACGGGCACGCCCGTCGCGATCAGGGCGGCCACCAGCGCGCGCTGCGGACTCTCCCCCTCCGGGACGTTGTAGGTGCACACCAGCACCGCCGCGTGGCCCGGAGCCGCCGCCACGGCCCGGTCGGGCGCCACCGCGGCCGCCCGGCAGCCCAGCGCCGTCAGCTCCCGCGCCAGGACCGTCGTCGGGGGCCCCGTGGTACCCGTGGGGGAGACCGGGTCCGTCCCGGTGACCAGCAGGCGGGGCCCGGCCGCCGCGTCCAGCGGCAGCAGCCCCCGCGGATTGGCCAGCAGCGTCGTCGTGGCCGCCGCGATCTCGTCGGCCGCCGCCAGGTGCGCCGGCCTGCCGACCACCCCGTCACCGCGCGCCGCCGCGGCGGAGGGGTCCCCCAACAGGCCCCGGCGGGCCTTGAGTTCCAGGATCCGCAGCACCGACTCCTCGATCCGCCGCCGCGTCAGCTCGCCCGACTCCACCGCCGCCAGCACCCCGCGCTGCGCGAGGGCGAGGTCGGGGGCGTTCAGCAGCTGGTCGCAGCCCGCCTTGAGGGCCAGGACCGGGACCCGCTCGTCCCCGTACTTCTGCCGTACCCCCGCCATGTCGAGGGCGTCGGTGACCACCACGCCCCCGAAGCCGAGGCGTTCGCGCAGGATGCCGGTGACGATCGGCCGCGAGAGGGTGGCCGGGTCCCCCGAGGGGTCGAGCGCGGGGAAGACGATGTGCGCCGTCATCACGGCGTCCACGCCCGCCTCCACCACCGCCCGGAACGGCGGCTCGTCCAGCTCCTCCCACTGCGCCCGGGTGTGCCGCATCACCGGCAGCCCGACGTGGCTGTCCGTCTCGGTGTCCCCGTGGCCGGGGAAGTGCTTCGCCGTCGCCGCCACCCCCGCCCCCTGGTAGCCGCGCACCTGGGCCGCCGCCAGGGCCGCCACCGCGCGCGGATCCGAGCCGAAGGACCGTACGCCGATCACCGGATTGGCCGGGTTCACGTTCACGTCCGCCACCGGGGCGTAGTCCTGCCGGATGCCCAGCGCCGCCAGCTCGGTGCCCGCCACCCGGGCCGCCCGGCGGGCGTCGGCGGTGGAGCCCCCCGCGCCCAGCGCCATCGCCCCCGGCAGCAGGGTCGCGGGCCTGCCGATCCGGGCGACGGCCCCGTGCTCCTGGTCGACGGAGAGCAGCAGCGGGATCCCGGCGCCGGTACCGGCCGCCGCCCGCTGCAGCCCGGCCGACAGCCCGGCGATCTGCTGCGGGTCACGGGTGTTGTGGGCCCAGCCGAAGTACACGACCCCGCCCAGGTGGTAGCGGGCGACCACCTCGGCGGCGGTGCGCACCCCGAACTGGGCCAGGTTCAGCTCGGCGTCGACCGGGTCGGGGTCCGTCGCGGAGTGCCCGTGGACCCGGGACACGAACAGCTGCCCCACCTGTTCGGCCGGGCTCATCCGGGCCACCACCGCGCGCAGCCGCGCCCGGTCCGGGTAGCGGCCCAGCGGCTCCCCGGGCGGGCGCGCGTCGTCCGGCGCGGAGCCGTGGGAGCCCACGGCGGCGGAGGCGGCCCCGGCGGCCGTGACGGCGGCCATGGCTGCGGCGGCGAGCAGGGCCCTGCGGGAGGCGTGGTACGGCACCCGCCGGACCCTACTGGCGGCCCGCTCCCGGCGCCCCGGGGACACTCGGGAGGTCCCCCGGAAGGGGGGCCGCGGCGGCCCAGTGCTCCTGGAGGGTGCGCACGGCCTCGGTGATCGCCGGGCGGCGGGCCGCCCCCGTCCGCCACAGGGCGTACAACCTGCGTACGGGGCCCGGCTCCAGGGCCACCGCCACCGTCCCCGGGGGCAGCGCGCCGGTCCCCAGCCGGGGCACGACGGCGATCCCGAGCCCGGCCGCGACCAGGGCCACGATGGTGTGGTTCTCCTCGGCCACGTGCGCGATCTCCGGCTCGAAGCCGGCCGTCCGCATCGTCCGCACCAGCCAGTCGTGGCAGACCCGGCCGGGCGGCTGGCACACCCACCGCTGGCCCCCGAGGTCCGCCCGCCGCACCACCCGCCGGGCGGTGAAGGGATGCCCGGCCGGGACCACGAGATCGCAGTGGTCGTCCCCGATCACGGCCTGCTCCACGCCCTCGGGGGCCGGCAGCGGGGCGATGTCCCAGTCGTGCGCCACCGCCAGATCGGTGACGCCGCGGGCCACCAGGTCCACCGAGAGGTGGGGGTCCACCTCAGTGAGGCGTACGTCGAGCGCGGGGTGCCGGCGGGCCAGATCGGCCAGCACCCCCGGCAGCAGGCCGCGCGCCGCCGAGGCGAACGCGGCCACCGTCAGCAGCCCGCTCGGCCGCCCCCGCCGCTCCTCCAGGGTGGTCTCGGCGCGCTCCACGATCGCCAGCAGCTCCCGGGCGGTGCCGGCCAGGTGCCGGGCCTCCTCGGTGAGGGCGACCCCGCGGCCGCGCCGCTCCAGCAGCGTGGTGCGGGTCTCCCGTTCCAGCTTGGCGATCTGCTGCGAGACCGCGGAGGGGGTGTAGCCGAGGGCGGCCGCCGCGGCCGCGACCGAGCCGTGGACGGAGACGGCGTGCAGGGCGCGCAGCCGGGACAGGTCGAGCATGACCCCATCGTAGGCCCGCCGAGCCGCTCGACCCGTAAGCAGTGCTTCATCCATCCCGGAAGTGATCCGCGCTGGTGCTACACGGTCGGGGCGCCGATGCTCGGAGCATGCGTCCCGTACACACCGCACTCGCCGTCCTCGTCGCCGCCGTCTGGGGCTTCAACTTCGTCGTCATCGAGATCGGCCTCGGCCACTTCCCGCCGCTGCTGCTGTCCGCCCTGCGCTTCCTCGTGGCCGCGCTGCCCGCCGTGTTCTTCGTCGGCCGCCCCAAGGTCGCCTGGAAGTGGATCCTGGGGGTCGGAGCGGCCCTCGGCATCGCCAAGTTCGGGCTGCTGTTCACGGGCATGGCCGCCGGGATGCCGGCCGGTCTGTCCTCCCTGGTGCTCCAGGTGCAGGCCGTCTTCACCGCCCTGCTCGCCGCCGTCGTCCTGCGGGAGCGGCCCGGCCGGGTCCGGCTGCTGGGCATGGGGGTGGCCCTGGCGGGGATCGGGGTCGCCGCCGTGGACCGGGGTCTGTCGGGGCCCGTCACGGGCTTCGTCCTGGTCGTCGCGGCCGCCGCCGGCTGGGGGGTGTCCAACGTGCTGACCCGCAGGGCCGCCCCGGCGGACGCCCTCAACTTCATGGTGTGGGTCTGCACCGTGCCCGTCCTGCCGCTCTTCGCGCTGTCGCTGCTGCTGGAGGGGCCGGACCGCGACCTCGCCGCGCTGCGCGCCCTCGACTGGTCCGGGGTCGCGGTCATCGTCTACATCGCCTGGGTGTCGACCGTCTTCGGCTTCGGCGCCTGGAGCTATCTGCTGCGCCGCTACCCGGCCTCCTCGGTGGCGCCGTTCTCGCTGCTCGTACCGGTCTTCGGGATGTCCTCGGCTGCCCTGGTGCTCGGCGAGGGCGTCCCGGCCCTGCGCTGGCTGGCGGCGCTGCTGCTCGTCGGCGGGGTGGGGCTGACCTCCATGGCTCCCGCGCGGCCGGCCGGCCGGGGGGCCGTGCCGCTCGGCGGGGCGGAGGGTTCCCGCGCGGTGGTCGCGGTCAGCCCCGCCCCGTGAGGGGATCCGCTACTTCTTGCCGCCGCCCAGGATCTGGCCCAGCAGGTCGCCGAGCCCCCCGCCGCCGGGGGCCGCCCCGGGAGCGGGCGCACCGCCCGGTGCCGGGCCCCCGGCGGTCGCGCCCGGGCCCGCCTTGCCCTCCGCGGCGCGCTTGGCGAAGACCGCCAGCACCACCGGGATCAGCACCTCGATGACCCGGCTGACGGTCGCCGCGGGGATCCCGGTCTTCTTCGCGACGGCGTTGGCCACGGGCCTGCTCACCTTGGCCAGCACCCCGGCCATCATCCCGCCGCCGAGCAGCCCGCCGAGGCCGCCGCCGAGGGTGGCCACGCCCTGGAGCGGGGGCTGGGCCACCTCCGCGAAGGCCTGGCCCACCTCGCCGTCCTCGCCCTCGGCGGCCGCCTTCTCCTGGAGGCCGCCCGCCATGGCCCCCACGGTCGTCGCGACCGTCTCGCGCGCGCCGTTCGCGTCCGTGCCGAGCAGCCCGGCGATCTCGGTCAGCTTGTCGTCGCCGAGCTCGCCCAGCACGTCGTCCTGGAATGAAGATTCGCTCATGCCCAAAACGCTACTTCCGTCCCGATTCACCGGCACCTTGAGTAGGCATCCGGTAACGGAAACGTAAAGCTCCGGTTCCGCGTGCAACCCTGCGGGCCGATGGCGGGTCGTATGGAGCGTCGGCACTTCCGGGAGGGGATCTGGGGGGATCGGGAAGTCCGGCGAGGGAGGGGTAACCGTGAGGGGGTCCGGCCGGCAGGCCGGACCCCCTTCGGGTTCCCGCGCACCGCGCCGCGGGCGGCGGCGGGCGGCGTTGTCCACAGGCCCGGGCGGGCTGTCGGCGCCGAACGGTAGCGTCGTGCCATGACAACCAACGCGGCCGTGCAACTGGCGGTGGTCGAGGGGGTGCTGGAGCGCATCACCTACGCCAACGAGGAGAGCGGGTACACCGTCGCCCGGGTCGACACCGGCCGCGGCGCGGGGGACCTGCTGACCGTCGTCGGTTCGCTGCTCGGCGCACAGCCCGGCGAATCGCTGCGCATGGAGGGCCGCTGGGGCTCGCACCCCCAGTACGGCAAGCAGTTCAGCGTCGAGAACTACTCCACGCTCCTGCCCGCCACCATCCAGGGCATCCGCCGCTACCTCGGCTCCGGCCTGATCAAGGGCATCGGCCCCAAGATCGCCGACCGGATCGTGGAGCACTTCGGCACCGACACCCTCGACGTCATCGAGAGCGAGCCGAAGCGCCTGATCGAGGTCCCCGGCCTCGGCCCCAAGCGGACGAAGATGATCGGCGCCGCCTGGGAGGAACAGAAGGCGATCAAGGAGGTCATGGTCTTCCTCCAGGGCGTCGGCGTCTCCACCTCCATCGCCGTGCGCATCTACAAGAAGTACGGGGACGCCTCCATCTCGGTGGTGAAGAACCAGCCCTACCGGCTCGCCGCCGACGTGTGGGGCATCGGCTTCCTCACCGCCGACCGGATCGCCCAGGCCGTCGGGATTCCGCACGACAGCCCCGAGCGGGTCAAGGCCGGGCTCCAGTACGCCCTGTCCCAGTCCACCGACCAGGGCCACTGCTTCCTCCCCGAGGAACGGCTGATCGCCGACGGGGTCAAGCTGCTCCAGGTCGACACCGGCCTCGTCATCGAGTGCCTGGCGGAGCTCGCCGCCGATCCCGAGGGAGTCGTACGGGAATCCGTGCCCGATCCGCAGGGCGGCCCCGACCCCCTCACCGCCGTGTACCTGGTCCCCTTCCACCGGGCGGAACTGTCGCTGGCCGGGCAGGTCCGCCGGCTCCTGCACGCCGAGGAGGACCGGATGCCGGCCTTCCGGGACGTGGACTGGGAGAAGGCGCTCGGCTGGCTGGCCGGCCGCACCGGAGCCAGCCTCGCGCCCGAGCAGCGCGACGCCGTCCGGCTCGCCCTCACCCACCGGGTCGCGGTCCTCACCGGCGGCCCCGGCTGCGGAAAGTCCTTCACCGTCCGCTCCATCGTGGAGCTGGCCCGCGCCAAGAAGGCCAAGGTGGTGCTCGCCGCCCCCACCGGGCGGGCCGCGAAGCGGCTCTCGGAGCTGACCGGCGCCGAGGCCTCCACCGTGCACCGGCTCCTCGAACTCAAGCCGGGCGGGGACGCGGCCTACGACCGGGACCGGCCCCTGGACGCCGATCTCGTCGTGGTCGACGAGGCCTCCATGCTGGACCTGCTGCTGGCGAACAAGCTCGTCAAGGCCGTCGCCCCCGGCGCGCACCTGCTGCTCGTCGGCGATGTGGACCAGTTGCCCTCCGTCGGCGCGGGGGAGGTGCTCAGGGACCTGCTGGCCGAGGGCGGCCCGGTCCCCGCCGTCCGGCTGACCAGGATCTTCCGCCAGGCCCAGCAGTCCGGGGTGGTCACCAACGCCCACCGCATCAACACCGGCGTGGCGCCCGTCACCGACGGCCTGCCGGACTTCTTCCTGTTCCCCGAGGAGGACACCGAGGCGGCCGGAGTGCTCGCCGTGGACGTGGCGGCCCGTCGCATTCCGGCCAGATTCGGCCTTGACCCACGGCGCGACGTCCAGGTGCTGGCGCCCATGCACCGGGGTCCGGCCGGCGCCGGGAACCTCAACGGCCTGCTCCAGCAGGCCATCACCCCCGCCCGTCCGGACCTGCCCGAGAAGCGGTTCGGCGGCCGGGTCTTCCGGGTCGGGGACAAGGTCACCCAGATCCGCAACAACTACGAGAAGGGCGCCAACGGCGTCTTCAACGGCACCGTCGGCGTGGTCACCGCCCTCGACCCCGACGAGCAGCGGCTCACCGTCCGCACCGAGGAGGACGAGGAGGTGGCGTACGAGTTCGCCGAGCTCGACGAGCTCGTCCACGCCTACGCCGTCACCATCCACCGGTCCCAGGGGAGCGAATACCCGGCGGTCGTGATCCCCGTCACGACCGGGGCCTGGATGATGCTCCAGCGAAATCTGCTCTACACGGCGGTGACCCGCGCTAAGAAACTGGTCGTGCTCGTCGGGTCCCGGAAGGCTCTCGGCCAGGCGGTACGCACCGTTTCCGCAGGCAGGAGGTACACGGCGGTCGCCGCGCGGCTCTCCGGCCGCATACCGGTGGGAAACATCACCTAGATGATCGATCATTTGGGGTATCCGCGGCGGTGCCGAGGGGGCAGGATGAGCAGCTTGAAGGCACTCAGTGCCGTCAAAAACACCAAACCCCGACCCCGAGTGCACTCACCTGTGCCAAATGGGGGAAGGTAGAGGCAGTCAGGGCACCTCGAAGAAGAGGCACTACGTCGGTGAGGGATGACGTGAGCGACAACTCTGTAGTACTCCGGTACGCGGACGGTGAATACACCTACCCGGTGGTCGAGAGCACCGTCGGTGACCAGGGCTTCGACATCGCGAAGCTGAGGGCCCAGACCGGGCTCGTCACTCTGGACAGCGGCTACGGAAACACCGCCGCCTACAAGTCCGCGATTACCTACCTCGACGGCGAGCAGGGCATCCTGCGCTACCGCGGTTACCCGATCGAGCAGCTGGCGGAGCGCTCGACCTTCATCGAGGTCGCCTACCTGCTGATCAACGGTGAGCTGCCGACCGTCGACCAGCTCGCGTCCTTCCGCAACGAAATCACCCAGCACACGCTGCTGCACGAGGACGTGAAGCGCTTCTACGACGGCTTCCCGCGGGACGCGCACCCGATGGCGATGCTGTCCTCCGTGGTCAGCGCGCTGTCGACGTTCTACCAGGACAGCCACAACCCGTTCGACGAGAAGCAGCGCCACCTCTCGACGATCCGGCTGCTGGCCAAGCTCCCGACGATCGCCGCGTACGCGTACAAGAAGTCGGTCGGCCACCCCGTGGTCTACCCGCGCAACGACCTCGGCTACGTCGAGAACTTCCTGCGCATGACCTTCTCCGTGCCGGCCCAGGAGTACGACCTGGACCCGGTCGTGGTCTCGGCGCTCGACAAGCTGCTCATCCTGCACGCGGACCACGAGCAGAACTGCTCGACCTCCACCGTGCGCCTGGTCGGCTCCTCGCAGGCGAACATGTTCGCCTCGATCTCCGCCGGCATCTCCGCCCTGTGGGGCCCGCTGCACGGCGGCGCCAACCAGTCCGTCCTCGAGATGCTGGAAGGCATCAAGAACGACGGCGGCGACGTCGACGCCTTCATCCGCAAGGTGAAGAACAAGGAGGACGGCGTCCGCCTGATGGGCTTCGGGCACCGCGTCTACAAGAGCTTCGACCCCCGGGCGAAGATCATCAAGGCGGCGGCGCACGACGTCCTCTCGGCGCTCGGCAAGAGCGACGAGCTGCTGGACATCGCGCTCAAGCTGGAGGAGCACGCGCTGGCCGACGAGTACTTCGTCGAGCGCAACCTCTACCCCAACGTGGACTTCTACACCGGCCTGATCTACCGGGCCATGGGCTTCCCGACCGAGATGTTCACCGTGCTCTTCGCGCTCGGCCGGCTCCCCGGCTGGATCGCCCAGTGGCACGAGATGATCAAGGAGCCCGGCTCCCGCATCGGCCGCCCGCGCCAGATCTACACCGGCGAGGTCCTGCGCGACTTCGTCCCCGTCGAGGCCCGCTGACGGCGAGCCCCCGCGGCTGAGCGTACGAAAAGCGCCCCGCCGTCGATCCCCCCACGGGTCGACGGTCGGGGCGCTTTCCTTTTCCCCAGCGGCGGATTCCCCCCACGGGACCCGCGCCGGGGCGTCGGTGGGTGCCGGGACCCGTTCGGGTCGGGAGGGCCGCTCAAAGCTTCCCGAGGGCACGCGTCCCGGCCGGCACATGCCAAGGACGTCCCCCAGGACCTCCACCCAACGTCCCCCAAGACGTTTTCGGCATCGCCCCATTAGACCTGTGCCGACCCCGGATGGTTACGTCGCGATCACTGTGATCTGCGTCTCCAGTGAAGGAAGTGTGGAGGGCCCGGGGAGGAGATCCACTAGCGGAACGACCGCAGCCGCAGGCTGTTGGTCACCACGAAGACCGAGGAGAAGGCCATCGCGGCCCCCGCGATCATCGGGTTGAGCAGGCCGGCCGCCGCCAGCGGCAGGGCCGCCACGTTGTAGCCGAAGGCCCAGAAGAGGTTGCCCTTGATGGTGGCGAGCGTCCGGCGGGAGAGCCGGATCGCGTCCGCCGCCACCCGCAGGTCGCCCCGTACGAGGGTCAGGTCCGCGGCCTCGATGGCGGCGTCGGTGCCGGTGCCCATCGCGAGCCCCAGGTCGGCCTGGGCCAGTGCCGCCGCGTCGTTGACGCCGTCGCCGACCACGGCGACCGTACGGCCCTCGTCCTGGAGCCGGCGGACCACGTCCGCCTTGCCCTCCGGGAGCACGCCGGCGACCACCCGTTCGATGCCCACCTCGCGGGCCACGGCCGTGGCCACGGCCTCGTTGTCCCCGGTCAGCAGGATCGGGGTGAGGCCGAGTCCGCGCAGCCGGGCGACCGCCTCGGCGCTGGTCTCCTTGACCGCGTCGGCCACGGTCAGCACCCCGCGGGCCCGCCCGTCCCAGGCGACCAGGACGGCCGTGCCGCCCGCGGCCTCGGCCGCGGCCCGGGCGCCGGCGAGCGCGGCGGGCAGGGTGACGCCCCGGTCGGTCAGCAGTTGCTCGCGCCCGACGAGGACGGCGTGCCCCGCGACGGTGCCCTCGACGCCGAGGCCGCCGTGGCTGCGGAACCCCGTCACCGGCGCCAGGCCGCCGGCGGGGTCCGCGGCCAGGGCGGCCCCCGCGGCGACGGCCCGGGCGATCGGATGCTCGGAGGCGTGCTCCAGGGACCCGGCCAGGCGCAGCAGCTCGTGCGCGTCGACGCCCTCGGCGGCATGGGCGCCGGTGAACTCCATCCGGCCGGTGGTGACCGTTCCGGTCTTGTCCAGGACGACGGTGTCCACCCGCCGGGTCGACTCCAGCACCTCGGGGCCCTTGATCAGGATGCCGAGCTGCGCGCCCCGCCCCGTGCCGACCATCAGCGCGGTCGGGGTGGCCAGGCCCAGGGCGCAGGGGCAGGCGATGATCAGGACGGCCACGGCGGCGGTGAAGGCGGCGGTGGGGTCGTCGGTGATGAGCAGCCAGGTGACCCAGGTGCCGAGCGCGAGGAGCAGCACGACCGGCACGAAGACGCCGGAGACGCGGTCGGCGAGCCGCTGCACCTCGGCCTTGCCGTTCTGCGCGTCCTCGACCAGCCTGGCCATCCGGGCGAGCTGCGTGTCGGCCCCGATCCGGGTGGCCTCCACGACGAGCCGGCCGGAGGCGTTGACCGTGGCGCCGGTGACCGGGTCCCCGACGCCCTTCTCCACGGGCACGGACTCCCCGGTGAGCAGGGCGGCGTCCACGGCGGAGGAACCCTCGACGACGGTGCCGTCCGTGGCGATCTTCTCGCCGGGCCGGACCACGAACCGGTCGCCGACGGCGAGCGAGGCCACCGGAACCCGCACTTCCCGGCCCCCGCGCAGGACGGCCACGTCCTTGGCGCCCAGCTCCATCAGGGCCCGCAGGGCCGCGCCCGCCTTCCGCTTGGAGCGGGCCTCCAGATAGCGCCCGAGCAGGATGAAGGCGATGACTCCGGCCGCGACCTCCAGGTAGAGGGCGGAGGACCCGTCGGTGCGCGAGACGGTCATCTCGAAGCCGTGCCGCATGCCGGGCATGCCCGCGTCCCCGAAGAACAGGGCCCACACCGACCAGGCGAACGCGGCGAGGGTGCCCACCGACACCAGGGTGTCCATGGTGGCGGCGCCGTGCCGGGCGTTGGTCCAGGCGGCCTTGTGGAAGGGGAATCCGCCCCAGACGACGACGGGAGCGGCCAGCGTCAGCGAGAGCCACTGCCAGTTGTCGAACTGCAGGGCCGGGACCATCGAGAGCAGTACGACGGGCAGGGCGAGCGCGGCGCAGACCAGCAGCCGCTGGCGCAGCGCCGCGAGCACGGGATCGGGTGCGGCCGCCGCGGCGGCCCCGGCATCCGGCTCCGCTGCCACCGAGGGCGGGGGCGGGGGCGGGGCGGGCTCCTCGGCGGTGTACCCGGTCTTGACGACGGTCGCGATCAGGTCGGCGACCCGTACGTTCCCGGCGTAGGAGACGTGGGCCTTCTCGGTGGCGTAGTTCACCGTGGCCTCGACGCCGTCCATCCGGTTGAGCTTCTTCTCGATCCGCGCGGCGCAGGAGGCGCAGGTCATCCCGCCGATCGAGAGCTCGACCGCCGCTATGGGCCCGTCGTGGACTGTGCTGGTCATCTTTCCGGCTCCATGGGAACGGCCGGTCCGTACGGAACCAGTATGAGCCGGCCGGTACGGACCGGCTGGGCACTGCGAAGGGGGGAGGGGGCGGCTCAGACCCGGCCGGCGAGCTCGTAGCCCGCCTCGTCCACGGCGGCGCGGACGTCGGCCTCGGCGAGCGGGGCGGCGGAGACCACCGTGACCTCGCCGGTCGCGGCGACGGCCTTGACCGAGCTCACGCCGGGCAGGGCGGTCAGCTCGGCGGTCACGGCGCCCTCGCAGTGCCCGCAGGTCATCCCGGTGACCTTGTACACGGCGGTGGTCTGGGTGTCCGTCTCGGCGGTCATGTCGTTCTCCTTCTCGCGGGGTGTCTCTCTGCTCCCAGATTATACCCCTAGGGGGTATTGAGCGACCATCTGGCGCGATGTGGCGGGATCTCGGCGACTACGGGCCGGCCGCGCCGGGCGCGTGCGATGGACAAGATCCCTCCAGCCCCAGTAAATGGCATACATGTCACATACCGGGACGCTCATCCTCATCATGGCGGTCGCGGTGCTCGCACCCCTGCTCGCGTACGGAGTGGCGCGCTGGCTCCCCGTGCCACTGGTGATCTTCGAGATCCTGCTGGGCATCGTCGTCGGACCGGACGTCCTCGGCTGGGCGAGTTCCGGCGAGGTGATCGACGTACTGAGCCAGCTGGGTCTCGCCATGCTCATCTTCCTCGCCGGGTACGAGATCAAGTTCGCCGAGGTCCGGGGCGACACGCTCAAACGGTCCGTGTGGGCCTGGCTGGCCGCGCTCGCGCTGGGACTCGTCCTCGGCACCCTGCTCGCCCGCGGCGGCGGCTTCGACCAGGGCGTCTACGTCGGGACCGCGCTCACCAGCACCGCCCTCGGGACCGTCCTGCCGGTGCTGCGCGACGCGGGTGACCTGGGGAGCCGGTTCGGGACCGTGATGATGGCGGTGGGCTCCGTCGGCGAGTTCGGCCCGATCATCGCGATGGCCCTGCTGCTCAGCGGCCGCGCGCCGGCCCGCTCGGCGGCCCTGCTCGCCGCCTTCGCGGTGCTGACCGGGCTCGCGGTCTTCTGGGCGCTGCGCCCCAAGCCGCCCTGGTTCTCGAAGGTCATCGCCAAGACCCTGCACAGCAGCGCCCAGTTCGCGGTACGGCTGGTCGTGCTGATGCTGGTGGCGATGCTGGGACTGGCCCAGGCGCTGGGGCTCGACGTCCTGCTCGGCGCCTTCGCGGCCGGCCTGATCACCCGGCTGGTGCTGACCGGGGCGGCGCCCGAGAGCAGCGACGCCGTACTGGCGAAGGTGGAGGCCGTCGGCTTCGGCTTCCTGGTCCCGCTGTTCTTCGTGGTCACCGGGATCGAGTTCGACCTGGACGCCCTGCTGGCCGGCGGCCGGACGCTGCTGATGCTGCCCGTCTTCCTGCTGCTGTTCCTGTTCGTGCGCGGGCTGCCCATCTGGCTGCTGGCCCCCCGCGACCTGGTGGGGCCGGACCGGACGGCGCTGGTGCTGTTCGGTTCGACCGCGCTGCCGCTGGTGGTGGCCATCACCACGCTCGGGGTGGAGGACGGGCAGGTCCAGCCGGGGGAGGCGGCGGCGCTGGTGGGCGCCGCGATGGTGTCGGTACTCGTCTTCCCGCTGCTCGCGTTGCGATTGCGGGCCCGCGCGGGCGCCGGGGGGACCCGCCCGGCACGGCCCGGCGCCGAGCCCTGGTGACGGGGCGGGGCCGGCGGGCCGGGCGGCCGGGGCGCGGCGGCCCCGGGCCCGGCGGCCGGGCCGCTCAGTCCTCGCGCCGCCCCCGGTTGCCGGGGCGGCGGGCCACCCAGGTGCGGATGGTGTCGGCGTACCAGTAGGGCTTGCCGCCCTCCACGTGGTCGGGAGCGGGGAGCAGCCCGTGCTTGCGGTACGAGCGCACGGTGTCCGGCTGGACCCGGATGTGGGCGGCGATCTCCTTGTACGACCACAGCGTTCGGTCGCTCATGCACGACACCTCCTGGTCCACGCCGCGGGGCCGGCCGGGAGGCCGTCGGGGGAGCCGGCGCGTGGACACTGACGATCACTCGGGTAGTGCCCGGAGAACGACGCTCGGTGAGGGCGGGGGCGTGCCTGTCGAGCGCCTGTGACGGAAAACCCGAGTAATGCGGACATGCGTGACAGGAAGCGGACACCCGTGACAGAAGGGCCACACGAGCCCTCCTGCCACTCGGGCCCCGTCGCGCGTCGCGCGTGGCGCGGTCAGCGCGCGTACAGCTCCGGCCGCTCCACCAGCCGCACCGGCGTCCGCGCGCCGCCGTGCGCGGCCGCCAGCCCTGCCTCGGAGACGGCGGCGGCCGCGTACCCGTCCCAGACGCCCGGTCCGGCCACCCGCCCCCGCGCGGCCGCGGCCACCCACCGCCGGAGCTGGCGGTCGTAGGCGTCGGCGAACCGGGTCGTGTAGTCCTGCACGATCTCCCCGCCCCACCGGCCGCCCGACTCGACGACCATCGCGTGCCCGTCCCCGATGCGGGCGCTGCCCGACTCGCCGACCGCCTCGCAGCGCACCTGGTAGCCGAACCCGCAGTTGACGAAGATCTCCACGTCGACGATCGCGCCCCCCGAGGTCTCCAGCAGCACCAGCCGCGGATCGCCCAGCCCCGGCGGCGCGGCCGAGGTCGGCGCGGGGGCGAGTACCGTCACGGCGGTGACCTCCTGGCCCAGCAGCCAGCGGGCCGCGTCCACCTCGTGCACCACCGAGTCGGTGATCAGCATGTCGCCGGTGAAGAAGGACGGTGAGGCCGCGTTGCGGTGGCGGCAGTGCAGGAAGAGCGGCCGGCCGATCCCGCCCGCGTCCAGCAGCTCCTTGAGCCGCTCGTACTCGGGGTCGAACCGCCGCATGAACCCCACCTGCACCAGCCGCCGCCCCAGGCGCAGCTCCGCCTCCATGATCCGCAGGGCCCCCGCCGGATCCGGGGTCAGCGGCTTCTCGCACAGCACCGGGAGCCCCCGCTCCAGGGCGTGCAGGACCGCCTCCTCGTGGGCCGGTCCCGGGGAGGCGATCAGGACGGCCTCCACCCCGGGGGCCGCCATCGCCGCCGCCGGATCCGTGTACGCCCCCGCGCCGTCCAGCCCGGCCGTGACCTCCTTGACCCGGTCCCCGTCCGGGTCGGCCACGGCCACCACCCGCGCTCCGCCCACCGTCGTGCCGATGCGCCGGACGTGATCGGAGCCCATCCTCCCGGTGCCGATGACCGCGATGCCGAGGGTGCCGCTCATGTGTGTCTCCTCCAGGGGGTCAACGGGCGCCGCAGGAGCGCAGGTAGGCCCGGGTGCGCCGGGCGATGGGCAGCGGCCGGTCGGGCGGGCACGGGTACATGTCCTGCTCCACGATCGCGAACAGGTCCACCCCGAGCCGCTGCGCCGCTGCCAGTACGGGCTCCAGCGCGGGTACCCCGGACGGCGGCTCGCACATCACCCCGCGCGCCACGGCCGGTCCGAAGGGCAGCTGCTCCGCCGCCACTTCGGCGAGGATCCGCGGGTCCACCTGCTTGAGGTGGAGGTAGCCGATCCGCTCGCCGAAGGTCTCGATCGCGCGCACGCTGTCCCCGCCGCAGTACGCGTAGTGCCCGGTGTCCAGGCAGAGCGAGACCAGCTCCGGATCGGTGGCGTCCAGCAGGCGCGCCACGTTCTCGGGGGTGTCGACGTGCGTGTCGGCGTGCGGGTGGACCACGATCCGCAGCCCGTACCGCTCCCGCACCTCCCGGCCCAGCCGCTCGGTCTGGGAGGCCAGTTCACGCCATTGCGCCGCCGTCAGGACCCGGTCCTCCAGCACCTCGCCGGTCTTGTCGTCGCGCCAGAAGGAGGGGATGACCACCAGGTGCTCCGCGCCCATGTCGCGGGTGAGCGCGGCGATCCGCGACACGTGCTCCCAGGTCTGCTCCCAGACGGCGGGCCCGTGATGGAGTCCGGTGAAGACGGTCCCGGCGGACACCTTCAGCCCGCGCTTGGCGGTCTCGTCGGCGAGTCGGGCCGGATCGGTGGGCAGGTAGCCGTAGGGGCCGAGTTCGATCCACGCGTACCCGGCGTCGGCGACCTCGTCGAGGAAGCGTTCCCACGGGGTCTGGCCGGGATCCTCCGGAAACCAGACACCCCAGGAGTCCGGAGCCGAACCGACGCGGATACGGGTCAGCGCGGAGGGGGAGGAGGTCATGACGGCCACCTTAGGGTGCGGGGTCCGCACCCACGGGGAAGACGGATGGGGACCGGAGCGGAGAACGGAAGGAGTGGCGGGAGTGACGGGAGGGACGGAAGTGTCAGGTGTGACGGGCAGGGACGGGGCCGCGGACGGGGGGTCCGGCAACGGCGGGCCGTCCGGAGACGGGCTCGTGTACGACCTGATCACGATGGGACGGATCGGGGTGGATCTCTACCCGCTGAAGACCGGTGTACCGCTCGGCGAGGCCGACACCTTCGGCCGGTTCCTCGGCGGCTCCCCCTCCAACGTGGCCGTCGCCGCCGCCCGGCTGGGCCGCCGCACCGCCGTGATCACCCGTACCGGGGCCGACCCCTTCGGCGCGTACCTGCGGGCCGAGCTGCGCGGATTCGGCGTCGACGACCGGTGGGTGGGCGAGGTGGCCCGCTACCCGACGCCCGTCACCTTCTGCGAGATCTTCCCGCCGGACCGCTTCCCGCTCTACTTCTACCGCTTCCCCAAGGCCCCCGACCTGGAGATCGAACCCGACGAGGTGGACCGGGAGGCCGTGCGCGCCGCGCGGGTCTTCTGGATGACGGGCACCGGGCTCAGCGCCGAGCCGAGCCGCGGCGCCACCCTCGGCGCGCTGGAGGCCCGCTCGAAGTCCGGTACGACCGTCTTCGACCTGGACTGGCGGCCGATGCTGTGGGACGGGCCCCCGCAGCCCTGGTACGACAAGGCCCTCGCCCTGGCCACGGTCGCCGTCGGCAACACCGAGGAGTGCGCGGTCGCCACCGGCGAGAGCGAGCCGTACGCCGCCGCGCGGGCGCTGCTCGCCGCCGGGGTGGAACTGGCCGTCGTCAAACGCGGACCGGAGGGCGTGCTGGCCGTGCACCGCGACGGCCGCGCGGTGGAAGTGGCGCCGATGCCGGTGACGGTGGTCAACGGGCTCGGCGCCGGGGACGCCTTCGGGGGCGCCCTGTGCCACGGGCTGCTGGCCGGCTGGGACCTGGAACGGGTGCTGCGCCACGCGAACGCCGCCGGCGCGATCGTGGCCTCCCGGCTGGCGTGCTCGACCGCGATGCCGTTCGCCGACGAGGTGGAGGAGGTGCTGGAGCGTGCCGGTGGTGTCTGAGACGGGCATGGAACTGACCCGGCTGCGGGTCCTGGAACTCGCGCCGGGGGAGACGTACGCCCACGACTGCGGGGACGCGGAATGGATCGTCCTGCCGCTGTCGGGCGGCTGCCGGATCCGCTTCCCGGACGGGGACGGGGGACCGGGCGCGGACCCGGGCGCGGACGCCTTCGTGCTGCGCGGGCGGACCGGTGTGTTCGACGGGCCGACCGACTTCGCCTACCTGCCCCGGGACGGGCGCGCCGAGGTCACCTCCGTGCGCGGCGGCCGCTTCGCGCTCGCGGGGGCGCGCTGCGAGAACAGGCTGCCGGCCCGGTACGGGCCCGCCGCGGCCGTCCCCGTCGAGCTGCGCGGCGCGGGCACCTGCTCGCGGCAGGTCAACAACTTCGCGGCGGCGGACGTCTTCCCCTGCGACCGGCTCATCGCCGTCGAGGTGCTCACCCCGGGCGGGAACTGGTCCTCGTACCCGCCCCACAAGCACGACGAGCACCACCCCGGCGAGGAATCCCGGCTGGAGGAGATCTACTTCTACGAGATCGCCCCGCACGGCGACCTCCCCGGCCTCGGCTACCAGCGCGTCAGCCCCTCCCCGGCCGGGAAGACCGACCTCCTCACCGAGGTGCGCTCGGGCGACACCGTCCTGATCCCCGACGGCTGGCACGGCCCCTCCATCGCCGCGCCCGGCCACGACCTGTACTACCTGAACGTGATGGCCGGTCCGGACGCCGCCCGGGAGTGGCTCATCCGCGACCACCCCGGCCACGGCTGGATCCGGGACACCTGGGCGGACGCGCCCGTCGACCCCCGGCTGCCCTTCCCCCGGCGTACGGAGGCCCGCCCGTGAGGCTCACCACCGCCCAGGCCCTGATCCGGTTCCTCAGCGCCCAGTACACGGAGCGCGACGGGCAACGCCACCGGCTGATCGCCGCCACCTGGGGCATCTTCGGCCACGGCAACGTCGCCGGGATCGGGCAGGCCCTCCTGGAGAGCGGGCCCGCAGCCATGCCCTTCCTCCAGGGCCGCAACGAGCAGGCCATGGTGCACGCCGCCGTCGGGTACGCCCGGCAGAGCGGGCGGCTGTCCGCGCACGCCGTGACCACCTCCATCGGACCGGGCGCGACCAACCTCGTCACCGGCGCCGCGCTCGCCACCGTCAACCGGATCCCGGTGCTCCTGCTGCCGGGCGACACCTTCGCGACGCGGCCCGCCGATCCGGTGCTCCAGCAGCTCGAAGTCCCCCACGCGGGCGACGTCTCCGTCAACGACGCGCTGCGGCCCGTCTGCCGCCACTTCGACCGGATCACCCGTCCCGAGGCCCTCGTCCCGGCCGCCCTCCAGGCGATGCGGGTGCTCACCGACCCCGTCGCGACGGGGGCCGTCACCCTCGCGCTGCCGCAGGACGTGCAGGCGCAGGCCCACGAGTGGCCCGAGGAGTTCTTCGCCGAGCGGGTCTGGGGCGTGCGCCGGCCGCGCCCCGACCGCACCGAACTGGCCCGGGCCGCCGACGCCGTACGGGGCTCCGTCCGCCCCCTGGTCGTGGCCGGCGGCGGGATCCGGCACTCCGCCGCCCAGCAGGCCCTCGCCGCCTTCGCCGAGGCCACCGGGATCCCGGTCGCCACCACGCAGGCGGGCAAGGGGGTCCTCCCGTACGACCACCCCGCCGACGTGGGCGCGGTGGGTCACACCGGGACGGCCACCGCCGACGCGCTGGCCCGGCGGGCCGACCTGGTCATCGCCGCCGGGACCCGGCTCACCGACTTCACCACCGCCTCCGGGACGCTGTTCCAAGACCCCGGAGTCCGCTTCGTCGGCCTCAACCTCGACCCCTACGACGCGCACAAGCTCGCGGCCCTGCCGCTGGTGGCGGACGCCCGCGAGGGCCTGGCGGAACTCCTCGCCGCGCTGCCGGGACACCGGGCCGCGCCCGGGTACGTCGCCGCGTACACCGCCGCGAAGGCCGACTGGGAGGCGCGCGTCGACGCCGCGTACGCCGTGCCCGACGGGGACGAGGACCGGCCGCCCACCCAGACCCAGGTCCTCGGCCTGCTCGACGCCCTGGTGGACGGCACCGACATCCTGGTCAACGCCGCCGGCTCGCTCCCCGGAGACCTCCACCGGCTGTGGCGGACCCGCTCGGCCGACCAGTACCACGTCGAGTACGGCTACTCCTGCATGGGCTACGAGATCCCCGCCGCGATCGGCACGGCCCTGGCCGCGCCGGGCCGCCCGGTATGGGCGCTCGTCGGCGACGGGACGTACCTGATGAACCCCACCGAGATCGTCACCGCCGTCCAGGAGGGCATCCCCGTCCGGCTGGTGATCCTCGACAACCGGGGGTACGCCTCCATCGGCGGCCTCTCGGGGGCGGTGGGGGGCGAGGGCTTCGGCACCGCCTACCGCTTCCGGGGGCCGGACGGCGCCTACGACGGAGACCCGCTCCCGCTGGACCTCGCCGCCAACGCGGCCTCGCTGGGCATGGCCACCATCCGCACCCACACCCTCGGTGACCTGCGCAAAGCCCTCGTCGAGGCCCGCTCGGCGGACCGGCCCACATGTGTCTACGCACAGACCCGAACACCCGACACTGTGTCGGGCCCACCCCCGGCACAGGCGTGGTGGGATGTTCCTGTGGCCGAGACCGCGACCCGTGCGTCGGCGGCCCGGGCCCGTGAAGAGTACGACCGGCAAGCCGCGCAGCGACGTCGCCATCTGTGAAGGAGCAAGCATGAAGACCGTCAACCACTGGATCGGTGGCAAGACCGTCGAGGGCGCGTCGGGCAACTACGGCCCGGTCACCGACCCGGCGACGGGCGAGGTCACCACGCAGGTCGCCCTCGCCTCGGCCGACGAGGTCGACGCCGCCGTACGCGTCGCCCAGGAGGCCTTCCTCTCCTGGGGCCAGTCCTCGCTGGCCGCCCGCACCAAGGTGCTCTTCGCCTACCGGGCCCTGCTGGACGCCAACCGCGACGCCATCGCCGAGCTGATCACCGCCGAGCACGGCAAGGTGCACTCCGACGCGCTGGGCGAGGTCGCCCGCGGCCTGGAGATCGTCGAGCTGGCCTGCGGGATCACCACCCAGCTCAAGGGCGAGCTGTCCACCTCGGTCTCCAACCGGGTGGACGTCTCCTCCATCCGCCAGCCGCTGGGCGTCGTCGCGGGCATCACCCCCTTCAACTTCCCGGCGATGGTGCCGATGTGGATGTTCCCGCTGGCCGTCGCCTGCGGCAACACCTTCATCCTCAAGCCGAGCGAGAAGGACCCCTCCGCAGCCAACAAGCTCGCCGAGCTGGCCACCGAGGCCGGTCTGCCGGCGGGCGTCCTGAACGTCCTGCACGGTGACAAGGTGGCCGTCGACGCGCTCCTCGCGCACCCCGGCGTCAGCGCCGTCTCCTTCGTCGGCTCCACCCCGATCGCCCGCCACATCCACACCACCGCCTCCGCCAACGGCAAGCGCGTCCAGGCGCTGGGCGGCGCCAAGAACCACATGCTGGTGCTCCCGGACGCCGACCTGGACGCCGCCGCCGACGCGGCCGTCTCCGCCGCCTACGGCTCCGCCGGCGAGCGCTGCATGGCGATCTCGGCGGTCGTCGCCGTCGGCTCCATCGCCGACGAGCTCGTCGAGAAGATCCGGGAGCGCGCCGAGAAGATCAAGATCGGTCCCGGCAACGACCCGGCCTCCGAGATGGGCCCGCTGATCACCGCCGCCCACCGCGACAAGGTCGCCTCCTACGTCACGGGCGCGGCCGCCCAGGGCGCGGACGTGGTCCTGGACGGCACCGGCTACACGGTGGAGGGCAAGGAGAACGGCCACTGGATCGGCCTGTCGCTGCTCGACAACGTCAAGACCGACTCCGACGCCTACCGCGACGAGATCTTCGGCCCGGTGCTGTGCGTACTGCGCGCCGACACCTACGAGGAGGGCGTGGCCCTCATCAACGCCTCGCCGTTCGGCAACGGCACCGCGATCTTCACCCGCGACGGCGGCGCGGCCCGCCGCTTCCAGCTGGAGATCCAGGCGGGCATGGTCGGCGTCAACGTGCCGATCCCGGTGCCGGTGGGCTACCACTCCTTCGGAGGGTGGAAGGACTCGCTCTTCGGCGACCACCACATCTACGGCAACGACGGCATCCACTTCTACACCCGCGGCAAGGTCGTCACCACCCGCTGGCCGGACCCGGCCGACGCCCCGGCGGGCGTGGACCTGGGCTTCCCGCGCAACCACTGACCCCCGCCCCCGGCGCCCCGAGGGGGCGCCCCCGTACGGCAGACCCCCGGCCCACCCTCACCGGCCGGGGGTTCCTGCTGTCCGGGGGAGGGGCGGGGCGGGGAGGGGAGGGGCCCGGGGCGGGTGCGGGCGCCGGCGGCGGTGGCCTTCGCGTCAGCGGGCGTTCGCCAGGGCCGGTGCGCGCTCCGCCCGCCGGGGGCCGGAGCGGCGCCGGCGCAGCACCCGGGCGGCCACGGCGGCCCCCGCCAGCACCAGGAGGGCCCCGGCAGCCGGCCACGGCACGGCGAGGAAATCCGTACCGGAAGACGTGGCGAGGCCGGGGTAGGCGGCCGCGCGCGCCGCGACGGTGACGCTCACCCGGTCCAGCTGCGGTGCGCCGGCCCACGGTTCGGTCAGCTCGACCCGCTGCCCCGGCAGCAGCACCAGCTTCGGCCCGCGGGCCGGCCGGTCCAGCACCCGCCGGCCGAAGAGCCCCCGCGCGGACACCGACACCTCCGGCTCGACCACCACGTTGCCCCGGTTGACCAGCGCGTACGAGACCGTCGCGCGGGCGGCCTTCGTCCAGGGCAGCAGCGGCGCGCCCCGGCTGACCCGGACGTCCTCCACGCTCAGCCCCGGCGTCAGCGGCCCCGGCACCCGGAAGTACAGCCGGGCCCCGACCGAACGCCGCACCCCCACCTGTACCTTGCCGTCCTCGCGCACCCCCTCGACGGCGGTGTTCAGCGCGACGATCCCGCCGACGTGGTCGCCCGGGGTGGCGTCCGCGGGCACCTTCACGGTGAACGGGATGTCGGCGCGGCCCTTGGGCGGCACCGTCACCGTGTTCGCCGCCTGCGGGCCGAGCGCGATCCAGGCGCCGACGTCCTTGGGCTTCGTCTCGACGGGCAGCAGCGCGAACGCGCCCCCCGAAGGGGTGTTGACGGCATCGGTCGCGAAGACCTGGAAGGTCAGCGCCCGGTCGGAGGAGTTCAGGATCGTCGCACTGTCGCTGACGGTGTCCCCGGCCCCGCCCTGGTGGAAGAAGTACGCGCGGTCGGTCATCGCGGCCCCGGCGGCGGGCGTCGGGAAGACCCCCCAGGTGCCGTTGTCGGCGGCCGCGGCGGTGGGGGCGGTCAGGGCGGGGAGCAGCAGCAGCCCGCACAGGCCGGCGAGCAGGGCGTGCGGGAGGGTACGCAGGCGCATGGGCGGGTCTCTCCAGTCGCGGCGCGGAGCGGGAACGAAAGGGGTGGTGCGGCGCCGCTGCGCCGCACCACCCTGGGCCGGTCCGGGCCCGTCAGGCGATCGAGAAGGTCACGACCGACTGGTAGGTGTCGGCGAACATGAACGGCGGCAGCTGGAGCATCGCCGCGCCGCCCACGGCGAACTCGCCGCCGGTCAGCTCGTCACCGCCGGCCGCCTGGGAGGCGACCTTCATCGGGGAGTCCGTGATCGCGCCCGGCGCCCCGGCGGTGCAGGTGCTCGGGCTGTCCGGGTTGGTGACGGTGCAGGACGGCTGGATGCCGATCTGCGCCTTCGCCATCGAGTGGCCGGTCGTCTGGTTCAGGAACGGCGTACGGGTCGCCGTCACGTCCCAGCCGAGGCTGCCGCCGCGGAAGTCCTGGACGGTCGCGGCGTTGAACGCGCCGAACACCGACTGGGCCTTGCCGTTGATGGTCACCGCGCCGAAGCTGACGGCCGGCTGGCCGTCCTTCGGACCGAGGGCCAGCGGACCGGGCAGCACCTCGACGTCCACCGGGTTCTGCACGCCCGCCTGTTCTTCGACGAACACGAACGGCTTGGCCGGGGCCACCGAACCGTCGATCCTGATCGCGTCGGCCTTCTTGGTGACGGTGACGGAGCAGGTCGCGGCGCCCGAGGCGTCCGCCGTGCCGGTACCGGTGTCACCGGTGGCCGCGCCCGCGAGGAGGGCGGAGCAGGTGACCGGGCCGGCCGGGAAGTTGGCGCCGGTGGCGGTGACGGCGGTGCCGGCCTTGCCGCTGTTGGGCGTCAGCTTGGTGGTGACCGGGTCCTTGGGCAGGGCCTCGACGGCGACCGAGCCGACGGAGGCGCTGGGCCGAGGCTCCGGCGTACAGGTCGTCGTGTAGAGCGTGCCGCCCAGGTCCGCGTCCGTGATCACCTGGTCGAGGGTGATCTGGAGGGTGGTGCCCTCGGTGCCGTCCGGGATGGTGATGTTCCCGCTGAAGGCGGGCGGGTCGGCCTTCTTGCCCGCTTCCTGGTGGCTGGGGACGGCCGCGCTGGTGACCGTCTGGGCGACCCCGCCGACGAGCAGCTTCGCCTTCGTCGTGTTGACCGTGTCGATGGTGAACATCGGCACGACCGGGGTCTCACCGGGGTCGATGGTGATCGGCACGCTCTGCCCGGCCTTGGCCCCGTCCGGCAGGGTGACCGTGTAGTCCTGGTTGCCGTTGGCGCCCGGCTGGGGGGCGGGGGCGACGCACTTCATGAAGACCGGAGTGGTCTTGGTCGCGGCCTGCGCCGTGCCCGTCAGGGCCACCACACCGCCCGTCAGGGCCAGGGAAAGGGCGCCCGCCCCGGCCAGAACTCTTCGTCGGAACGTTGTACTCACTGGGTCGCGACTCCTTCGTCAGACGAACCCCTCCCCCCACCCGCTGTGGGGAGGAGGTTGAGCCGGTGCGGATGGCCGTCATTGACGCGTCGCGGTCATGAGAAGTCAATGGATTGTTTTCGCCCGAAGCACACAGACATTGATGTCCCATCAGGCCTGGTCGGATGGCGCGTCGGATACCGACCGGTCGGTGACCGGCGCGGGCCGGGGGCGGGTGGGGCGCGGGGGGTTCAGCGGTCCGTCGGGACGTGCAGCAGGAGGTTCGCGGTACCGGCGGGGAGGCCGGTGATCCGGTCGCTGACGGCGCTGCGCACCAGGGCCTGGCGCACCTGTTCCGGGGTGCGTGCCGTGCCGCCCGCAAGGATCAGCGCGGCCACGCCCGCCACGTGCGGGGCCGCCATCGAGGTGCCGGTGGCGCGGGCGGTGGCGGTCGCGGAGCCCTTCCAGGCCGAGGTGACGGACACGCCCGGCGCGGAGATGTCCACGCAGCGGCCGTGGCTGGAGAAGGCGGGTCGGCGGTCGGTGGCGTCCGTCGCCCCGACGGTCAGCGCCGCGGGGACACCGGAGGGGGAGCCCCCGCAGGCGTCCTTCCCGGTGTTCCCGGCGGCCACGGCGAAGGTGATCCCGGAGGCGACCGCGCGGTTCACCGCCGCGTCCATGGCGCGGCTGCGGCTGCCGCCCATGCTCATGTTGGCGACGACCGGTCCGCCCTTCGCCGCGGTCCTGACGGCGTCCTTCACCATCCAGTCCAGGCCGCGCAGGATCGCCGACAGACGCCCGTCCCCCTGGCAGTCGGCCACCTTCACGCCGACGAGGGAGACCCCCTTCGCGACCCCGTACGTCGCCCCGCCCACGGTCGCCGCGACGTGCGTGCCGTGGCCGTTGCAGTCGGCGGCGCCCTCCGTCCACACCGCGTTGTAGCCGGACCGGGCGCGGCCGCCGAACTCCTGGTGGAGGGTGTTGATCCCGGTGTCGACGACGTAGACGGTGACGCCCTGCGCCCGGGTGGCGTACGTGTACCCGCCGTCGAGCGGCAGCTCGCGCTGGTCGATGCGGTCCAGCGGCCAGGGCGCGGCAGTCTGCAGCACGGCGGCGGGCGCGGGGGCGGTGACGGGCTGCGTTGCGGGCGTGGGGGCGGTGACGGGGTTCGGAGCGGGGACGGTCACCGGCTGCGTCGCGGGCACGGGGGCGGTGCTGGGCGCGGGCGCGGTGACGGGGTTCGGCGTGGGGGCGGTGACCGGCTGCGGTGCGGGCGTGGGGGCGGCGCTGGGGGCGGCCGGGGCCGGGGCGGCGGCGGGGGGCGCTGCCGGTGTGGGCGCGGCGGGGTTCGGTGCGGGGGCGGCGACTGGTGCCGGGACGGGCGCGGCGGCGGGGGCGGGTTCCGGCGGGTCGGAGAGCCGGTAGACCGTGTCCGGCTCCACGGAGGCCACCCGGGGGTCGGCGGCGAGCTCGACGGCGCGGGCGGCGGTGGTGCGCACGGCGAAGCCGCTGAGGGCGGCTTCGTACACCGCGCCGACCCGGTCGCCCGCCCGCGCCGCCTCTGAGGCGAGCGCCCGGGCCGCGGCGCGGGCGGTGGTGTCCTTGAGGACGACGACGTAGGGCGCGGTCGGCACGTCGGCGGCGGCGACGGCGGAGTGCGGCGGCAGGACGGTGGACGCCGCGAGGAGGGCGGCGGCCGGGAGGAGCGCGGTCATGGCGGTCATGCGCCCGATGGTCGGCCGCCCCCGGCACCCGCGCGCGGAGGGTGCTCCGAGTGGCCCCGCGACACGCCGCCGCGGAGGGCGCGTCGCGGGGCCCGGGACCACCCGGCCGCCGCCCCCGGCTCACGGGCCCGCGGTCGCTCCCGGTCCGAGGTCCCAGCCGCGCATCGCGAAGCCCCCCTCGTCCTCGCCGCCCGCGGCGGCGTACGTGGCCAGGGCGGGTCCGTTGTCGCTGTCGACGCCCACCCACATCCCGTAGCAGCCGCGCGCCTTGGCCTCCTCGGCGAGCGCCAGGGTCAGCGCGCGGCCGATTCCGCGCCGCCGGTAGCCCTCGTCCACGGACAGCTCGTACAGGCACATCTCGGTGCCCTTGTCCGGGTGGGTCATCTCGATGCCGGAGACCATGCCGGCGGGTACCCCGTCGACGTAGGCGATCAGCATCAGGTGGCCCGGCGAGTCGAGGAAGCGGCGCGACCACTCCTCGCGGGCGGGACCGTCGAAGAGGCCTTCGGCGGACTGGAGTTCGGCGGGAGTGTCGGCACGTCGGATGTCCATGGCGGTGACCCTAGGGGGTCCGGGGCGCGATCATGCGGACATGACGGTGCGTGGGGGCGGGGAGTTCGGTCTGGTGTGGCGGTCCGCGCCGGAGGCGGCACGGCGGGCGCTGGCGCTCGCCCACGAGGCGCTGACCGCCGGGGGCCTGGCGGTGGGGGCGGTCCTCACCGATCCGGCGGGAGCGGTCCTCGCCGAGGGCCGCAACGAGGCGTACGAAGCCGGCCCGGGCACCGGGCCGCTGCGGGGCACGCCGCTGGCCCACGCCGAGATGAACGCCCTCGGCGCCGCCCGCACGGAGTGGAGCCTCGCCGCCACCACCCTGTGGAGCACGCACGAGCCCTGCGCGATGTGCGCCGCCGCGGCGGAGTTCACCGGCGTGGGGGAGGTGCGGTACCTGGCGCCGGACCCCTGGGCGCTGGCCGGCGGCGCCGCCGGGGCGTCCGGAGCCGTGCTGTCGGGCGCGGGTGACGGGGTGTGGCTGATCGCGGCGAACGTGATGTTCCTGCGCAGCGTGCGCGTGGCCGCGCCGGGGCCCGCCGAGCCGGAGATCCTGGTCCGTCACCGCGCGCTGGAACCGGAGACGGCCGCCCTGCACGACGCCGTCCCGCCGGGCCTGCCGGGCGCCGGGCCGGTCCGGGACTGGCTGGCCGGCCTGTGGCCGGAGCTGGCCCGGGCGGCCCGGGCCCGCGCCGCCCGGGTCGGCTAGCCGCGTCGGGTAGCGCCGCGTCAGGCGGTGCGCAGGGCGAGGGCGGCGGCGTAGGTGTCGGGCGCCGGGAGGTCGCGCAGGATCCAGCCGGACACCGGCGCCGGGGTGGCCGCCGAGCCCACGTACGGCTCGGCCAGACCCAGCGCGAGCCCGGTACCGGTGGCCTTCAGGTAGGCCTCCTTGCGGGACCACACCCGGGCGAGCGCGGCGGACCGCTCCACCGCGGGCAGGCCGGCGAGCTCCGCCGTCTCCGCCGGATGCAGGGTGGCGAGGACGTCCTCCACCGCGCTGGCGCTCGGCAGCCCCTCGATGTCCACGCCGACCGGAACCCCCGCGAAGGCGAAGTACGCCATGTCGTCGCTGTGTGAGAGCGAGAAGTGCACCGCGCCCCCGGCCACGGCGGGGCGGCCGTGCGGCCCGCCGCAGCAGGGGCAGTCCTCCCGCACCAGCGACACCTTCTCCGGCGCCAGGTCCAGGTACGCGCCCAGCAGCACCCGCAGCCCCAGGTGGGAGGCCAGGTAGCTGCGCCGGTCGGCCGGGCGCAGCAGACGCGAGAGGCGGTCCTGCTCCGTCGCGTCCAGCAGCGGGACCGCCCCGGCCGCCTCGTGCCCGCCGATCACCTCGCGCGTGGTGTTCAGCGACCACACGGCCGCCCCGGTGCCCACCGGGAGCACGCCGGTCGAGGGCGCGGCCCCGTCGAGTTGGTTCACGTACTCGCTCACCCGATGAGAGTAGACGAGGCCCTCCCCGAGCCGGTTACCCTCGGCCCGGAACGATCTTTCACGAGAGCGGGGGAACGCGTCGTGCGCAGCGCAGAAGTGACGCCCGAAGGCGACCGGATCCGATGGGCCGAGCTCCCCGGGGAGGACCAGGCCCGCGTCTACCTCCACGGACTCGGCTCCACCTCGCCCGCCTATTTCGCCGCCTCCGCCGCGCACCCGCTGCTCGCCGGGCGGCGCTCGCTGCTGGTGGACCTGCTGGGCCACGGGCACAGCGACCGCCCCGAAGCCTTCACCTACACCCTGGAGGCGCACGCCGACGCACTGGCGCTCGCGCTGACCGCGGCCGGGGTGCGGGGAGCCGAGGTGATCGCCCACAGCATGGGCGGGGCCGTGGCCATCGTGCTGGCCGCCCGGCACCCCGAGCTGGTCTCCCGGCTCGTCCTGGTCGACGCCAACCTCGACCCGGTCCCCGTCGTCCCCCGGTCCCCGGGCAGCGGCGGGATCGCCTCCTACACGGAGGAGGAGTTCCTGGCCGGCGGCTGGGCCGAGGTCCGCGACCGGGTCGGCGCGCACTGGTGGTCGACCATGCGGCTGGCCGGCCGCACCGCCCTGCACCGCACTGCCGTCCACCTCGCCGCGGGCACCACGCCCACCATGAGGGAACTCCTGCTGGACCTGAAGGTCCCGCGCAGCTTCCTGTACCCCGCGAGCGACGGCGCCCTCGCCGGCGCCGAGGCCCTGGAGGCCGCCGGGGTCGAGGTCGTGGCCATCGCGGACTGCGGGCACAACATCATGCTCGACAACCCGGACGCCTTCGCCCGCGCCACCGCCGCGGCCCTCACCCGCACCACCGCCTGACCCGCCCCCGAGCCGGTCACCGCCCCCGCCCGGCCCGGTCCGACGGACCGCCGACGGGTCAGCGGTGTGCGGCCGGGACGGCGAAGGCCGGTGCCGGGGCGGGCTTGCCGTCCCGTATTCGCGCCCCCGGCGAGGGCGTGCCGTCGGTCCACGCGTAGACCTTCTTGCCGCGCACCGCGACCTGGTACTGGTAGGGCCCCCGGCACTCGGGCCGTTCCCCGGCCTGGATGTCGCCGGGCCACCAACGGGCCTTCAGATGCGGCCCGCCGGCCTTCTTCGGGGCGCTGACGGCGCACTGCGGACCGTCGAGCGGGGTCTTGCCCAGGGTGAACCGGATCAGCCGGGCTTCGCCGGTGGTGCGCACCCGCACCCGTACGTCGGTGGCGTCCTTCGGTATCCAGCCCGGCAGCACGAACGCCATGTCGCCGCGCGTGGGCGCGTCCGCGGCGGTGGCGAAGTGCCTGCCCTTCTCCTTGAAGAACCGGTCGTTGAGGGTCTCCGTGACCGGGTTGGGCGGAAGGTTCGGCAGGGCGAGCGCCGCGGTGGCAAGGGCTCCCACGGTGGCGGCGGCGATGACGAGCGGACGGCGGTTCATACCCACAAGTGTTCGTGGCCGGGGCCGTTCGCGCGTCCCTCCGCAGTACGAATCGCGTCTCTGTCTGAAGTCGGATGCGCCGTCATACCTGAGAGCGGTGCGGAGGGCCGGCGTAGGTCCGGGGACCTCCCCCGTCCGCGGTCGCGCAGCCGTGTATAGGAGCCGTGGGGGGCGGGGATAGGGCCCGCCGTGAGAGTGAACCCACCCGCCGGACCGCACAGTTGGCCGGACGGCAGGACGACTCGCTCCACACCGCTCCACACCGGCTCCACCACCCGCTCGCCGGACCCGCCCCCGTCCCCACCCGGAGGAATGCCATGCGTCTTCGTCTCGCTCCCCTGCTCGCCGCCGGGGCGGCCGCGGGTCTGCTCGCCGTCGCCACCCCCGCGTCGGCGGCCCCGGCGGACAAGCCGCAGGTGCTCAGCGGCTGGACGCAGACCAGCGCGGCCAGCTACAACTCCTGGGTCTCGGCGCGCGGGAACCAGTCCGCCTGGTCCTCGTACGGCTTCGACTGGTCCACCGACTACTGCTCGTCCTCGCCGGACAACCCCTTCGGCTTCCCGTTCCAGACGGCCTGCGCGCGCCACGACTTCGGCTACCGCAACTACAAGGCGGCGGGCGCCTTCCCCGCCAACAAGTCCCGCCTGGACGACGCCCTGTACGCGGACCTCAAGCGGGTGTGCTCGCAGTACTCGGGCGTCAAGAAGGGCTCCTGCGACAGCACGGCCTGGACCTACTACCAGGCGGTCAAGGCCTTCGGCGTCTCCCCGCAGGACGCCCCGGCGCAGGACGCCCCGGTGCAGGACGCCCCGGCGGCCTGACCCACCCTGATCCCCGTCCCGCCCGCACCCCCGTCGGGCGGGACGGCTGTACCTCCCCGCCCCGCCGCCGTCCGGTGGTCCGGTCTCAGCCGCGCCACCAGCCGTCCAGCGGGGTGACCGGGACGGTCCGCTTGTGCCGGGTCGCGAGGTAGACCGACTCCACCTTCGCCGCCACCTCGGGGGTGACGTCGCAGCCCTCCAGGTAGTCGTCGATCTCGGCGTACGTCAGGCCCAGCGCCACCTCGTCGGGCAGCGCCGGCCGGTCGTCCTCCAGGTCGGCGGTCGGCACCTTCTCCCACACGCTGGGCGGCGCACCCAATTCCTGCAGCAGTGCGGCACCTTGGCGCTTGCTCAGCCCGGTCAGCGGGGTGACGTCGGCACCGCCGTCGCCGTACTTGGTGAAGAAGCCGGTCAGCGCCTCGGCCGCGTGGTCGGTGCCCACGACGATCAGGCCGAGCTGCCCGGCGATCGCGTACTGGATCACCATCCGCTCGCGGGCCTTGACGTTGCCGCGCACGAAGTCCCGCAGCCCGCTGTCCGTGGCGGCGCCCGGGGCGGTGGCGGTTCCGTCGCCGTGGTCCTCGCCGAGCAGCTCCCGCAGGCCGGCCGCCGTCTCGGCGGAGACCGCGTCCGCGCTCGGCTTGACGTTCACCGCGACCGACCGGTCGGGGCCGATGAACTCCAGCGCGATCTGGGCGTCGTGCTCGTCGGCCTGTACGCCGTAGGGCAGCCGCACCGCGACGAAGACGGCCCCGTGCCCCTCGGTGCGCAGTTCCTCGGCGGCGATCTGGCAGAGCCGGCCCGCCAGGCTGCTGTCCTGGCCGCCGCTGATCCCGAGCACGTAGCCCTTGGCGGGGGTGGACTTCAGGTAGTCCTTGAGGAAGTCGATCCGTCGCCGGATCTCGACCTTGGGCACGATGGTCGGCCGGGCGCCGAGTTCGCCGAGGATCTGCTCGCGTAGGTTCGCCATCCGCGTACTGTACCGGCGCCGCGATGACGGCCCGGTGGCGGGCCGACGCGGCCCAGGCCCCGCGCCCCGGGCCTGCGGCCCCTCCCGGAGGAGGGGCCGGACCGGCCTGGCGCGAGCGCCCCCGGCAGGACTCGAACCTGCGGCCAAGCGCTTAGAAGGCGCCTGCTCTATCCACTGAGCTACGGGGGCCGGAAGGTGACCGTGTTGGCCTGGAGCCCCTTGGTGGGGGTGGGACTGCGGTCCGTGCCGGGTCAAGGATAGGGCTCCGGTCGCCTTGTCCCGGTTGCTTCACTCGCGTGCCACGATGTGGAGGTTCGGTGAAGCGGTCCCGATAATCGCAGGCAGGTGCGATTCGCGCATCGCTTTTGCGCCGCGTCGGCCTGGGTGTTGTGCACTCGTTATGCCTGCGTCCCCACTCGTCCTCGGTGTCCAGGATGTCCTGGTGGAGTAGCGCTCGGCGCGCAGAGGGCGTATAAGCTTCAAAAATGGTCCCAAATTGGGCATTCTTCGCATGTGGTGACCTTGGATGTACGGCCTCAGCTGCTCGATGCCCTGTCCGCCCTGCGCGACCGGGTCGCGTCCGTGCGTCTGCCGCTGCCCCTGCCCGGCGCCCCGCGCGCCCGGCAGACCAGAGCCGAGCTGCTCGCACAGCTCGACGACTACCTCGTACCCCGGCTGAAGGCGCCCGAGGCGCCGATGCTCGCCGTCGTCGGCGGGTCCACCGGGGCCGGTAAGTCCACCCTCGTCAACTCCCTGGTCGGACGCCAGGTGAGTGAGGCCGGGGTCCTGCGGCCGACGACGCGCACCCCCGTGCTCGTCTGCCATCCGGACGACCACCACTGGTTCGCCGGGATGCGCATCCTCCCCGACCTCATGCGCCTGTGGTCTCCCGAGGGCGACGACGAACTCCTCCCCCCGCCCAAGAAGGGCCTCCCGCGCGGACCGAACCAGCGCACCGCGACCCGCGAACTGCGGGTCGAGACCGTCTCCACCCTCCCGCGCGGGCTCGCCGTGCTCGACGCCCCCGACATCGACTCCCTCGTGGTCGAGAACCGGACGCTCGCCGCGCAGCTCATCTGCGCCGCCGACGTCTGGGTCATGGTCACCACCGCCTCGCGCTACGCCGACGCCGTCCCCTGGCACCTGCTGCGCACCGCCAAGCAGTACAAGGCCACCCTGGTCACCGTCCTCGACCGGGTGCCGCACCAGGTGCTCGCCGAGGTCTCGCGCCAGTACGGGGCCCTGCTCACGCGGGCCGGGCTGGGCGACGTACCGCGCTTCACCGTGCCCGAGCTGCCCGAGTCGGCCGGCGGGGGCGGGCTGCTCCCGGCCAGCGCCGTCGCGCCGCTGCTCGCCTGGCTCACCCACCACGTCCAGGACCCGGCCGCCCGGCAGTACGCCGTCGGGCGGACCGCGCTGGGCGCACTCGACTCCCTCGGCCGGCGCATGCCCGAACTCGCCTCCGCCGTGGCCGCCCAGCACGCGGCCGCCGTACGGCTGACCTCGGCCGTCGAGGACGCGTACAGGCAGGAGGGCAAGCGGGTCCGCAACCGCCTCGACCGGGGCGCCGTGCTCGCCGGGGACGCGCTCACCCGGTGGCGCGGCTACCCCCTCGACACCAGCGCCGACGAACTCCTCGACTCCCTCGCGGAATCCCTCGCCGCCCTGCTCCAGTGCGCCGTGGCCGCCGCCGACGAACGGATCGCCGCCGCCTGGCGGCGCGAGCCGGCCGCCGGAGCGGTGGCCCTGCCCGCGCCCGACCGGGAGGCGGCGGAACGTATCGGCATGGCCGTCCGGCGGTGGCGGCGCGTGCTGGAGGAACTCGCCGAGGAAGAGGTCGCCCGGCTCGACAAGCAGCCCGCACCCGACCCCGACGGCATCGCCGCCCTCCTCGTCGCCGCCCTGCTGGGCGGGAAGCGGGCCCGCCCCGCCGGGGAGAAGCTCGCCGAACGGATCGGCGTACAGGCCGCCGTACGCCTGCGCGACCGGGGCGGGGAGCTGGTCGCCGAACACCTCGACCAGGTGCTGCGCGCCGAACGGGACCGCAGGCTCGCCCCGCTGGAAGCACTCGAAGTGACCCCGGAACCGCAGGCCGAGCTGATCGCCGCGCTGTCCCTACTGCAGAAGGAGAGGTGACGCGGTGACCGCCCTGACCGACCGCGACCGCACCGACGACCGCTGGGACGACGGCTTCATCGCGCGTTCGCGCCACCGGGTCTCCCGCAAGGCCGCCCGCGCCTCCGGCGCCGCCTCCGCCTCCGCCACCGGGACCGGCACCGGGACCGGCGTGGGCGACGGCCGCGACGCCTCCGGCGCGGCCGGAACCGGCGCCGGCCTGGATGCCGGCCTGGCCGCCCACCTGGGTCTGGACCTGGACCAAGACCTGGACCGGGAGCTGGACGAGGAGCTCGACGAGGAACGGCGCGCCGGTGACGAGGCCCTCGTCCGGGCCGTCTCCGGCGCCGGCAGCGACGGCGGCAAGGTCCCCGCGCCACCACTGAGCCCCGAGGCGCGGGCCCTGCGGATGCGCCTCGACGCCCTGCGCCAGCTCGTCGGACTGTCCCGCACCCGCCTCGACGGCAAGACCCTCGCCGAAGCCGGCCGGGTGCTGGACGAGGCGGCGGCGCGCCGGGGACTCTCCACCCAGCACACGGTCGTCGCCATCGCCGGAGCCACCGGAAGCGGCAAGTCCACGCTCTTCAATTCACTCGCCGGAGTGCAGATCTCCGAGACCGGGCTGCGCCGCCCGACCACCGCCGCGCCGATCGCGTGCAGCTGGTCGGACGGGGCGGCCGGACTGCTGGACAGGCTGGAGATCCCCGGCCGGCTGCGCCGCAGGCCCCGCGAGAGCTCCGAGGCCGAGGCCCTGCGCGGGATGGTCCTCGTCGACCTGCCCGACCTGGACTCGGCGCTCGGCGTGCACCGCGACCACGTGGACCGGGTGCTGGCACTCGTCGACGCCGTGGTGTGGGTGGTGGACCCGGAGAAGTACGCGGACGCCGTGCTGCACGAGCGCTACCTGCGGCCGCTGGCCGGACACGCCGAGGTGACGTTCGTGGTGCTCAACCAGGTGGACCGGCTGCCCGGGGAGGCCGCCGACCTCGTCCTGGACGACCTGCGACGGCTCCTCGACGACGACGGCATCGCGCTCGGCGAACACGGGGAACCGGGCGCCACCGTGCTCGGACTGTCCGCCCTGACGGGTGAGGGCGTCGGGGAACTGCGCGAGCTCCTCGGACAGTTCACTCAGGAGAAGGGCGCCGCGACCCGGCGGATCTCCGCCGATGTCGACCGGGCCGCCGGACGCCTGAGACACCTGTACGTGGCCGACGGACACGCCGGACCCGAGATCGGCGAGGCCGCCCGCGCCGAGTTCGAGGACCGGCTCGCCGAGGCGGTGGGGGCGTACGCGGCCGGGCTCGCCGCCGAACGGGCCTGGCGGCGCAACGCCGGCCGGGCCTGCGGCACGCCCTGGCTGCGGCTGTGGCGCTGGTACGAGAACCGGCGCGCCCCGCGCACCCTGGCGGGCCTGGCCGCCCTCGCCGCGATCGGCCGCACCCCGGCGTCCTCGCCCGCGGCTCCGGTCGAGGAGGAGGTGACCGCCCGCCAGCGGGTGGAGCAGGCCGTGCGGACCGTCGCCGACGAGGCGGTCATCGGGCTGCCCGACCCCTGGGCGCAGGCCGTACGGGAGACCGCGGTGCGGGGCGCCGAACGTCTCCCGGAGGCCCTGGACGAGCTGGCGGTGACGCTCGGCGCCGCGGTCGCGGTCCCCACCGCCAAGCCCCCGCGTCCCACCTGGTGGCCGGCCGCCGTGCTGGCGCAGGCGGCGATGACGCTGGTGCAGATCTTCGGCGGGCTCTGGTTGGTCGGTCAGATCGTCGGGGTCCTGGAGCCGAAGCTGATGCCGCCGGTGCTGTTCATGGTGGCGGGCATCATCGGCGGGCCGCTCGTGGAGTGGGCCTGCTCGATCGCGGCCCGGGGTCCGGCGCGGCGCTACGGGCAGGACGCCGAACGCAAACTGCGCCAGGCCGCGGCCGGATGCGGACGGGCCCGGGTGCTGGAGCCGGTGGCGGCGGAGCTGCTGCGCTACCGCGAGGTGCGCGAGCAGTACGCGGCGGTCGCCGCAGGGGGGACGAAGTTGTCCACAACCCGCCAGTAATCCACAGGCCGGAGCGGGAACGGCGCTCCCGCGCCAGCATGTTCGTACGCCGTGCGGAGGGTCCGGACGGGTGCGGGACATGGGGGAGGGCGGCCGGGATGAACGACACCCTGGTGACGCTGGTGGGGTACGTGGCGACGCAGATCGACTTCAAGGAGACGCAGACCGGGCCGTCCGCGCGGTTCCGCTTCGCGGTGACCCCGCGGTACTTCGACCGGCGCACCGACACCTGGACGGACGCCGCCACCAGCTTCTACACGGTCTGGGCGCGGCGGGTGCTGGCGGTCAACCTGGCCGGTTCCGTCGCGGTCGGGGAACCGCTCGTGGTGCACGGAAGGCTACGGGTCCGGGAGGACCCGCCCGACGGCGACGGCGTCCGGTGGTTCTCCGCGGACATCGACGCGGTGGCCATCGGACACGACCTCAATCGCGGAACGGCTGCCTTCCGGCGGGTGGTCAAGACGGACACCCCGCTGATGGGGCCTCAGAACGCGGCGGTGGTCTGAGTGTTCGAGGCGGATAGGATTCCCCGGTACTCACGGGCACCTGGGTCTATGGCCCGAAGGGGAAGACTGTGTCGATTGCTGTTCCCGCGTCCTCCGCGTCGTCTGCGTCCGCTGCGTCCTCTGCGTTCCGCGCATCCGCCACGCCCTGCGACGACTCCGCCACGCCACGCGTCGGATCCGCCGCCCCGGTGGCCGCGACCGTTCCTCCCGCCGGGGCCGGCGCCCCGGCCACGGGCAGACCGGCCCGGGCGTCCGCCGCGCCACCGGCTCCCGAAGCGTCCCGGGCCGCGGTTCCGCTTCCCGCCGCTCCCGCTTGCGTTCCCCCGTCCGCTCCCGCTGCCGGCGGCGCTGTGCCGGGCGGTGTCGTGGGCGGTGTCCCGAGCGGCGGGGGTGCGCCGCGCGGCTCCGTCCGGCGTGCCGCTGCCGTGGCCCTGCTCACCGCCGCCGCCCTCGCCAGTGGGCCGGGGGCGAGGGCCTCGGCGGATTCCGCCGACCCGGACGCGGGCCGGGCGGCCGGGGGCGCGAGCGCCGTGCTGGACGGTCTGAAGACGTACGGACAGGCGGTCCTGCACACCCTGGACGGCTCCGTCCGGCAGATCCCGGCGGGGCTCTACGAGATGCGCGTCGACGGCGGCGGCATGCTCCAGACCTACGGAGTGGGCGTCGCGGGCTACGCGCAGCCGCAGGCCCGGTACAGCGAGAGCGGCTGGAACGGCAGTCTGCTGGCCGGGAACGCCGAGGCGGGCCGGATCCGCTGGGTGCTGGAGCACTCCTACCCCCAGCGCAACGACCTGGCGGGGCTGGCGAAGCAGGCCGGAGCCGGGGCGCTGACCGCCGAGAGCGCCGCCGCCGGGACGCAGGTGGCCATCTGGCGACTGGCCGACGGTGCGCAGGTGGAGGCGGCCGACCCGGAGGCGGAGCGGCTGGCCGACTACCTCCAGCGGGAGGCGGGCCGGCTGCCGGAGCCGCCGGCCTCGCTGGACCTGGACCCCGGGCGGGTGTCCGGAACGGTCACGGGTCCGGCCGGAACCCGGCTGGGGCCGGTGACCGTGCGGACGGGGGCGCAGAGCGTGACGGTGACCCCGGACGCGGCGGCCCTGGCCATGGGGGTGCGGGTGGTGGATGCCGAGGGGCGGGCGGTCGGCTCCGCGGCCAACGGGACGCCGCTCTACTTCGAGGTCCCGGCCGGCACCCCGGACGGGACGGCCTCGGTCATCGTTCAGGGCTCCACGAAGGTGCCCGTCGGGCGGGTCTTCACCAGCGGGATCCCGGCCGAGGCGCAGATCGTGGCCGGCTCCAGCGACGCCGCGGCGACCGCCACCGCCACGGCGGTCTGGCCGCGGCCGGCGGCGCAGGCCGCGACGGGAACGGTGGGCACGCTGGCCGGGTCGGCCGAACTGCCGGCCGCGGACACGTCGGCTTCGCAGTCGCCGGACTCCCCGGACGAGGAGCGGCTGGCCACCAGCGGCAGCTCGGCGGCCACACCGGTGATCGCCTCGCTGGCGGTGGGTCTGGTCGTGCTGGGCGGCATGGTCGTTCTGCTGCTGCGCAAGCGGCCGTTGGAGGGAGAGGAGGACGCGGTGGGGTCCGAGGGAGCCGAAGGCTGATTCCGCGGGCCGCTGCCGGGGTAGGCGCGGGGGATGGGTGATCAAGAACTGACCTGGCGGGGTGCGGTCGCGCGGTGGGACCGGCGGCTGTTCGACGAGGTGGCCCGGCGGCACTGGCCGGGAGCGGACCGGGTGCTGCCGCGGCTCGGGCGGGCGGCGAACCACGGAGTGCTGTGGGGCGGGACCGCGCTGGCGATCGCCGCCCTCGGCTCGGCCCGGGGGCGCAAGGGCGCGCTGAGCGGGGCTGCCTCGCTCGCGCTGGCCTCCGCGACCATCAACACGGTCGGGAAGTGGTCCGTGCGCAGGCCCCGCCCGCTGCTGGACGGGGTGCCGCTGGCGCGGCGGCCCGCCGTGGCGCCGTGGACGACCTCGTTCCCCTCCGGGCACTCCGCCTCGGCCTTCGCCTTCGCCGCGGGGCTGGCGTCGGAGGCGCCCGGCTGGGGCGCGCTGGTGGCGCCGGTCGCGGCGTCGGTGGCGTTCTCCCGGATCTACACCGGTGTCCACTACCCCTCGGACGTGGCGGTGGGCGCCGCGTGGGGGGTGGCGGCGGGGGTCGTCGTCCACCGGACCGTACGGGCAGTGCAGCGGGCCCGGGTGGTCCCGGGCGACGAACGCCGGGCGAGCGGGGTGCCCGCGCTGCCGGACGGGGCCGGGCTGACGGTGGTGGTGAACTCCGGGTCGGGGACCGCCGCCGTGGCGGGGCTCGACGTCCTGCGCAAGCGGCTGCCGGAAGCGGAGCTCGTGGAGTGCTCCGGGAGCGAGCTGGAGGCCGAGCTGGCCGCTGCCGCCGCCCGCGCCACGGTGCTGGGGGTGTGCGGGGGCGACGGTACCGTCAACGCCGCCGCCACCGCCGCGCTGCGGGCCGGGGTGCCCCTCGCGGTGTTCCCGGGGGGCACGCTGAACCACTTCGCGCTGGACCTCGGGCTCGCCGGGGCGGAGGACACCTGCCGGGCGGTCGCCTCGGGCGAGGCGGTCCGGGTCTCGGTGGGCCGCTTCACCCCGGCCCCGACCAGCCACCCGGGCCGGGCGGCGCCCCCGGCCGCGGACCCGGACGGCGTTCCGGGCGCGGACCCGGACTCCGGTGCGGACTCCGGCCGGGGTGCCGGGACGGGTTCCGGTTCCGGCTCCGCGGCGGGCTCCGCTTCCGGCTCCGGGACGGTGGACGAGGCCGGGTACTTCCTGAACAACTTCAGCATCGGGGCCTATCCCGAGCTGCTGCGGCACCGGCTGAAGTGGGCGCCCCGGATCGGCGGCGGCCCGGCCGCGGTGCTGGCGGCCTGGCGGGTGCTGCGGGCCGAGCGGCCGGTACGGCTGACCCTGGCCGGGCGGTCGCGCGACGTGTGGCTCCTCTTCGCCGGGAACGGCACCTACCAGGGCACCGGGCCCACCCCCCGCCGCCGCGACCACCTCGGCGAGGGCCTGCTCGACCTGCGGCTCGTCCACGGCGGCGGCCGCCCCGGCTCCCGCCTGCTCGCCGCCGCCTTCACCGGACCGCTGACCCGCTCCCCGGTGCACGTGGCCACCAAGATGCGCAGCCTGCGGATCGCGGACATCCCGGAGGGCACGCCGCTCGCCTACGACGGCGAGTACGCGCACGCCCCCGCCGCGCTCGTGCTCGAAGGCCTCCCCGACGCCCTGACCGTCTACCGCCCGCGCTGACCCACCCCGGCGAGGACGCCCCGGGCGAGGACGTCCCGGGCTACGACTCCCCGGCCGGCCGCTCCCCGGAGCCGTCGGCCGGGGCTCCCGGCGGGTCCGCTCCCGGCTCGACCCCGAGGTCGGCCCGCATCACGGAGCGGGTGCGCTGCCAGGTGCCGCCCAGGTCCAGCAGCACCGCCTGGATCTCCTCGAACCCCCGCCCGGGCGCCGGCGTCCCCCGCTCCAGCCGCACCGTCCAGGAGTACGCCTTCGACAGCGCCGAGGTCAGCCCGTCCAGCTCCGTCATCACCGCGTCGGAGGCGATCATCTGGGCCTCCGCGAACGAGGAGTGCATGGCGTGCCGGGCCTCCTCCAGGGCCGCCCTGCCCTCCGGGGTGACGTCGTCCCGGTGCACGGCCCACAGGTGGTTCATCAGCTCGACCCGGTACCGGCGGTACCCGGCGTTGGCGCTCACGTAGCAATCGCGCCGCTTGTCCCGCTCGGCGACCTGCTGGTCCCGCTGCCACTGGGCCCGCGCCAGCCGCTCCTGCCGGTCGGACTGGCCCTCCTGCGCCCGGGCCGTGATCCGCTGCGACAGCACCGGCGCGAGCAGGGTGCCCGCCACCGCCACCACCGCGCTGGCCAGCGCCAGCAGTCCGTTCTCCACGCTCCGCGTCCCCCCGTATCCGATGTGCCCGATCCGCTTTGACGGCCCCCGGCACCCCCCGGCCGCCGTCGAGGATGACACCCCCGCCCCCGCCCCGAACAGGGGCTTTACCCGTCCGTCGGCCGTCCGGCGGCCGCCCCCCACCGCCCCGTGCCCCGGTCCGTGGGCGGGATCGCGTTTCCGCCCGGGGATGGACGTACGGCAAGATGGGGTGTATCTGCCCACCAACGATCTGCCGGACGGTTTCTCTTGGCTGAGTTCATCTACACCATGCGCAAGACGCGCAAGGCGCACGGCGACAAGGTGATTCTTGACGACGTCTTCCTGAACTTCCTGCCCGGCGCGAAGATCGGTGTGGTCGGCCCCAACGGCGCCGGCAAGTCCACCGTTCTGAAGATCATGGCGGGCATCGAGCACCCCTCCAACGGTGAGGCGTACCTGTCGCCGGGCTACTCCGTCGGCATCCTCATGCAGGAGCCCAAGCTCGACGAGTCCAAGACCGTCCTGGAGAACGTCGAGGACGGCGTCGGCGAGATCAAGGGCAAGCTCAACCGGTTCAACGCGATCGCCGAGGAAATGGCGACGAACTACACCGACGAGCTGATGGCCGAGATGGGCAAGCTCCAGGACGACCTGGACCACGCCAACGCGTGGGACCTGGACGCCCAGCTGGAGCAGGCCATGGACGCGCTGGGCTGCCCGCCCGGCGACTGGCCCGTCACCAACCTCTCCGGTGGTGAGAAGCGCCGCGTGGCCCTCTGCAAGCTGCTGCTGGAGGCCCCCGACCTGCTGCTCCTCGACGAGCCCACCAACCACCTCGACGCCGAGTCCGTGAACTGGCTGGAGCAGCACCTCGCCCAGTACAAGGGCGCCGTCGTGGCCGTCACCCACGACCGGTACTTCCTCGACAACGTCGCCGAGTGGATCCTCGAACTCGACCGCGGCCGCGCCCACCCCTACGAGGGCAACTACTCCACCTACCTGGAGAAGAAGGCCGAGCGCCTCAAGGTCGAGGGCAAGAAGGACGAGAAGCGCGCCAAGCGCCTCAAGGAAGAGCTGGAGTGGGTCCGCTCCAACGCCAAGGGCCGCCAGGCGAAGTCCAAGGCCCGTCTCGCTCGCTACGAGGAGATGGCGGCCGAGGCCGACAAGATGCGCAAGCTCGACTTCGAGGAGATCCAGATCCCGCCGGGCCCGCGTCTGGGCTCGATCGTGGTCGAGGTCAACAACCTCTCCAAGGCGTTCGGTGACAAGGTCCTCATCGACGACCTGTCCTTCACGCTGCCGCGCAACGGCATCGTCGGCATCATCGGCCCCAACGGCGCCGGCAAGACCACGCTGTTCAAGATGATCCAGGGCCTGGAGACGCCGGACTCCGGCGAGATCAAGGTCGGCGAGACCGTCAAGATCTCGTACGTGGACCAGGGCCGCGCCAACATCGACCCCAAGAAGAGCCTCTGGGCGGTCGTGTCGGACGAGCTGGACTACATCAACGTCGGCAACGTCGAGATGCCGTCCCGCGCGTACGTCAGCGCCTTCGGCTTCAAGGGTCCGGACCAGCAGAAGGCCGCCGGCGTGCTCTCCGGCGGTGAGCGCAACCGCCTGAACCTGGCGCTGACCCTCAAGCAGGGCGGCAACCTGCTGCTCCTCGACGAACCCACCAACGACCTCGACGTCGAAACCCTGGGCTCGCTCGAGAACGCGCTGCTGGAGTTCCCCGGTGCGGCCGTGGTCGTCTCCCACGACCGCTGGTTCCTGGACCGAGTCGCCACGCACATCCTGGCGTACGAGGGCGAATCCAAGTGGTTCTGGTTCGAGGGCAACTTCGAGTCGTACGAGAAGAACAAGGTCGAGCGGCTCGGCCCGGACGCCACGCGCCCGCACCGCGCCACCTACAAGAAGCTCACCCGAGGCTAGGCCGAGACCATGGCCAGACATCACTACCGGTGCCCCCTCCGCTGGGCGGACATGGATGCCTTCGGGCACGTCAACAACGTGGTCTTCCTCCGTTACCTGGAGGAGGCGCGCATCGACTTCATGTTCCGCCTGGCGCCGGGGGAGGGCAGCGACTCCTTCACGGGCGGTTCCGTCGTGGCCCGTCACGAGATCGACTACAAGCTGCCCCTCGTGCACCGGCACGAGCCGGTCCTGATCGAGTCCTGGGTGACCCGGATAGGCGCCGCGTCCCTGACCATCCGCTACGAGGTCAAGGACGAGGCCACCGCGGACGCTCCCGAGACGGTCTACGTCCGGGCCGAAACGGTGGTCGTGCCCTACAACCTCGCCGAGGGGCGGCCCCGCCGCATCACGGCCGAGGAGCGGCACTTCCTGGAGCAGTACCTCGACACGCCCGAAGCGGCCGAAGGGCGCCTCGCGGCATGAACGAGCAGTTGCACTTCGCCGACTCCGGGGAGGCGGCGGACCTCGCCGCCTTCCTGGGCCGGCTGGTGCACTACGACCGGGCCGCCGCCGTCCGCCTCCAGGCGCGGGCGGGCGGCGGGGCGCTGGCCGTCTTCGGGCGGCCGCCGTCCTTCGACGTCCTGGCCGTCCGCACGGCGCGGCTCGCGACCCCGCTCGCGTCCCCCCTGGACGTGACGGTCTCCGCCGGCGAGCTGCTGGAGGCCGTCGACGAGAGCGGGGCCGCCCTGCGCGTGCCCGGACCCGTCACCGGTCCGCCCTGGGCCGGAGTGCTGCCGCCGCGCGGCGGCTGGCGCCCCGTGGCGGGACTGCCGGCCCCCGAGGCGGTACGGGCGGCCCTGGCCGCGGCCGTCGCCGAGTTCCGGGCCCGGGACGAGGCGCTGCCCCCGCAGCACCGCACCCGCTCCGAGCGGGACCGCATCGGCCGCGAGATCTGGTCGCGCACGCTGGGCGACACCGAACTCCCGCTGCGGGCCGCGCACGCCGCGCAGTCCCTGGGCTTCCTGCGCCCGGTACGGTCCACCGTCCCGGCGGGCGCCACCGGGGCCCGGCCCGGCTCCGGAGCCCCCGCACCCGTGGCGCTGTTCGCCTCGGGCGGCTGGCTGCGGCTGAGCACCCCCTACGGATCCGTCGCCGCCCGGCGCCCCGGCGGCGCGGCCGGACTCGGCGCCCTCCAGGTGCGGCCGGTCTGATCCCCGCCCGTCCCCAGGCTCCCGGGCGGCGCAGGCCCGGTCCTAGGACCGGGGTCCTCCGTCCGGGCGTCTGAGACGATGGTCGGGTGAATGACGATCCCCAGAGCACGGTGCAGGAGATGACCTTCTACGAGCAGGTGGGCGGCGAGGAGACCTTCCGCCGTCTGGTCCACCGCTTCTACCAGGGGGTCGCCGGAGATCCGCTGCTGCGTCCGATGTACCCCGAAGAGGACCTCGGACCCGCCGAGGAGCGGTTCACGCTGTTCCTGATCCAGTACTGGGGCGGCCCGACGACGTACAGCGACAACCGCGGCCACCCGCGGCTGCGGATGCGGCACGCCCCGTTCCAGGTGGACGCCGCGGCCCACGACGCCTGGCTCGCGCACATGCGGGTCGCGCTGGACGAGCTGGGCCTGGCGCCGGAGCACGAGGCGCAGCTGTGGCGCTACCTGACGTACGCCGCCGCCTCCATGATCAACACGGCCTGACCGCCGGGTCCCCGGGGCGCGCGCGGTCGCACCCCGGGGCCGCCCGCAGCACAGTGGAGACATGGGCACGGGCGGCACGGGCGCTCACGCGTCACGCACTCCACGCGATCCCCGCACTCCAGGCACCGCACCCGACGGGACGGCGGCGCCACGGGACCTGCGGGAGACCGCGCACGCCGCGCAGGTCCGCGAGCTCACCGCCGCCGGGGCGCTGGAGGACCCGCACTGGCGGGCGGCCTTCGCGGCCGTTCCCCGGCACGTGTTCGTGCCCTTCTTCTGGACCGGGCGCGGAGCCGGGCACGAGCGCCTCTGGGGCGAGGATCCCGATCCCGTCCGGCGCGCCCGCTGGCTGCGCGGGGTCTACACCGACGCCCCGCTCGCCACCCGGCTGCGCGACGGCGAGCTGGTCTCCTCCAGCAGTCAGCCCTCCCTGATGGCGAAGATGCTGGAGTGCCTGGAGGTGCGCGACGGGGACAACGTGCTGGAGATCGGCGCGGGCACCGGCTACAACGCGGCGCTGCTGTGCCACCGCCTCGGCGAGGACCTCGTCACCACCGTGGACCTGGACGAGGAGATCACCGAGTCGGCACGGGCCCACCTGGCCCTGCTCGGCTACCGGCCGGCCGTGGTCACCGCGGACGGGGCGCGCGGCTGCCCCTCCCGCGCCCCCTTCGACCGGATCCTGGTGACCTGCACCCTGCCCCTGGTCCCGCACGCCTGGCTCGGCCAGTGCGCGCCGGGAGCCCGGATCCTGGCGCCCCTGTCGACGGGGCTGATCGCGCTCACCGTCCGGGACGCCGATTTCGCGGAGGGACGCTTCCTGCACACCTCCGCCTACTTCGTCCCGCTGCGCGGTGCCCGGGCCTCGGGGGTGCCCGCCGGGACGACGGGGCCGCTGTACGGAGTCCCGTACGAGCTGGTGGAGAACGAGCGCTTCCAGTTCCTGCTGATCCTGACGGCGGGCGTGCTGCACCCCCGCGAGGCGCTGGACCTGTGGCGGCGCGAGGACCGCCCGGCGCGCGAACGGTTCGGCGTCACCGTCACCGCCGAGGGGCAGTGGTCCTGGCTCGACGATCCCCAGGGGCCCTACGTGTGGCCCCTGGGGGAGGGGACGACGGCCTAGCCGAGGCGGACGGTGATGGTGGTCCAGGCTCCCACGTGGACCCGGTCGCCGTCGGAGAGCGGGACCGGGACGTACGGCTGGATCGGCTCCTCGCCGCCGTTGATGGTGGTGCCGTTGGTGGAGTTCTGGTCCACCACGGCCCAGCTGCCGTCGGGCTGCTGCACCAGGACCGCGTGCTGGTGCGAGACGCCCGGGTCCTCCGGGGGCACCGACAGGTCGACGTCCGGGGACTCGCCGGTCGAGGCGCGGCGGCGGCCGATGGTGATCTGGCCGCCGGAGAGCGGAAGGTGCTGCTCCGGGGAGTACGCGGGCAGGTTGAGCGCGGCCGCCTCGGGGCCGCTGCGCTGCATCATCGCCAGGAAGTACGAGCGGTCCGGGCCGATCGTCGCCGACCAGGAGGCGCTGCCGCTCTGGGGAGCCTGCGGAGTTTGGGGCGCCTGAGGTTCCTGCGGCGGGAAGGGCTGGTGTACCGGCTGCGGCTGCGGCTGCTGGTACTCGTGCTGGTACTCCTGCTGCGGCGGGGGCTGCTGCTGGTAGTGCGGCTGCTGGTACTCCGGCTGCTGGTATTCCTGCTGGTATTCCTGCCGCACGGGCTGCGGCGGCGCCGGCTGCGGCTCGCGGGAGGGCGGCGACAGCAGCCAGTCGTCCTCGCGCTGGAGCGGCTCGGCCGGACGGTTGACCCGCGACGGCCGTGATCCCTGGTACTCGAAGTGGTCCTGGGAGAACACGGGCTGCGGCGGGGCAGGCGGCGGGGGCGGCGGCACCGGGGGAGCGCCCGCTCCCGCACCCGGCCCCACGCCCGTACCCGTCCCCTGGCCGGAGTCCGGGCCCGGAGCCGGCGCGTAGGAGGAGGTCGCGCTGCGCGTCAGGAAGTTGTAACGGCACTCCTCGCAGAAGGGCGCCATCGCCTCGCGCGGGGTGCGGCACTGCGGGCACAGCTCGGCCTGGGCGGTCGGCTCACCGGCGGTGGGAGGGTAGCCGTAGCCGTAGGAGGGCGCCGCGGGGGCGCCCGTAGGGGCGGCGGCCATGCGGTGGCCACAGACCTCGCACCAGTCGTCGGAGGCGGACTGGTGCCCGTTCGGGCAGGTCGGCATCGCGGCGCTTCCCCCTTCTCCCTGCGTCATGGCGTCAGGTTGGTCTCAGGTCTTCTTCACTCGGACGGTCTGCGTGGAGCGTGTTTCAAGGGTCATCTCGTCGGCATCGGCGACCTTCGCTTTCAGCCGCACAGTACCCGCGACCGCATCCACGACGTCCACCACCTTCGCCAGAAGCCTGGCGGTGTCGGCGTTCCCGGAGACGCTCGCCAGCTGCACGGCACGGCCCAGTTTTGCCGTGGCGCCGTCGACATCACCCAGTTTGCGGGCTTCCAGGCCCTGTTGGATAGCCTGCGCGAGCTCCGCCTGTCCCGTGTAGTGCGCCACCTGCGGGCTGATGGCGGTCGAGGCGGCCAGATCGTCGGTCCACACGGCCCGCACCAGCCCCTGCGCGAGCGGCGGCTGCGGCTCGCCCGCGGGCCCGGGCAGGACGAGCGAGGCCCGCGCCGCCAGCATCTCCTGGCCGACGGAGGCGCCCGGGACCCGTACGCACACGTGGTACTCGCGGGACTCGTCGCCCCACGAGCCCGTCGGGTAGTCGCCCGCCCGGGGGCCCGCCCCGCTGCGCCGGTCCGTGAGGTCGTGGACGGCGGGGGAGACCTGCTTGACGTACCGGACCTCCGCCCCGACCGGGGTCCACAGCCGCAGCGCGACGTCCGCGACCTCCTTGCCCATGACGTTCTCCATCATGTGCGTGAAGTCCTCGGCGAGGTGGGCCGGATCGGCGACGATGTCCGCGGAACCGAGCAGCGCGCCCGCGATGCCGGTCACCTCCTTCACCTCCCAGTCGGTGCCCACCCCGCGGGCGTCGCAGGTGAAGCGGCCGGCGCAGGCGTCGAGGGTGGCGCGCAGCACGGCCGGGTCCTCGTGCTCGTTGCGGCCGTCGGTGAGCAGGATGCCGTGCCGGATCCCGGCGGACGAGCGGCGCAGCAGGCCGTCGGCGAGCCGCAGCCAGGTGCCGATGGCGGTGCCGCCGCCGGCGGTCAGGGCGCGCAGGGCCTCCTTGGCCTGGGCCCGGGTGGCCGGGTCGGCGGTGGCGAGGCGGCCCTGGCCCGGGTAGACCTCCTTCGCCACGTGCGTGCCGGCGACCACGGCGAAGGCGGTTCCGTCGCGCAGGGTGTCGATCGCGGCGGCGGTGGCCTCGCGGGCCCCGCGCATCTTGTCCGGCGGATACTGCATGGAGCCGGAACAGTCGACCATGATCACGACGGCCGCGTCCTGGACGGCGGAACGGGTGGCGGCCGCCCCGCCGGTGGAGGTGACCGTCACGATGGCGTGCACGTCCCGCCCGCCCTCGGGAAGGAACTCGTTCTGGTACACCTCCACGCTGAAGCGCGGGGCGCTCGGCTTGGCGAAGTTCGCCATCTGCTGGACTCCTCGGGGCTGGCTGGGGCGGGCGGGTCAGACCTCGGTACGCGGCTGGGGTTGCGGTTCCGGTTCTGCCCCCGAGCCCGGTTCCGCTTCCGTTTCCGCCCCCGCTTCCGGGCTGAAGGGGACGATGGCGACGGTGACGTTGTCGTGGCCGCCCCCGTCGAGGGCGTGCCCGACCAGCACCTGCGCACTGTGCAGCGGCCGGTCCGCGGCGTCCGCGGGCAGCACCCGGGCCATTTCCTGCGCCGACTCGGCGTAGTTCCACAGACCGTCGGTGCAGACGACGACCACCCCGGGGTGGTCCGGCCGGAAGCTGGCCGTGTGCGGATCGAGGTCGTAGGCGTCGGCGCCGAGCCAGCCGGTGATGGCGTGGGCCCGGACGTCGGCGTACGCCTCGGCCTCCCCCATCAGCCCCGCCGCGACCATCTGGGCCGCCCACGAATCGTCCTCGGTGAGCCGGCGGGACAGCGCGGCGCGGTCGTCGGGGACCCAGTAGGCACGGCTGTCGCCGACCCAGCCGATGGTCAGGACGCCGCCGCTGACGACGGCGCCCACCAGGGTGCAGGCCGGGGCGTTCTGCGCGCCCGGGGTCGGCGGCGCGAGGGCGTTGACGGCGTCCGCCGCCGCGAGGATCGCCCCATGCATGGCCTCCGCCGGATGGGCGCCGCGCGGCAGGGCTTCGAGCAGCGCCTCGTTGGCGGCGCCGGCGGCGGCCGCCGACGCCTCGTCGGGGCGGCTCGCGGAGGAGACGCCGTCGCAGACGATGGCCACGGTGGCGGCGGAACCGTCGGGCAGCGCGGTGGCCGCCACGGCGAAGGAGTCCTCGTTGCGGTGGTGACGCAGGCCGCGGTCACTGACGGCGGCGACGCTGCAGAGCTCCTCCTCCAGGTGGTCGCGCTCGCGGGGCTGCGCGTGCCCGCAGTGCTCGCAGTACCCGTCGGTGTCCACGTGCCCGGCGCGGCAGGCCACACAGGTCCTGCCGCCGTCGCCCTGCGCGGCGGAGCCGTACGGATCCTCGGGCGCGGCGGCGGCGTAGGGCTCCTCGTGCCCGGCCGGACCCTGCGGGGGGCCCGCGTACGGCTCTTCGGGCGGGCCCCAGGGGGCGCCGGCCCCGCCGGGGAGGTCGTGGCGGACGCCTTCGCGGCCGTACGGGACCTCGTGCCCGGCATCGGCGGCGCCGCGGGGAGCGGCGCCGCCCGGCAGACCGGGGGTGTCCCCGGGCAGGGTCGGCGCGTGGCCGGCAGTGCTCCCCCAGCCGGGCGCGGGCGCCGCGGAGCCGTACCCGCCCGCGGCACCGCCGGGTGCCGGGCCGCCGGGTGCCGCGCCGGCCGGGCCGGAGAACCCGGAGTGCGCCCCGGTGCCCCCGGCCGGGACCGCGTGCGCGGGCGCCGGGACCGGCGGCGGGGCGTCGGCCCGGGCGGCCGGTGCGGCGGGATCCGCGCCGCGCGCGGCGGGGTCGGCCGGGGCGAGGACGTACGACCCGGTGGTGTCCGGTTCTCCCGCCGCCCGGGTTCCGGGTCCGCCCGCGGCCGGGGTGACCGGCAGGGCCGGCGCGGGGTCCGGTCCGGGGGGAGGGGAGGACAGCGCGTATCCGCACACGCCGCAGAAACGGTCACCCTCTTCCAGGGGCTCCTTGCAGCTGGGGCAGCCCGACAGCCGATGCATCGACATCACTCACACCCACGTCCGGGGACGGAAACGGTTTGCCCGCTCCACCAGTTCGATCCTCTCCTCGCCCCGCTGCGCCAGCCGGGCGAGGACGCGGTACGAGCGCTCCAGGCCGAAGCGCAGCCCCCGCTCGTCCAGTTGACTGCCGAGCAGCGAGGTCCGGCCGGGGTCGGCACCCCGGCTGCCCGACAGTACCCAGTCCAGGGCCGAGGCCAGTACCTCCGCCGTCAGCCGTTCCTGCCGCTCCGGGTCCAGCCCGAACCGCCGCAGCGCCTCCACCTGGTCGGACGCCGCCCCGAGATCGGCCAGCAGGGCCTCCTGAGGGGAGCGGTCGCGCAGGCGTGCCCGTACGGCCGCCACCCGTGCGGCGGTGTAGTGGATCGAGGCCTCCGGCACGGACTCCAGGGTCCCCACCGCCGCGGCCCGGTCCCCGGAGGCCAGCTGGACCCGGGCCAGCCCGAAGGCCGCGCTGACGAACCCCGGGTCGGTGGCCCAGACGAGCCGGTAGTACTCGGCGGCGTTGTCCAGCTGGCCCAGCACCTCCGCGCACAGCCCGAGGGCCAGCTTCGGGGCGGGCTCGCCGGGGAAGGCGTCGTAGACGGCGTCGAAGGACAGGGCCGCTATCTCGTCGTCCCCGGTGGCCAGCGAGGCGATCCCGCGGGCCCACACCACCCGCCAGTCGTCCGGATGCCGGGCCTCCAGCTCGGCGAGGTCCCCGCCCGCGACGGCCAGTTCGCCCAGTTCGAGCCGGGCGCGCAGCTCCCGCAGCCGCAGTTCCGCGGAGTCGGCCGGGGCCGAGCCGAGCGCGCCCAGCAGGTCCGCCGGAGCGGAGGCGAGGAGTCCGGCGAGGAAGCCGGCGTTGGGGTCGGCCGGGTCCACGAGCGGCACCGGCAGGGACAGCGCCGTGTCGTGCGCGTCGAGCGGCGCCAGCCCGGGCGCCGCCGCCGGGGAAGCGGCCGGAACCGTGACCGGGAGCACGACCGGGAGCGGCTCCCTGGGGGCCGGGGCCGGGGCCGGGGCCGGGGGCTCGTGCCGGGGTCCGGGCAGCGCGGCGCCCGCGAGGTGCGTGGCGGTGCTGCCGAGCGGGGGCGCCCCCGCAGCCCCCGCAGCCGCCCCAGCCGCAGGGGCCCCCGCGGGCCCGCCCGCAGCCGCAGCGGATGGAGCCAGGGCCTCGGGCGCGGTCCCGGCCGCTGCCGGAGCCGCCCGCCGCCCCCACATCCGTCGGGGAACCTCGCGCACGCCCAGCCGGGACGACCCCGTCCCCGGCGCGTCCGCGTACAACCGGGTGTCCGGAACCCGCAGTTCCGGCCCGAACAGCGTCGACGGCTGCGGCCGGGGCCGGCCCGTCTGCAGCGCGACCACCTCCCGCAGCACACCCGTCAGCTGGTCCGCCATCTCCTGCGCGGAGGCGAACCGCCGGCCGGGGTCCGGGTCGGTGGCCCGCACGAGCAGCCGGTAGAAGGATTCGTAGCGGCCGAAGACCTCGATGTGCTCCGGATCGGGCAGGGAGTCCACGAACACGTTCGTGTAGCCCTGGAAGTCGAAGGTCAGCACGGCCAGCGTGCGCGCCACCGTGTACAGGTCCGAGGCCACCGAGGGCCCCACCTCCGCCACCTCCGGCGCCTGGTAGCCCACCGTGCCGTAGATCGCCGACTCGTCGTCGTCCATCCGCCGGACCGCGCCCATGTCGATCAGCTTCAGCTGGTCCTGCTGCTGGATCGCGTTGTCGACCTTGAAGTCGCAGTACAGGAGGTTGCGGCTGTGCAGGTGCCCGAGGGCCTCCAGCGCCTCGATCCCGTACGCGCACGCCTGCTCCACCGGCAGCGGATCGCGCCGCCCGTCCGGCCTGCGCCGCTCGTTGGCGATCTCCTTCAGCGATTTGCCGCCCACGTACTCCATGACGATGTAGCCGTCGAGGGAACCCGTCCGCTGGTCCAGGTGCTCCACGAAGTTGTAGATCCGCACGATGTTGGAGTGCTCGATCTCCGCCAGGAAGCGCCGTTCGGAGATCGCCGCCTCCATCGCGTCCTGGTCCCCGGTGTCCAGCAGGCCCTTGAGGACCACCCAGCGGCTGGACACCGCCTTGTCCACCGCCAGGTAGACCCAGCCGAGGCCGCCGTGCGCCAGGCAGCCCGCCACCTCGTACTGGCCGTGCACCACGTCACCGGCGCGCAGCTTGGGCACGAAGGAGTACGGGTGCCCGCACTTGGTGCAGAACCCTTCCGTCCGGCCCGGCCGCTCGCCCCGGGCGCGGCCCACCGGGGCCCCGCAGTCCGAGCGCGAGCAGAACCGCTTGCGCTCCGGCACCTCCGGATTGGCCAGCACCGCCGCCGACGGATCCGGACGCGGCACCTCCGGCATGGTGACCAGCCCGGCGCCCAGTCTGCCGCGGCCCGCCGAGGGCGCGGAGGAGCCCGAACTGCGCACCGACACCGAGCGGGTGGAGGCGCCGCCGCCCGACAGGGAGCGCGACAGCCGCCCCGACACCGAGCGGCGCGAGGAAGAGGAACGGGAGGACCGCGAGGACCGCGCCGAAGCCGAGGAGCGGCCAGAGCCGCGCGAGCCCGCCGAGCCCCGGGAATCCCCGTGCCGGGCCGCGCTCGTCATCCCCGTCGGCGGCGAGACCAGTTCCTCCGCGCCGGCCGGTTCCCCGCCGCCCGGATGCCCGCCGCCCGGTTCCCCGCCGGCCGTGGCCGCGCCGACCGGGGCGAGCCCGCAGGTGTCGCAGTAGAGCTCCCCGCCGCCCATGTCCTCGTACGTTCCCGGGCAGCCGGGACGCACGCACGGCGTTCCGTTCAGGCTCACGCGTCCTCCTCCCCCGGCCGTTGGGGCCGGTGCTGGTCCGGCAGGGGCTGCTGCCCCGGTACCAGTGTCTCCGCCGTCGCCCGCTGGTAGCGCACGACGGCCTGCTCGGCGGCCCGCAGGTCGCAGGGCGCGCTCCACAGCATCCGCCGCGCCGTGTCGTAGCGCTCGACCAGCAGCGGGTCCTCCGCCATGCCGTGCCGGGCCACCTTCGCCTTGTACGCGTCCAGCCGGCCGCGCAGTTCGGCCCGGACGGCCAGCGGTGCCGTCACCGCGGTCAACGATTCCCGGGCCCGCCGGAGTTCCTCCTCGGCCCGGTCCTCCAGCGCGTCCAGCAGCGGGGACAGCCGGTGCCACTGCGAGCGGCGCCGGTACTCGGCCGCCGCCGCCAGCTGCTCCTGGAGCGCCGTCGGCGGCCCGCTGACCGCGGGCACCTCCGAGGCGGCGATCTTGGCCAGCACCTCGATGCGCGCCGTCCGCGCCTCCGCCAGGGTCCGGTCCGCCCGCGAGAGCACGTCGCGCAGGGCGATCAGCCGCGCCTCGGCGTCCTGCCGGACCGTCAGCACCGCCTCCACCTCGCGCCGTACGTCGTCCAGCGCGCGGGCCGCCCGGTCGTAGCGGCCGGTGTCCGGACGGCCGCCGCCCGGGGCGGAACTCCCCGCCACCGCCACCCAGAAGTGCAGCGGGTCCGCGATCACCTCCGCCCGCAGCGCGGCCAGCTCGGCGGTGATCTCCTCCAGGTCGTCCCCGGAGGGGTGTTCGCCCGGCCGCACCCCCACCGAGTGCGCCAGCGCGCGCGTGCGGTGCAGTTCGGCGCCGAGCAGGTCGATGCGGGCGGGCAACGCCGACCAGACCGCGTCGGCCGCGACCACCACGTCCAGGGAGGCCGCGTACAGCTCGTTCATCCGCGTCACCAGCCCGGCCAGCGAGAACCGCTCCGCGAGTCCGGCCCCCTCCCTCCCGGCCCCCGCGATCACCACGCCGGGACCGCGCAGCCGCTCGGTCAGCTCGGTCAGCTCCTCCCGGGACGGCCAGCGGCGCCGCTCGCGGATCTCCCGGGCGGCGGCGAGCGCCCCGCTGTAGGCGTCGAAGTACGTCCACAGCCGGCCGATGGCCGCGTCGGCCCCGGCCCACCGCTCCTTGGTGACCCCGCTCAGCGCGGCACCTTCCAGCAGCCGCCGCCCGGAATGGTCCTGGAGCGCGAGCAGCGAGGTCTCCACCGCCTCGTGCTCGGAGCCCAGCCGGGCCAGCGCGCGGTCGACGTCGTCCCGGTCCATCACGGCCGGGCCCGCTCCCGGAAGGCTCGCGTACGGATTCGGCTCGGTCACCGGCCTCAGCCGTTCCGGTACTTGGGAGCGGGCGGGACGGCCCGGGCGGGCAGCACGTTCTCGAAGTGCTTGCGGTAGGAGACGGACCAGGGGCTCTGCTCGCCGCCCGCGCGGTAGTCCTCCAGCACCTTGTTCACCCGGCGCACCAGGTCGGTGGCGTCCTTGTTCATCGCCACCCCGTAGAACTCGCGGGTGAAGGGCGCCCCGACCAGCTGCACCGAGGGGTCCTGCGCCGCCTGGCCGGCGGCCAGGGCGTTGTCGGTGATGATCCCGTCGACCTCGCCCAGCTGGAGCCGCACCAGGCAGTCCAGCTGGTTGGGCACCGAGACCGGCACCGAACCGTACGAGGTGGCCTTGAGCGCCGCCTCCGCCGTCGAGCCGGCGGCCGTGCAGATCCGGCGGCCCTCCAGCGAGGCGTCGTAGCCGGTGATGCGCGAGCCCTTCGGGGCCAGCACCTGCTGCCCGGCCTCGAAGTAGGCGGTGGAGAACGCGACGTCCTCCAGCCGCTTGCAGTTGATCGTCATCGTCCGCACGACGATGTCGACGCGGCCCTCCTGGAGCGCCGGGATCCGCTGGCTGGTGGGAATGGCCCGGTAGATGACCAGGTCCTCCCGCCCCAGGATGTCCTTCGCTATGGCCTTGACCAGGTCGATGTCGAAGCCGTCCAGGTGGCCGTCGGGATTGCGGTACCCCCACTTGAAGCTGTTCTGGTCCACCCCCGCCACGAGCTTGCCCGCCTTGCGGATCCGCTCGATCGCCGGACCGTCCAGCCCGGACGGGGCCAGGCTCGCCTCCGGGTCCTGGCAGGTGTCGGCGGGGGCCAGGGGCGCGGCCGCCACCGCGGCGGGCTCCCCGGCCGCCGGACGGTGCCCGGTGCCGGGCGAGCTCTGGACGGGCAGCAGCACGGCGGCGACGGCCACCGCGCAGGCGGCCGCCATCGCGCTCACCCCGCCCCGGCCGCGCGGCCGTCCGCTCCGGGCCGGCCGCGCCGTTGGCGTTCGTCGTATCCGCATCGCGTTCACCTGTACTCCGAAAGCCTGCGGCCGATGCCGAGGAGGGCGGCGGCCGCGCCGAGGACCGCCAGCGCCGCCGAGCCCGTCACCAGCCCGTCCAGCGCGCCGAGCCCGCCCCGGGCGGCCCGGGTGAACTGGATCTGCTCGTGCGCCACGGCCCGCTCCAGGGAGGCGTCCACCGTGTCGAACGAGGCCCCGCTGCTGTCCTTGTGCCCTTCGTCCCCGATGACCTGGGGGAGGGCGAGCTCGTAGTCGCCCTTCATGTCGCTCTCCCGGGCCGCCGCGTGCCGCTGCTTCCACTGCGCCACACCGGCCACGGCCTGCGCCACGGGTTCCCGGCCGCTCGCGTCGTCGGCCAGCCGCAGCGCCCGCGCCAGCCCCTCGTCGAGCTGCTTCATGTCCCGCGTGTAGTCCACGTCGTACTTGTCGGACTTCTTGTCCTCGGCCAGTACGGCGCCCCGCGCGATCAGCGTCAGGTTCTCGTTGGCCCGGGCCTGGAGGGAGGCGATCCGAGCGTCGTTGAGCACCTTGAGCGATTCCTGCCCGTGGGCCCGGGCCTCGCCCAGCCCCGCCCGGGCGACCGAGTGGCCCACCGTCAGCCACAGCAGCACCACGGCCGCGGCGGCCGTCGCGGCCAGCAGCCCGTGGTTGAACACCCGGTTCGTGTGCAGGTAGTTGCGCCGCTGTGCCCACACCAGGGCGGCCAGGGCCAGCAGTCCCGCGCCGGAGGCGGCCAGCGGCCAGGACCTCGCCGCGTCGTAGTCGGTGTAGAGCCGGCCGGTCTCCGCCTCGTACAGGCGCTGGGCTGCGGGCAGCAGCACCGTGCTCATCTGCTCGTTGGCGTAGCGCAGGTACGCGCCGCCGAGCGGCAGGCCCTGCCGGTTCGTGGCCCGGGCCTGCTCGATGAGTCCGGTGTAGCGCGGAAGCTGCTCGCCGAGGAGGGCGATCTCCTTGCGCGATTCCCCGCCGGCCCCGGTGTTGGCCGCCGCGCTCACCAGCAGCCGGGAGGCGTTCGCGATGTCCTTCTCGTAGCGCCGGCGGACCTCGCGGGGCTCCTGGGCGCCCGCGAGGAACCCGCTGGAAGAGGCCGTGTCGGCGTCCGCGAGGGAGCGGTAGATGCTCGCCGCGTCCGCGCTGAGCGGCTGGCTGCGGCCCACCACGTCGTCCGCGGCGGTGACCCGGCCGGAGATCTCCCACACCGCGACCGCGCCGAACAGCACGACCAGCGCGGCGAGCACCGCCCCGATGATCCGCAGCCGGCCCGGCTCGGTCGTGGCGGCGGCGCGCAGCCGCTCGACGCCCTCCGTCCAGGCGGTGCTGCGCCCCGGCGGCGCCGCCCGGCCCGGACCCGGATCCGGCCCGGCGGGCGGCGCGGAGGCGCCGCCCCCGGACGCGGACGCGCGTGTCGTGATGGCCACCGTGACCTCCCCCTCGGTCCCTCTGCTCGCAGCAGTATGGCCGTAGTGCCGCCCCACCACAGCACCCGGAGCCCGATCTTGGGCGATCCTCCCGGCCGCCCGCCCCCACGGTCCCCGCTTCCCCTTCACCGTCAATACGCCGCGCCGCCCGCCACGGTTCCCGGCGCGGCCCCGCCCGGCGGAGGTTCACCCGATGGTGGGCCGGTGCGGTGCGGTGCGGTGCGGTGCGGTGCGGTGCGGTGCGGTGGGCCGGGGCCGGGGCCGGGGCCGGTACCGGCGCCAGGGCCGGGGCCGGGGGCGGCGCCAGGGCCGGGGCCGGGGGCGGCGCTCAGCCGAAGTGGGCGCGGAGCTTCGCGTGCGCCCCGGCGGGCGCGCCGAGGGCGTCCAGCCCCAGCAGGGCGGCGCCCAGGACCGGCGGAGCGGTGACCACCGAGGGACGGGCCAGGGGGGCGCGGACGGCGAGGAGTTCGGCGATCCGGTCGTTGAGCCCCGGGTGGCGGGCCGCGAGGACGCTGCCGCCCAGCAGGACCGGCGCCTCCCGCTCCAGCAGCCCCAGCCGCTCCAGTGCCACCGAGGCCATGGCCACCACCTCGGCGGCCTGCCGCTCCACGAGCGCCGAGGCCACCGCGTCGCCCCCGGCGGCCACCGCGAACAGCACCGGCACCAGCTCGTGCACCCGCCGCCGGGACACGGCGCCCAGGTGCAGGGCCTCGATCAGCGCGGCCATCGAAGCCAGCCCGAAGTGCCCGGGCAGGGCCGCGGCCAGCCGGGTGGGGCCGCCGCGCCCGTCCTCGGCCCGCGCCGCCCACCACAGGGACTCCTCCGCGAGGCCGCCCCCGCCGCCCCAGTCGCCCGAGATCATCCCGAGCGCCGGGAAACGGGCGGTCCGGCCGTCGGGCAGCATGCCGACGCAGTTGATGCCCGCCCCGCACACGACCGCGACGCCGAGCGGCGGGCCGGAGCCCTCCAGCCCGGCCCGCAGGATCGCGAAGGTGTCGTTGCGCACCGTGGTCGCCGCGCCCCAGCCGCGCGCCCCGACCGCCTCGGCGAGCTGTCGCTCCTCCACCGGCAGGTCGGCGTTGGCCAGGCAGGCCGAGACCCGGTCCGCGTACGGGGCGCCGGGCGCCAGGCCGGCGGCCCCGGCGGCCTCCGCGACGGCAAGCCCGAGCACGTCGACGGCCGCCTCCACCCCGGTCCTGGGCGGCTGGAAACCCCCCGACCGGCCGGTGCCGAGGACCGAGCCGTCGGCGCCGATCAGGGCGACGTCCGTCTTGCTGTTGCCGGCGTCGATGGCGAGGACGGCGGCCGCGGGGCGGTTCACGCCCATGGCAGGTGCTCCTTGTTGTGCGCGATCAGCCGGTCGGTCAGTCCCTCGGCACGCTCGAACTGGCCGACCAGCGGATGCGCGAGGAGCGCCCGGAAGACCCGTTCGCGCCCGCCGCGCAGTGCGGCGTCCAGGGCCAGGTCCTCGTACGCGCTGACGTGCGCGATCAGTCCGGCGTGGAGGGGGTCCGGCGCCGGCACGGGCAGCGGTACCGGTCCGGCGCCGTCGACGCGGGCCTGGACCTCGATGACGGCGTCGTCGGGGAGGAAGGGCAGGGTGCCGTCGTTGCGGGTGTTGACGACCTGGACGGACGGCCCGCCGTCGCCCAGCAGGGCGCCGGCCAGGTCCACCGCGGCCTCGGAGTAGAAGGCCCCGCCGCGCCGGGCGAGCAGCGCGGGCTTCTCGTCGAGCGCGGGATCGGCGTACAGGGCGAGCAGTTCGCGCTCCATCGCGGCGACCTCGGCGGCCCGCGAGGGCTTCTCGCCGAGCTCCCGGACCACCTCGTCGTGGGCGTAGAAGTAGCGCAGGTAGTACGAGGGCACCACGCCGAGCCGGTCGAGCACGGCGCGCGGCATGCGCAGGTCGGCGGCGACGGCCGCGCCGTGTTCGGCCAGCAGCCGGGGCAGGACGTCGGGGCCGTCGGGACCGCCGAGGCGCACCGCCGTCTCCCAGGTCAGGTGGTTGAGGCCGACGTGGCCGAGGTGGATCTCGGCGGGGGCCACGTCGAGCAGGGCGGCGAACTTGCGCTGGAAGCCGATGGCGACGTTGCACAGCCCGACGGCCTTGTGCCCGGCCCCCAGCAGGGCCCGGGTGACGATTCCGACGGGGTTGGTGAAGTCGATGATCCAGGCGTCGGGGGCGGCCCGCCGGACCCGTTCGGCGATGTCGAGGACGACGGGGACGGTGCGCAGGGCCTTGGCCAGTCCGCCGGCGCCGGTGGTCTCCTGGCCGACGCAGCCGCATTCCAGTGGCCAGGTCTCGTCCTGGAGCCGGGCGGCCTGGCCGCCGATGCGCAGCTGGAGCAGGACGGCGTCCGCGCCGGCCACCCCGGCGTCGAGGTCGGCGGTGGTGGTGATCAGGCCGGGGTGGCCCTGCCGGGCGAAGATCCGGCGGGCGAGGGCGCCGATGAGTTCCAGCCGTTCGGTGGCGGGGTCGACGAGGACGAGTTCGGTGATCGGGAGGGTGTCGCGCAGCCGTGCGAAGCCGTCGATCAGTTCGGGCGTGTAGGTGGAACCGCCGCCCACCACTGCGAGTTTCATCGGGGTCTAGCCTTTCACTCCGGTCAGGGTGACGCCTTCGACGAAGGCCTTCTGGGCGAAGAAGAAGAGGACGATCACGGGGGCCATGACGAGCACGGTGGCCGCCATGGTGAGGTTCCAGTTGGTGTGGTGCGCGCCCTTGAAGGACTCCAGTCCGTAGCTGAGGGTCCAGGCCGCCGGGTTGTCGGAGGCGTAGATCTGCGGGCCGAAGTAGTCGTTCCAGGCGGAGAAGAACTGGAACAGGGCCACGGCGGCGATGCCGGGCTTGGCCATGGGGAGCACCACCCGCAGCAGGGTGCGCAGTTCCCCGCAGCCGTCGACCTTGGCGGCGTCGAGGTACTCGTCGGGGATGGTCAGCAGGAACTGGCGCAGCAGGAAGATGGAGAAGGCGTCGCCGAAGGCCATCGGGACGATCAGCGGCCACAGGGTGCCGGACAGGTCGAGCTGCTTGGCCCAGAAGAGGTACATGGGGATGACCACCACCTGCGGCGGCAGCATCATCATGGCGATCACCAGGAGCAGGGACAGCCGCCGGCCGCGGAAGCGGAACTTGGCGAGGGCGTAGGCGACGGGCACCGAGGAGACCACGGTCAGCAGGGTGCCGAGGCCCGCGTAGAGCAGGGTGTTGCGCCACCAGGTGAGGAAGCCGGGGGTGTGCCAGACCTTGGCGTAGTTGTCCCACTCCCAGGTGCGGGGCCACAGGTCGCGGGTGAGCGCCTGCTGGTCGCTCATCAGGGAGGTCAGGAAGAGGAACACGAAGGGCAGGACGAAGAAGAGGGCGGCGGCCACGCCCAGGGAGTGGACGGCGACCCAGTGCAGGACGGCGGAGCGGGTGCGGGCGGGCCGGGCCGGGGCGGCCGGGGCGGTCCGCGTCGCGGGGGGCTGCTCGGTCAGGGTCATCTCAGTCACCGGATCCGATCAGTCCGCCACGGCGGCGCATCAGGAGCGCGGTGAAGGCCATGGAGAGGGCGAACAGCACCAGGGCGATGACGCAGGCGGAGCCGTAGTCGAAGCGCTGGAAGCCGACGTTGTAGACGAGCTGGGGCAGGGTGAGGGTGGACTTGTCGGGGTAGCCGGGTTCGAACTGCTGGCCGGAGCCGCCGATGACCCCGGCGGCGACCTTTCCGGCGACGAGCGGCTCCGTGTAGTACTGCATGGCCTGGATGACCCCGGTGACCACGGCGAACAGGATGATCGGGGAGATGTTCGGCAGGGTGATGTGCCGGAACCGGGCCCAGGCGCCGGCCCCGTCCAGTTCGGCGGCCTCGTACTGCTCCTTGGGTACGTCGAGCAGCGCGGCCATGAAGATGACCATGAGGTCGCCCACCCCCCACAGGGCGAGGGCGGTGAGCGCGGGCTTGGACCAGGCGGCGTCGGTGAACCAGCCGGGCGTGGGCAGCCCCACGGAGTCGAGCAGGGTGTTGACGGGACCGGTGCCGGGGTTGAGGAGGAAGACGAAGCCGAGGGTGGCGGCCACCGGCGGGGCCAGGTGGGGCAGGTAGAACAGGGTCCGGAACAGCCCGGCGCCGGTCTTGATCCGGGTGACCAGCAGGCCGACGCCGAGGCCGAAGACGACCCGGCAGCTGACCATGACCGCGACGAGCCACAGGGTGTTGCGCATCGCGGGCCAGAACAGCGGATAGTCGGTGAAGACGTAGCTCCAGTTGGCCAGGCCGTTGAAGGCGGGGGCCCGGAAGCCGTCGTACTTGGTGAAGGAGAAGTACACGGTGGACAGCAGCGGGTAGGCGAAGAAGACGGCGAAGCCGATCAGCCAGGGCGACATGAAGGCCGCGGTCCGCAGCGCCGAACGGCGGCGCTTGGCCCGCAGGGCGGGAGCAGTGGTGGTCATCTCGGGCTACTCGGCCTTCGCGATGTCCGTGTCGATCTGCCGGTCGGTGGCGGCGAGGCCGGCGGACAGGTCGGGTACGGCGCCCTTCTCGGTCCGGTACGCGAAGTCCTGGAAGGTGAGCTGGTAGGTGCCGCCGTCGGCCTGGGCCGGGGTGGTGCTGGACTTGGGGTGGCGGGCGATGTCGATGAACGTCTTGAACTCGGGGGTGACCTGGAGGTCGGGGGAGTCCAGGGCGGCGAGGGTGGAGGGCACGTTGTGGATGGCGTTGGCGAAGGCGACGACCGCCCCGGTGTCGGTGGTCATGTACTTGACCAGCTCCCAGGCGGCGTTCTGCTTGCGGCTCGCCGAGGAGATCCCCATGACGGTGCCGGAGACGTAGCCCTTGCCGTAGTCGCCGGCCTGGTCGTCGGGGACGGGCAGCGGGGCGGTGCCTATCTCGAAGCCGACGCCGGCCTCCTTGGCCATGGCGGCCCGCCACTCCCCGTCGACCTGCATGGCGACCAGGCCCTTGTGGAAGGGGTGTTCGGCGCTCCACTCGTCTCCGAAGCCGGCCCGGAACTTCTCCAGCTTCTCGTAGCCGCCGAGCTTGGCCACGAGGTCCTGCTGGGCGGTCAGCATCTTCGCGAAGGCCGGGTCCTTCGCCAGGTTCGAGCTGCCGTCGGCGCCGAAGTAGGCGGGGCTCCACTGGGCGGCCAGGCGCATGGGGGTGGTCTCGTAGCCGTGGAAGGTGGGCATGACGCCCAGCTGCGCGTAGGAGTCCCCGTCGGCCTTGGTCAGCGTCTGCGCGTCGGCGACGAACTGGCTCCAGGTCCTGGGGGGTTCGGTGATCCCGGCGGCCGCGAAGGCGGTCTTGTTGTAGACCAGGCCGTAGGAGTCGCTGAGCAGCGGGAGCGTGCACTGGTTGCCCTTGAACTGGGTGTACTCCAGCAGGGTCTTGAGGAAGACCTTCTCCTTGTCGACCCCGGACTTGCGCAGGAAGGGGTTGAGGTCGGTGAAGGCGCCGGAGTTGCAGAACTTGCCGACGCTGTCGGTGGTGAAGGAGGAGACCACGTCGGGCGCCTTGTCGCCGCCCGCGCGCAACGCCTGGTTGATCTTGTCGTCGGTCATGTTGCCGGTGATGCTGACCTTGATGTTCGGGTGGGCCGCGCGGAACCGGGCGACGTTCTCCTCGATCGCCTTGACCTCGCCCGGCGCGGACCAGCCGTGCCAGAAGTTGAGGGTGACGTCCGCCTTGGGATCATCGGCGGAACTGGGGGCGCTCTGGCCCGTACACGCCGTGGCGAGGACGGAGAGGGCGGCCAGGGTGGCGGCCGCGGCGGTCAGGCGTCCGGTTCTGGGCATGGCGGTGCTCGCTCTCTGGGGGGAGGAACTTCCGGGGGACGTGCCGTGGGAACTGCGGAGGGGACGGCGAGGGGGGAACGGCTGAGGGGGGACGGGGTCAGCGGGAGGTGTCGAAGACTTCCTCGCGGGTGTCGGCCAGGGCGCTCTCCAGGGCCCCGCGCAGGACGGGCCGTTCGAGCACCTGACCGGCGACGAGCCGGGGCCGGGAGGGGGCCAGTTCGGCGAGTTCGGTCTCCAGCAGGGCGCGCAGCGGTTCGCCGCCCGCGCCGATCACGGCGCCGGACAGGACCACGATCTCCGGGTCGAGCACGGCCACCAGCGAGGCGAGCCCGGTCGCGAGGAGCGTGGCGTACGACTGGAGGAAGGCCCGGTACGGGTCCCCGGGCGCGGCGGCGGCCCGCCGCAGCAGGGCGACGGCGGTGGCCACCTGCGGCCCGTGCGGGGCGGCGCCGCCGGGGTCCCCCGGCGGCACCTCGATGCCGCATTCGCGGGCGAGCCGGGGCAGCACCTGGGCGCCGGCCAGTTCCTGGTAGCCGCCCGAGTTGACCCGGGTGACCTGCCGGACGAGGGGGTGGCCGGGTACGGGGAGGAAGCCCACCTCGCCCGCGCCGCCGGTCCAGCCGCGGTGCAGGCGGCCGCCGAGCACCAGGGCGGCGCCGAGGCCCTCTTCGTTCCAGAGCAGGACGAAGTCCTCGTGGCCGCGGGCCGCGCCGAGACGCTGCTCGGCGACGGCGGCGAGGTTCACGTCGTTCTCGTACTCCACCGGCACGGGCAGGGCCGCGGCCAGCTCGTCGAGCAGGGTGGGGGAGTGCCAGCCGGGGAGGTGGCTGGCGTAGCGCAGCCGGCCGGTCTGCGGGTCGAAGGCGCCCGGGGTGCCGACCACGACGCGGTGCAGGTCGGCGCGGCGCAGCCCGGCGGCCGCGGCGGCCCCGTCCAGGGCGGTGGTGACCTGTCCGACGGCGTCGGCGCCCTCGGTGTAGGGGAGCGCGAAGCGGCCGGTCACGGTGCCGGTGAGGTCGGCGACGGCGGCGTGGACGCCCTCCGGGGTGACGTCGAGCCCGCCGACGTGGGCGGCCGCGGCGTTCAGGGCGTAGAGCTGGGCGCTGGGGCCGGGGCGGCCGTCGTCGGTGCCGGTGGCCACGACCAGCCCGGCGGCTTCCAGCCGGGCCAGCAGCTGGGAGGCGGTGGGCTTCGAGAGGCCGGTCAGGTGCCCGATCCGGGTCCGGGACAGCGGGCCGTGCGCGAGCAGCAGCTCCAGGGCGGCGCGGTCGTTCATGGCGCGCAGCAGGCTGGGCGTTCCGGGCGTGGCGGCGGGCATGGGGTGTTTCTCCCTCACCGAGGTGAAATGTTAGGTAAGTTTCCTATCAGCTGGTGAGCCGTGTCAATGGCCACGTCCGCCGCCGCCACCCGCCTTCCCCCGCCCCCGCCTCGCGGAAGCCCCCGCAACGCGCACCGCCCCGCCCGGTGAACGGGCGGGGCGGTGCGGCGGGCGGGGTGCCCGGGGGCTACTTGGAGATCCGGGGGCCGCCCGGCGAGGACGGCGGCGGGATCGGGGTGGTGGCCAAGGACTGCGGGGACGTCGGGTTGGCCAGCGCCGAGGGCGCGGCGACGGAGGCGGACGGGTCCGGGGCCTCCTCCGGGTCGGCGGGGTCCGGCAGTCCGCCGATGATCCGGATGCCCGCGGCGTCGAAGGCCTCCTTGATCCGCCAGCGCAGTTCGCGCTCGACCGCGAACTGCTGCCCCGGCATGGTCTTCGCCGACACCTTCACGGTCATGGAGGCCAGCAGCACCTCGTCCAGGCCGAGCACCTCCACCGGGCCCCAGAGCCGCTCGTCCCAGGGGGACTCCTTCGCCAGGCCGTCGGCCACCTGCTGGACCACCTCGCGGATGTGCGCGAGGTTCTCCGTCGGCTTGACCTGCACGGTGACGCCCGCGGTCGCCCAGCCCTGGCTCAGGTTGCCGATCCGCTTGATCTCGCCGTTGCGGACGTACCAGATCTCGCCGTTGTCGCCGCGCAGCTTCGTCACGCGCAGCCCGACCTCGATCACCTCGCCGGAGGCCACCCCGGCGTCGATCTTGTCACCGACGCCGTACTGGTCCTCCATGATCATGAACACACCGGAGAGGAAGTCCGTCACCAGGTTGCGGGCACCGAAACCGATCGCCACGCCCGCGACGCCGGCACTCGCCAGCAGCGGGGCCAGGTCGATCTTCAGCGCGGCCAGCACCATCAGCGCAGCCGTACCGAGGATCAGGAACGAGGCCACCGAGCGCAGGACGGACCCGATCGCCTCGGAACGCTGGCGGCGCCGCTCGGCATTGACCAGCAGCCCGCCCAGCGCGGTGCCCTCGACGGCCTCGGCGCTGGTGTTCATCCGGCTTATGAGCTTGGTCAGGGCCTTGCGGACCACGGAACGCAGCAGGGCCGCGATCACCACGATGAGCAGGATCCGCAGGCCGATGCTCAGCCAGGTGGCCCAGTTCTCCTCGATGAAGCTCGCGGCGTTGGTCACGCTCTCGGTTGCGTCGTCGGTGGTGTTCGCTGCCAACGGGAGCAGGGTGGCGGGCGAGGGCACGGCGGGAAACCTCCAGGCATAGCGGTCTGCCCGCGGGACAGGACGTGCGGGGCAGACACACCACACTAACGGGGCACACGCCCGACCCCGTTGCCGTGTTCGAGGGAGAGACCGGACTCACCTGGGGAGGAACGGAGTGTGGTTGAAAACACCCCGGACCCGTTACGGGCGCGTGGTGGCGCTTCGACCAGCCGTAAGGGGAGACTGGAAAGCAGATCGTCCCGGCGCGAGCCACGCGCCGCCGGCGTACAAGGAGGCAGTCCGTGCCGCACGTCCTGGTCCTCAACGCGTCGTACGAGCCCCTCGGCGTCGTACCGCTCCGCCGCGCGCTCGTCCTCGTCCTGGAGAACAAAGCGGTCTCCCTGGAAGAATCCGGCGCCTTCCTGCACAGCGCGACGAGAGCCGTCCCCGCTCCCAGCGTGGTCCGGCTCAAGCGCTTCGTGCGGGTCCCCTACCGGGGGCCCGTTCCGCTCACCCGCCGCGCGCTCTTCGCCCGCGACGGCGGCCGCTGCATGTACTGCGGGGCCGTCGCCACCAGCGTCGACCACGTCATCCCGCGCAGCCGGGGCGGCCAGCACCGGTGGGACAACGTCGTCGCCGCCTGCCGCCGCTGCAACCACGTCAAGGCCGACCGGCACCTGCTGGAGCTGGGCTGGCGGCTGCGCCACCAGCCCGCCCCGCCCTCCGGTCTCGCCTGGCGGATCATCGGCACCGGCCACCGCGACCCCTGCTGGATGCCCTACCTCCAGCCGTACGGGGCCGACGACGCGCTGGAGCGGATCGGGGCGGCCGCGTCGTAGGGGCCGCGCGGCGCGGACCGGTCCCGCAGGACGGGCCTACGGGACCACCGCGAAGGCCGAGGCCGACCACAGGCTGCAGCCGAAGCGGGTCGCCCGGCGGTCGCACGTGACGCGCAGGAACCGGGTGTCGGGGGCGTCCAGCCGGACGCCGTCCACCCCGCCCCGCGAGGTCACCGCGACGGCCGGGCGCCAGTGCGTGCCGTCCGCCGACGTCTCGACCCGGTAGGCGGAGGGGTACGCGTCCTGCCAGTGCAGGGTCAGCAGGCCGACCCGGGCCGGAGCCGCCAGCTCGGCCCGCCACCACGCCCCGTCCACGGCGGGGGAGGACCACCGGGTGGCGTCTGAACCGTCCACCGCCGCCGACGCCGGGAAGCGCGGGTCCTCGTCCGCGGAGGAGGCGGCGCGGGCGGTGCGCAGCAGGTCCGGGCCGCCGGTGCGCGGCACCGCCCGTACGGTGACGCGCCGGGTCTCCCCGGCGAAGCCGAGGAGGACGTCCCGGTCCCCGGCCGCGGTGCCCGCCGCCACCGTCACCTCCAGCGGTACCGGCACCCGCGCCCCGCGCGCCGCCACCACCTCCCGCGGAGCCCGTACGAGGACCCCGGGCGGCGCGGTCACCGTCAGCGGGCCGCGCACCTCGGCCGGGCCCAGCGCCGACAGTTCCACCGTCACGGTGCGCGGGGCGCCGCCGGTCTCGACGTCGGCCGGCGCCGCGTCACCCGGCTCGAACCGCACCCGCGGCCCGTCCGCGAACCACGGCACCACCGCGCGGACCTCCGGGTCGGCGCCCGTCCACGACAGCCGCACGGCGTCCGCGCGCACCCCGGCCGCTTCGGCCTGGGTCCAGCCGGAGGCCGCCGCCTCGCCGATCCGCCGCCACCCCTCGCCCGGTACGTGCGCCTCCACCACCGCGCCGTGCGAGCGCGGACCCAGCGGAGCGGTCATCACGGTGACCGCCGAAAGGGCGCGCGGGGCGTCCAGCCGGACGGTCCACGAGCCGGGTCCGCTCTCGACGCTCCCCTCCCCGCGGGACGCGCCCGTCCAGGCGTCGGACTCCTCGGCGGCCCGCTTCAGGAAGGGGTCGAGCACCGAGGTGTCCACCCGGGCCGGGTCCTTGCCCGCGAGCGCCTCCCGGGCCCGCGCCAGCTCCCGGGAGGCCTGCCAGGCGGCCGCGCCGTCGCCCCGGGCCTCGGCCCGCAGCAGGTCCACGGCCCGCTCGCCCGCGGCCCCGTAGCGGGAGAGCCGCTCCAGCCAGGGGCCCGCCTCGGCGGCGAGGGCGGGCAGCCGGGCGGGCGCCTCGCGCAGCACCGTGAAGGCGGCCCGCAGCCGTTCGCCGGCCTGCGGGTCCCCGGCAGCGCGGGCCCGCCAGAACTCCTCCACCAACGGCTTCAGGTAGGCGGACTCCTCCAGCTTGAGCCCCGAGGAGGCGGTGTTGCCGGCCAGCGCGGCCAGCGCCTCCCGGGTGCGCCGGTCGGGGCCCGCCAGTTCGCGCACGGCCGCCGCCCAGGACTCCCCGGCCCGGTAGCCGCGCGGGTTCCAGGCGTAGTCCGCGGCGGTGAACACCGGTATCCGCGACAGGGTGCCCTGGGCCATCGCGTTGCTCAGCACCCCGGCCGAACCGCCGGCCACCGCCGGGTCGCGCCCGGCGTAGGGCCCGAGGAAGATGCGGCCCGGGTCCCAGTCGTTGACCGGGTAGTTGTCCATGGTGACCAGGGGGTGCCCGAGCGCGGAGCGGGCCCCGGCCAGCTCCTTGCCGGTGATGGTGCGCGGGACCACGCCCACGCCCGTCCAGGCCACCTCCACCCGGGGATCCAGGGCCCCGGCCAGGGCCGTGCGGTAGGCGGTGGCGCCGTCCTGGAAGTACTCGGTCGGCAGCAGCGACAGCGGCGCCGCCCCGGGGTGGCGGGCGGCCAGGTGCGCCGCCAGCTCGCCCGCCACCTCCGCGTGCGCCTTCGCGGCCGCCGCCGGGCCCGTCCCGTACCGGACCCGGTCGGCCCGGCAGCCCCACTCCGTGTAGCTGACGTCCTGGAACTGCAGCTGGAACGCCCGGAAGCCCAGGTCCCACATGGCGTCGGTCTTGCGCAGCAGCGCCGCCCGGTCGTCCGCCGAGGCCAGGCACATGGACTGGCCGGGGGAGACCGCCCAGCCGAGCACCACCCGGTTGGCCCGGGCCCGCTCGGCGAGCGCCCGGAACTCCTCCCGCTCCGCGGCCGGGTACTCCTCGCGCCAGCCGGTCGTGCGGTAGATGTCGTCGCCGGGGGCCAGCAGCAGCCGGTTCTGCTTGGTGCGGCCGAGGAAGTCGAGCTGGGCCAGGCGCTGCTCGCGCGACCAGGGCTGCCCGTAGAAGCCCTCGGTGACCCCGCGCACGGGCGCGATCGGCCAGTCCCGCACCAGCATCCCGGGGACCTTCCCGGGGACGGCCGCGAGCAGCTGGCGCAGCGTCTGCGCGGCGTGGAACAGCCCGTCCTCCCCCACTCCGGCCAGGGCGACGGTGTCCCGGCCGCCGGTGCGGCCCACGGCCAGCCGGTAGCCGCCGCCGGGCAGGTCCCCGGCCTCGGCCGCGCCGAGCGAGCGCAGCGCGGCCTCGGCGTCCGGGCCCTGGAGGCGTACGACGAGGCCCCGTTCGGGCAGCGCCGCCCCGGGCGGCCGCTCGTCCAGGGTCCGTACGCCCGCGTCGCGCAGCGCGGTGCGCACCACCTCGACGGCGTACGGGTCCGCCCCGGCGGGGGCCACCAGCACGGCCTCCGCGCCCAGGGACAGCTCCCGTCCCGGATCGGCGGCCGCCGACTGCGGCCGGGGCCACACGGCGGGCCCCTCGGCGGCGGTTCGCACGGGATCGGAGGCCGGGTCGAGCAACGGTACGGGCACGGGCGCGGCCACGGCGGCCGGTCCGGCGTCGGCGCGCGGCGCCCCCGAGGTCTTCGGCGCTCCCACGGGGCCCGCCGGGGCCGACGCGACGGCTCCGCCCAGCAGGCTCCCGATCACGGCGACCGCCGCCGCGGTGCTCCGCCTACCGCCCCTGAGCTGCACGGAGCCTCCCCGTCCCGAGTCGTTCCCCGCGCCTGCGAACGAGCCAGAGCCCACCACCCGTTCGGCCGGCGTGTCAATCGGCGCGGGTGATCTGACCGGGATCGGCCACGAATGCGGTGCCGCCGACTGGGTATGGCTGCGGTGTTCCCCGGGGGTGTTGCATGGCGCGTCCGACGGACCCCAACGAAGGAGTGCTCCCATGAACGCCCGCACCGCGTCCACCGAAGCCCGGACCGAAGCCCGGACGGCCGAGGCCCGGACCGAAGCCCGACCCGCCGCACCCGGCCACGCCCGCACGTCCGCCCCCGCCGCCACCCGGACCGCCCCGCGCGGCACCGCCCTCGTCCACGCCCCGCTCGCCCACCTGCCCGCCCCGTCCGGGCCGGCGGACGCCCCCCTCACCAGCGAGCCCCCGCTGGCCGGCGCCGCGTTCGCGCCGCTGACCAGCGAACCGCCGCTCCTGGAGGAGGCCCCGCTGACGAGCGAGCCGACCACCCCCGCCCCGTCCGCGGCGGGCCGCTAGCGCGCCCGCCCCGGACCGCCCGACCCACACAAGGGAGCTCCATGGACGACCTCGCCCGGCTCGCGGCCCTGCACGGCGTCGCCACCGCCTACCAGCCCGCCGAGGACGTCACCGTGGAGGTCCCGAGGGACACGGTGCGCACCGTCCTCGGCGTCCTCGGCGCGCCCGTCGACGACCCCGGTGCCGCGGACGCGGCCGCGCGGGAGCGGGCTGGGCGGCTGCTGCCGCCGACCGTGGTGCAGTGGCGCGGCGAGGCCCTCCCCGGGGCACTGGCGGCGCTGGCGCCCGGGACCCGGCTGCGGGTGGCCCCGGAGGACGGGACGCCCGCGCGTGACTGGGACGCCGCCCTGCCACTCGGGGTGCACCGGCTCACCGCCGAGACCCCCGACGGGCGCATTGCGGAGGCCACCCTGATCGTGGCCCCGGAGCGGGCCCCGGCGGCCCCCGAGCGGGCCCACGGGCTGCTCGTCCAGCTGTACTCGCTGCTCTCGGAGCGCTCCTGGGGCATGGGTGACCTCGGTGACCTGGCGGAGCTGGCCCGCTGGGCGGCCCGCACCCACGGCGCCGGGTTCGTCCAGGTCAACCCGCTGCACGCGGCCGTGCCGGGGACGCCGACCGACCCGTCCCCCTACCGCCCCGCCTCGCGCCGCTTCCCGGACCCGGTGCACCTGCGGATCGAGGACGTTCCCGAGTACGCGCACTGCCCCGAGCGGGCCGCCCTCGACGAACTGGCGGAGCGGGGCGGGCAGCTGAGCCGGGAGGTGCTGGAGAAGGGCGCCCTGATCGACCGGGACGCCGTCTGGGACCTCAAGCGCGCCGCCCTGGAACTGCTCTACGCCGTGCCCCGCTCCGCCCCGCGGCAGGCCGCCTACGAGGAGTTCCGCGCCGGTCAGGGCGAGCCGCTGGAGCGGCACGCCGCCTGGTGCGCCGCCGCCGCCGCCGCGGCCGGAGCCGGCGCCGCCGGGGCGGGCCCGGCCGGACGCGCCGACTTCCACGCCTGGCTGGTGTGGCTGACGGACGAGCAGCTGACGGCCGCCCAGCGCGGCGCCCGCGAGGCCGGGATGGCGGTGGGGATCGTGCACGACCTCGCCGTCGGCGTGCACCCGGAGGGCTCGGACGCCGTGACCGGCCCCTTCCACGCCCGGCACATCTCGGTGGGCGCCCCGCCGGACGCCTTCAACGCGCGCGGCCAGGACTGGGGGCTGCCCCCCTGGCGGCCCGACGCCCTGGAGGAGTCCGCGTACGCCCCCTTCCGGGCCCTGCTGCGCGGGGTGTTCCGGTACGCGGGCGCGGTGCGCGTCGACCACGTCATGGGCCTGTTCCGGCTGTGGTGGATCCCCGAGGGCGCCCCGCCCGCGGAGGGCACGTACGTCTCCTACGACGGCGAGGCGATGCTGGCCGTGCTGGTGCTGGAGGCCCACCGGGCCGGGGCGCTGGTGGTCGGCGAGGACCTCGGGACGGTGGAGCCGCGGGTGCGCCGCGCACTGGCCCGGCGCGGGATCCTCGGCACCTCCGTGCTGTGGTTCGAGCGGGACTGGTCCGGCGACGGCGATCCGCTGCCCGCCGGGGCCTGGCGGGCCGACTGCCTGGCCACCGCGACCACCCACGACCTGCCGCCGACGGCGGCGAAGCTGGCCGGGGCCCACGTCGAACTGCGCGACCGGCTCGGGCTGCTGACCCGTCCGGCGGAGCGGGAACGGGCCGAGGACGCCGCCGACACCGCGCAGTGGCTGCGGGTGCTGGACGGGCTCGGCCTGGAGACCAAGGGCGAGGAGGCCGCCGTCCGGGCCCTGTACGCCTTCCTGCTGCGCACGCCCGCCCGGCTGGTCGGGGTGTGGCTGCCGGACGCGGTGGGCGACCGGCGGCCGCAGAACCTGCCGGGCACCTGGGACCAGTACCCCAACTGGCGGCTGCCGGTGGCCGACGGGACGGGCCGGCCGCTGACCCTGGAGGCGCTCATGGCCTCGCCCCGGGCGAACGCCCTGCTGAGCGCGGTGCGGGAGGGCGCGGGGACCCGTACGGCACCCCCGGGCGCGCGCCCGCTTTAGGTGTTCGCTACGTTTGCACCGTGGACAAGAAGAACGCTCTGCGCGCCGGCGCCGTCACGGCCGGATCGACGCTGATGATGCTGCTGATGACGTCTCCCGCCCTCGCGCTCACCCGCGACGACGGCGATGACCCGGGTCCGGGCCTGAGCATTGGCGAGACGCTCGGGCTGTACGTGGCCGCGCCGATCGTGCTGTTCCTGGTGATCGCGGGCCTCGTGATCGTCGGCGACAAGTCGCGCAAGCAGCAGTAACACCAGGACGGACGTGGCCCGGCCCGCGCGGGCGGTGCCACTTCCGACGGCTTCCGGGGCGCCGGAGGCCCGTGCGTCCGGCTCCGGCCGGCCGCGCGCGGCCTCCGGCGCCCCGTCGCGTCCGCGGCCGCCCGGGAGCGGCCGGTGCGACGCCGTCCGTGACCCGCGGCCCGTGCCCCGGGCCTAGGGGACGTTCGCCAGCAGCTTGCGCAGCAGGCCGGTCAGGGCCTGCGCCTCGTCGGCGTCGAGTCCCTGGAGCACCCCCGCCTGCACCTCCAGCCCCGCCCCGACGGCCTCGTCGATGAGCGCGAGCCCGCGTTCGGTGATGGTCACCTGGAGGCCGCGCCGGTCGTGCGGATCGGGGCTGCGGGTGAGCAGCCCCGCCTTCTCCAGCTTGTCCAGGCGCCCCGTCATGCCGCCGGTGGTGAGCATGAGCGTGGCCGAGAGCTGGCGCGGGGAGAGCGTGTACGGGGCCCCCGAGCGGCGCAGCGTCGCGACGACGTCGAACTCCCCCGTGGTGATCCCGTAGCGGTTGTAGGTCCGCTCCATCGCGTCCCCCATCGCCTTGGCGATGCGGTAGATGCGGCCGAAGACGGCCATGGGGGCGGTGTCCAGGTCCGGTCTCACCGCGTACCACTGCCCGGTGATCGCGTCGACGGCGTCCTTGCTGGCTTCCCTGCTGCTGACCCGGTTCATGTCCGAAGTATCCAAGTTCCGCTTCCTCGTGCGCAAGTAGCTTGCGGAAAAGTAGCTTAGTAGTAAGCTACTTACGAGCGATCTAGTTGGGCGGCAGTGGGCCCCCGGTCGCCGTCAGCCGAGGAGTCGCCGTGAACCGCGTCACCACCATCGCCCTGACCGCACTCGCCCCGATCTCGTGGGGCTCGACCTACGCCGTGGCCAGCGAGCTGCTGCCACCCGACCGGCCGCTCTTCACCGGCGCCATGCGCGCCCTGCCTGCCGGGCTCCTGCTCATAGCCCTCTCCCGGACCCTCCCCAAGGGCGCCTGGTGGTGGAAGTCGGCCGTGCTCGGCACCCTGAACATCGGGGCCTTCTTCCCCCTCCTCTTCCTCGCCGCCTACCGGCTGCCCGGTGGCGTGGCCGCCGTCCTCGGCTCCGCGGGCCCGCTGTTCGTCGTCGGGCTCGCCGCCCTCGTCCTCGGGGAGCGGGCCAGGCTGCGCAGCGTGCTCGCCGCCGTCGCCGCCGCGCTCGGCGTGAGCATGGTGGTGCTGACCGCCGACGCGAAGCTCGACCTCGTCGGCGTGCTCGCCGGCATCGTCTCCTCCGCCTGCATGGGCGCCGGCACCGTGATGACCAAGCGCTGGGGGCGCCCCGAGGGGGTCGGCCCGCTGGCCGTCACCGGCTGGCAGCTCACCGCCGGCGGCCTGGTCATCATCCCGATCGCCGCCCTCGTCGAGGGGATGCCGCCCGCCCTCGACGGCAAGGCCTTCCTCGGCTACGGCTACATGATGCTGATCAACACCGGGGCCGCGTACGTCCTCTGGTTCCGCGGCATCGGCAAGCTCTCGGCCACCTCGGTCACCCTGCTGGGCCCGCTGTCCCCGCTCACCGCCGCCGTCATCGGCTGGGCCGCCCTCGGGCAGTCGCTCGGCCCGGTCCAGCTGATCGGCATGGCGGTCGCCTTCGGAGCCACGGTCTTCGGGCAGCTTCCCGGGCGCGCGGCCGGAGCGGCAGCCGCCCCCGCCAAGGGATCGTTCAGTTCTGCTGAAAAGACCGATCGAAATGTTTCGATGGACCTGACCGATACCGGGATGCGACGGTAGGTCCGCCTACTTCAGACCGACGCCCGAGGGGGAGACACGCAGGTGGCCATCACGGACCGCACCCGTACCGTTTCGCAGGACCAGCAGCCCGGCACCGGACAGCGCGGGAAGACCGCCGCCGGCATCGGCGTCCTCCTCGCCCTGCTCGCGACGGTCGTCTGGTCCGGAAGCTTCGTGGCCACCCGCGGCATGGCCGGGTCCGTACCACCCGTCCAGGCCGTCTTCTGGCGCTGGATCATCGCCGCCGTCGCGGTCGCCCCCTTCGCCGCCCGCCAGGCCTGGCAGCAGCGGGCCCTGCTCCGCAAGCACCTCGGCTACGTCAGCCTCGCCACGCTGTTCGGCGTCACCCTCTACAACACCCTCGTCCACCAGGCCGGACTGACCACCTCCGCCTCCAACATGGGCATGATCATGGCGGCCTCGCCGGTCATCATGGCCCTCTACGCCCGCCTCGGCGGCGAACGGCTCGGCGTCCGGCGCACCCTCGGGATGCTGCTCGCCGCCTTCGGTGTCCTGCTGCTGGTCGGTCACGGATCGCTCGGCTTCGACTTCAGCGCCGGCGACCTGTGGATGTTCGGGGCGGCGCTCTCCTTCGCCAGCTACAGCGCGCTCCTCAAGCGCAAGCCCGTCGAGATCGGCGGACTCGCCTTCCTGATCACCACCTTCGTCCTCGGCGCGCTGATGCTCGCCCCCGCGTACGCGGTCTCCGTCGCCGTCCAGGGCGGCTTCGAGGTCCGCCCCGGGACCGTCGGGCCGCTGCTCTACGTCGGCGTGTTCTCCTCCGCCGTCGCCTTCTTCGCCTGGAACAAGGCGATCTCGGTCATCGGAGCGGCCCGCGCGGGCGTCGTCTACTACCTCCAGCCGGTCTGCGTGGCGGGGCTGGGACTGCTGCTCCTGGGGGAGCGGACCGGCCCGGCCGAACTGCTGAGCATGGCGCTGATCCTGGGCGGGGTCGGGCTGGCGAGTGCCGCCCGGCGGTAGGTTCGACGGCGTGATCGACTGGGACGTCAAGAAGCTGCGGATCCTGCGGACCCTGGCCCACCAGGGCACCGTGACCGCCACGGCCGAGGCGCTGCACATGACGCCCTCGGCCGTTTCCCAGCAACTGACCAACCTCGCCCGGCAGCTGGGGGTCCAGCTGCTGGAGGCGCAGGGGCGCCGGGTGCGGCTCACCGACGCCGCCCATCTCGTCCTGCGGCACGCCGAAGCCGTCTTCGCGCAGCTGGAACGGGCCGACGCCGAACTCACCGGGTACCTGGCCGGGGAGGCCGGGGAGGTGCGGATCGGCGCCTTCTCCACCGCCGTGCCCGTGCTCGTCGTCCCCGCCGTCGCGGCCCTGCGCGCCAGCCACCCCGGCATCGAGGTCCGGGTCCGGGAGACGGAGGCCGCCGAGTCCTACGAGCTGCTCTCCGCCGGGGTCGTCGACCTCGCGCTGTCGCTGGCCGCGCACGCCCCGGTCGCCGGTGACCCCCGCTTTACCCGGATCACCCTGCTGGAGGACCCGCTGGACGTGGCCCTGCCGCCGGGCCACCCGCTCGCGGGGGCACGGGGCGTACGGCTGGCCGACCTGGCCGGGGAGCGGTGGATCTACGGGGGCAGCGGGCCCTGGTCGGAGATCACCCGCAGCGCGTGCGAGGCGGCGGGCTTCGTACCGGAGCAGGCGCACTCGGCGTCCGGCTGGACCGCGATCCTGACGATGGTGGAGGCGGGGATGGGGGTCGCGCTGGTGCCGCGCATGGTGTCGGGGCGGGCGGAGGGGGTCGCGGTGCGGGCCCTTCCGTACGACCGGCCCACGCGGCACGTGACCGCCGCGCTGCGCCGCGGCTCGGAATCCGCCCCGGCGCTCTCCCGGGTGCTGGCCGCCCTGCGCGCCGTCGCCGGCCCGGAACCCGCCTGACGCCCCGCCGCACCGGGCCCGGCCCCGCCCGCCCCCGGGAGGGGCGGGCGGGGCCGGCCGGGGTCAGGAGCGGGCGGAGGCGGCGTCGGCGGCCTGGGCCTTCAGGGCGCGCTCGATGCCGGCACGGGACTCCGAGACCAGACGGCGCAGACCGGCGTTCGGCTCGGCCGAGGCCAGCCACGCGTCCGTCGCGTCCAGCGTCTCGCGCGAGACCTGGAGCGACGGGTACAGCCCCACCGCGATCTGCTGCGCGATCTCGTGGCTCCGGGTCTCCCAGATCTCCTTGACCACCGCGAAGTACTTCTGCGCGTACGGCGCGAGCAGCTCCCGCTGGTCGATCTGCACGAAGCCGCCGATGACGGCCTCCTGCACCGCGTTCGGCAGGTCGGCCGACTCGATGACCGACGCCCACGTCTCGGCCTTGGCCGCGGCCGTCGGGCGCGCGGCCCGCGCGGTCGCCGCGTGGCGCTCGCCGGCCGCCGTCGCGTCCCGCTCCAGCTCCGCCGCGATCGCCGGCTCGTCCGCCGCACCGGTCGCCACCAGGCGCTCCAGGAACGCCCACCGCAGCTCCGTGTCCACGACCAGGCCCTCGACGGTCTCCGAACCGTCCAGCAGCGCCGCCAGGTGACGCAGCTGCTCCTCGGTGCGGGCCGTCGCCGCGAAGGCCCGGGCCCACGCCAGCTGGTGGTCGCTGCCCGGCGCGGCCGTCCGCAGGTGCTCGCGCGTGGCCTCCGTCCAGGTCGCCAGGCCCTGCTCCCGCCACGCCGGGTCCGCGTACAGGTCCACGGCCAGCTTCGCCTGCCGCTGGAGGGACTGCACGACCCCGATGTCGGACTCCTTGCCGATGCCCGAGAGGACCAGCGCCAGGTAGTCGCGGGTGGCCAGCTCGCCGTCCCGCGTCATGTCCCAGGCGGAGGCCCAGCACAGCGCGCGCGGCAGGGACTCGGTGAAGTCGCCCAGGTGCGCCGTGACGTTGGCCAGCGAGACCTCGTCCAGGCGGACCTTCGCGTAGGACAGGTCGTCGTCGTTGAGGAGCACGACGGCCGGACTGGTGCGGCCGGTCAGCTCCGGCACCGCCGTCAGCTCGCCGTCGATGTCCAGCTCGATCCGGTCCGTGCGGACCAGCTTGCCGTCGACCAGCTCGTACAGGCCGATCGCGATGCGGTGCGGACGCAGCACCGGCTCGCCCTTGGCGCCCGCGGGCAGCGCCGGGGCCTCCTGGCGGACCGCGAAGGAGGCGATGGTGCCGTCCTCGGCGTGCTCGATCTGCGGACGCAGGACGTTGATGCCGGCCGTCTCCAGCCATGCCTTCGACCAGGCGGTCAGGTCGCGCCCGGAGGTCTCCTCCAGCGCGCCCAGCAGGTCCGACAGGCGGGTGTTGCCGAACGCGTGGGCCTTGAAGTAGGCCTGCACGCCCTTGAAGAAGGACTCCTGGCCCACGTACGCGACGAGCTGCTTGAGCACCGAGGCGCCCTTGGCGTACGTGATCCCGTCGAAGTTGACCAGGACGTCGTCCAGGTCACGGATGTCCGCCATGATCGGGTGCGTGGAGGGCAGCTGGTCCTGCCGGTACGCCCAGGTCTTCATGGAGTTGGCGAAGGTGGTCCAGGCGTGCGGCCACTTCGAGCCCTCCGCGTACGCCTGGCAGGCGATGGAGGTGTACGTCGCGAACGACTCGTTCAGCCACAGGTCGTTCCACCACTCCATGGTGACCAGGTCGCCGAACCACATGTGCGCCAGCTCGTGGAGGATCGTCTCCGCGCGCACCTCGTACGCCGCGTCCGTCACCTTGGAGCGGAAGACGTACTGGTCGCGGATGGTGACCGCGCCCGCGTTCTCCATCGCGCCCGCGTTGAACTCCGGCACGAAGAGCTGGTCGTACTTCGCGAACGGGTAGTCGTAGGCGAACTTCTCCTGGAACCAGTCGAAGCCCTGCCGGGTCACGTCGAAGATCGCGTCCGCGTCCAGGAACTCGGCGAGCGAGGGGCGGCAGTAGATGCCGAGCGGGACGGACTGGCCGTCCTTGCCCTCGTACGAGCTGTGGACGGCGTGGTACGGGCCGACGATCAGCGCGGTGATGTAGGAGGAGATCCGCGGGGTCGGCTCGAAGGCCCACACCCGGTCCTTCGGCTCCGGCGTCGGGGAGTTCGAGATGACCGTCCAGCCCTCGGGGGCCGTCACGGTGAACCGGAACGTCGCCTTCAGGTCGGGCTGCTCGAAGCTGGCGAAGACCCGCCGCGCGTCCGGCACCTCGAACTGGGTGTACAGGTAGGCCTGCTGGTCGACCGGGTCGACGAAGCGGTGCAGGCCCTCACCGCTGTTGGTGTACGCGCAGTCCGCGACGACGCGGAGCTCGTTGGCCCCCGCGGCGAGGTGCGCCAGCGCGATCCGGGAGTCGCGGAAGACGGCGGCGACGTCCAGCGCCTTGCCGTTCAGGACCACCTCGTGGACGGCCGGCGCGACCAGGTCGATGAAGGTCTCGGCGCCGGCCTCGGCCGACTGGAAGCGCACGGTGGTGACGGACGGGAACGTGCCGCCCTCCTGCGCACCGCTGAGATCCAGTTCGACCTCGTACGAGTCGACAGTGAGCAGCTTTGCCCGCTGCTGAGCCTCTTCACGGGTGAGATTCGTGCCAGGCACGCGGTCATCTCCTTCGATGGTGACGTTGCCCGGCCATCCTTCCACGGGGGCGCCGTCCGCGCGCCGGCCTCATCCACGGGCGAACACGCCCGTCCCGGACGCGCCCGAGGGGGCGGTGCCGCGGCCCGCGGTACCGCCCCCTCGGGGACGCGTGCGTGCGGGGTCAGCCCCGGCGCAGCTCCTCGGCCACGAGCTCCGCGATCTGCACGGCGTTCAGCGCCGCGCCCTTGCGCAGGTTGTCGTTGGACAGGAAGAGCGCGAGGCCGTTCTCGGCCGTCTCGTCCACCCGGATGCGGCCCACGTACGAGGCGTCGCGGCCGGCGGCCTGGAGCGGGGTCGGGATCTCGGAGAGCTCGACGCCGGGGGCGTCCGCCAGCAGCTCGTACGCGCGCTCGACGCTCAGCGGACGCGCGAAGCGGAGGTTGACCTGGAGCGAGTGGCCCGAGAAGACGGGGACGCGCACACAGGTGCCGGAGACCTTGAGCTCGGGGAGCTCCAGGATCTTGCGGGACTCGTTGCGGAGCTTCTGCTCCTCGTCGGTCTCGAAGGAGCCGTCGTCGACGATCGAGCCCGCCAGGGGGAGAACGTTGAAGGCGATCGGACGCTTGTAGACGCCCGGCTCGGGGAAGTCGACGGCCGCGCCGTCGTGGACCAGCCCGGTGGCGCCCTCGGCGACGGCCTTGACCTGGCCGTCGAGCTCGGCGACGCCGGCCAGGCCGGAGCCGGAGACGGCCTGGTAGGTGGTGGCGATCAGCGCGGTCAGGCCGGCCTCGTCGTGCAGCGGGCGCAGCACCGGCATCGCGGCCATGGTGGTGCAGTTCGGGTTCGCGATGATGCCCTTGGGGCGGTTCTTGATCGCGTGCGGGTTGACCTCGGAGACGACCAGCGGGACCTCGGGGTCCTTGCGCCAGGCGGAGGAGTTGTCGATCACGACGGCGCCCTGGGAGGCGACCTTCTCGGCGAGGGCCTTGGAGGTGGTGCCGCCCGCGGAGAAGAGCACGATGTCCAGGCCGGTGTAGTCGGCGGTGGAGGCGTCCTCGATGGTGATCTCGCGGCCCTCCCACTCCACCGTCGTGCCCGCCGAGCGGGCCGAGGCGAACAGCCGCAGCTCGTCCACCGGGAACTTGCGCTCGGCCAGGATGCCGCGCATGACTCCGCCGACCTGTCCGGTGGCTCCGACGATTCCGACCCTCACGGTGACTCCTCATTGGTACGTGGGCGCGTGCGCGCGTGGAGCCATCATGCGTTCGACCCCACGAGGCTTGTCCAATCCATTGTCCGAGGTGCGGACGGAATCCGGGGTGACGACCCCCCCCGACGCGTCCGCGACGGGCGTGCCGCGGGGCCCCCGGACTGCCGTTTCGGCAGCTCACGGCCGGTTTGAGGCCGTTCCGCCGGGCCCGCCGTCCGGACGCGGCGTACCGGATGGCGGGCCGCGGGGACGGCGAAGGGGCGGGCGCCCGCATCGGGCGCCCGCCCCTCCGTCATGCCGTCACGCCCTCACGGGAGCGTTACGGGAGGACCTTCTCGATCTGGACGCTGCCGAGGCCGGCGGCGGTGCCGCGGGCGTTGAGCAGCTGGACCTGGCCGAAGAACTGACGGCCCTCGGGAGCCGCGCTGGAGACCAGGACGTTCGCCGCGACGCCGGCCGAGGCGCCGGTGGCGAGGTTCACCTTGGCGTTCTCGTCGACCTGGACGGAGCCCAGGGCGGCCGAGAAGTACACGTCGCGGTAGTCGTACGTGGTGGAGCCGGACGGAACCGCGTAGCCGATCACCTTGATGGTGTAGGTACCGGCGGCGGGCTTGTCCAGGCTCACGGCCTCCTCGGAGTCGCCGTCGGCGGAGGTGCCGACCTTGACGCCGTCCTTGTAGACCTCGAGGTCGAGGTCCGCGGCGGTGTCGGAGGTCTTGCCGATGGCGACGTCGAGGCGGGAGACGCCCTCGCCGACGGTGACCTCGGTGGTCTGGGTCTCACCGGCCGCGATGGTGGGCTTGGCGACCTTGGCGGAGCCGAGCGGGCCGCCCTGGAGCTTGCCGCCGGTGATGGCCGCGGCGTCGTTCTTGACGGTCCACTGGACCGGCGCCGGGGTGCCCTGCTTGACCTCGGGGAGGACCTTGACGGCCGGGTCGAAGCCCGCGCCGAGGACCGAGACGTCCAGCTTGAACGGGTTGTCGAGCAGCGGCGACGTACGGCGCGACTCGACCTCGATCTCCCAGACGCCCGGCTGCGGGTCCGCGTAGGAACGCAGGTCGGGGCGGCAGGTGTTGGCCGGGTTGTCGTAGTTCGGGTAGCACTGGGTGGTCGCGCTGTCCTCGACGCCCGTGCCGTACGGGTGGATCGAGATGAAGCGCGTCTGGCTGCCCGGCTTCAGACCGCCGAGGGCGACCTCGAGGGTCTTGGCGCCCTGCGGGACGGTCACGAAGTACGACTTGTGGCTGTTGCGCTGGACGGACGAGGTGTCCGACAGGGTGAACGACGGCTTCGCCAGCGGGGCGGAGGCGACGACCGTGGCCAGGACCTGCTTGTCGACGCCCTCGGTGGACGGGTCGTCGAGCTGGAGGATGCCGCTGTGCACGCCGGCCGACTTGACGTTCGCCTCGACCTTGATGGTGACGGGCTTGTTCAGCGGGAGCGTGACGTAGTCGTAGCCGCCGACGACCTTGAAGGTGCCGTCGTTGTTGCGCCAGCTCAGGTCGTGCCGGGTGCCGTACTTGACGCCCGTGGTGCGGGTGACGACGACGTCGTAGACCTTCTTCTGGCCGACCTTCAGGCCGCCTTCGCGGTCGTAGAGGCCGGTGCCGAAGCCCGGGGTCTTCAGGAACTGGTCGAGCGCGGTGTCGACCGGGGCCTTGACGGTGAACTCTTCGGCCTTCGCGCCGCGCTGGATGGACTCCCAGGCGTCGACGATGTTGATGAGACCGGCACCCTGTGCGTGCGCCGGGACATCGTTGATCTTCTTCGCGGTGCTGGTCAGCGCCACGCGCAGGCTCGCCGGGGTGAGCGCGAGCTTCTGCTGCTTGGCGGCCGAGAGCAGCAGGGCGCTGGCGCCCGTCGCCTGCGGCGAGGACATCGAGGTGCCCTGGAGCATCGAGTAGCCGGCCGGCAGGGCGTAGCCCGCCTCCTTGACCGGGCTGCCGGGCAGCCAGGTCTGGGTGGTGTTGATGGCCGCACCGGGGGCGGTGATGGTCGGCGTGAACCCGCCGTCCTCACGCGGACCGCGCGAGGAGAAGGGGAACATGTCGTACTTCTTCGACACGCCGGAGCCGTAGTTGGCGGCCCAGGTCTCCTTGGAGACCGCCGCGCCCACGGAGATGACCTTGTCGGCGAGGCCGGGGTCACCGATGGTGTTGACGCCCGGACCCTCGTTGCCCGCCGAGATGACGAGCTGGACGCCGTAGGTGTCGATGAGGTTCTTGTACAGCTCGGAACGGGCGTTGTTGCCGTCGTTCAGCGCCGGCAGGCCGCCGATGGACATGTTGACGATGTCCACGCCGCGGTTGACGACGAGGTCGATCATGCCCTCGGTCAGCGCGATGTTGGTGCAGCCGCCGGACCAGGAGCAGGCGCGCGAGGAGACGATCTTGGCGCCGGGCGCCTCGCCGTTCATCTTGCCGCCGAACAGGCTGTTCGCGGCGGTGATGCCGGCGACGTGCGTGCCGTGCTCCGACTCGATGATGCCGATGTTGACGAAGTCGGCCTTCTTGCCCACCCAGTCCCCGCCGAAGGGGTCCATCGGGACGTCCTTGCGGATCTGGATCACGAACGGGATGCGCTCGGCGACGTCGGTCGCCGGGTTGTCCGTGCCGAAGTAGCCGACCTGGTAGCCGTCCTTGTACGGCTTCATCGGCTCGTTGTTGGTGAAGTCGCCGTCCTGGTCGGTGTCGACGCGGACGGTGCCGGCCACCGGGTCGTACAGCATGCCGAACCGGTCGGTGGTGTCGCCGTCGCGGTTGACGTCGCCCTTCGCGTCACCCGTCGCGGTGATCGACTCGCTGAACCGGCTCCACTGGAAGGTGCCCTCGGGGGCCTTCCAGCTCTGGCCGCCCGCGGTGAAGGAGCCGCCGGTGGCGGTGACCGGGGTGACCTGGGGGCGCCAGGTGGCGTCGTTGTCCAGGATCGGGTCGGTCGCGGTGACCCAGTCGACGATCTTGCGCTCGCCGGTGGTGGTCTTCTGCAGGGCCGGGTGCGCGACGTCGACGCCCGAGTCCAGGATGCCGATGGTCACGCCGCGGCCGTCGGCCTGCGGGTTCTTCTGGACGAAGTCCACCGCGCCGGTCTCGAAGGACGGGTTGTACGGGTTCTTCGCCGGGGTGTCCTTGCCCGGGCCCGGGTAGGTCTCGGCGGCGGTCTTCTTGGCCGCGCCGGAGTCCTTGCCCGCGTCGGGACGCGGGTCCGGGAGCTGGATCTCGTGCCGCAGGTCCATGCCGTGGACGGAGTCGAGCTTCCCGGCCGCCTTCAGGGCGGCCTCGGCCTTGTCGGTCGGCAGGGTCGCCCGGACGTAGCCGAGCTTGTCGTACGTCTGGCCCACCGAGGCGCCCTGGACCGCGTCGAGCTGGTCCGCGACCTGCTTGGTCTGGCCGGGGGCGGTGGCGACCATGACGGTGACGGTGGCGTCACCCTTGGCCTTGGCCTCCTGGAGGAGTTCGGCGTCGGCCGAACCCAGCTTCTGGTCGGCGGACTTGACGGCCGGGTTGGTGCCCGGCGCGTCGGGGGCCGCAGCCGCGAAGGCGGGGACGGCGCCGGTGGCGCAGAGGGCGGCCACCAGGCCCGCGGCCGCGGCGACGCGGGCCGCGCGCCGCGCGCCGGGTATGGCCCCGGTGGTGGAGCTGGGCGAGTCGAGGGTCATCAGCATCCCTGGCTAAGTGAAAGATACGGTCCGGAATTCGGTGCCGGATGACCGGTCAGCTTTGCGCAAGTGACAGCTGTTTGGGGAGGGTTGTCATTGACCGATACCTGACATGGCGGACTCTCGCCAGTGCGGACCATCCGCCAGTGGGGACATGCCCGGGCAAGCCGGGGCGACTCGCATCGACGCGCGAGTGGATTTATCGATTTTGCAGCCTCACGGCGAAGTCATCCGGGACGTTCGTCTCGTATCCGGTGTGACAGATTCCGACCGTTCAGCGCTCGCGCGTGCGCGCGTAGTGGCGCGAGGCCTTGGCGCGGTTGCCGCACGCGGCCATGGAACACCAGCGCCGGGTCCCGTTGCGCGAGGTGTCGTGGAAGTGCAGGACGCAGCTCTCCGAGGCGCACTTGCGGATCCGGCCGGGCGGGCCGGTCAGCAGGTCCAGGTAGTCGCGGGCCGCCGTCCAGGCGGGGCCCCAGGCGGGGTCCGCGAACTCGGCGCGCTCGCCCGGCCCTTCGGCGGTGAGGGTGGCCCGGATCCGGCCGTGGTCCAGTACGGCGTCGATCAGGGCGCGGGCGCTCGCGTCGGCGGGGTCGGCGACGGCCCGGGCCAGTGACTCGCGGGCGGTCAGCAGGTGGACGAGGGTCGCGGCGTCGGCGCGGAAGCGGCCGGCCAGCCCCGCGCTCTCCAGCCAGACGGCGAGCCCTTCCACCCGGGTCAGCCCGTGGGCGCCGGCGAAGAGGTCGGCCGGTACGCCGTCCTCGGCCCAGCGCGTGTTCAGCAGGTCGAGGCAGACCGGCTCACCGGTCAGTGGACGCGGGTCCGCCGTCCGTTCCGTCACGTCCGCCTCCTCGCGCCGCTAACCCCTCAAGGGTACGGGACCGGTTGACGGGCGCCCGTCTAACCTTTAAACTCAAATTGAAAGGTTAGGATGGGAGTGGTCATGGAGCGCTACCACCGGGGATCGGTCGCCGTCCAGGAACGGGTGGGCGTACGGGCGCTCGCCGAGCACGTGGGCCGCTCGATCGGCAGTGAGGTCGGCGAGGCCGCGGCCGGCTTCCTCGCCCGGCAGCCCCACCTCGTCGTCGGCGCGGCGGACGCGGCCGGGCGCGTGTGGGCCTCGCTGCTCACCGGGCCGCCCGGCTTCGTACGGGCGGACGGGCGCGGCCGGATCACCGTCACGGGCGGCCTCCCGGCGGGGGACCCGCTGGCCGGGGCGCTGGCCACCGCGGGTACCGGGGTGGGGACCATCGCCCTGGACCCGCGCACCCGGCGCCGGATGCGGGTGGACGGGACGCTGGCCGTGCTGCCCGGCGGGTTCGCGGTGGAGGCCGAGCGGGTGTTCGCCAACTGTCCGAAGCACCTCGGCAAGCGCGGGCCGGTGGAGCTGGTGGCCGAGGGCCCGGGGGTGGTGTGGCGCGGGACCTCGCTCACGGCCCGCGCGGCGTCGGCCGTCCGCGGCGCCGACACCTTCTTCATCGCCACCACCGCCGCGGAGCACGGGGCGGAGGCCAGTCACCGGGGCGGCCCGCCGGGCTTCGTGGAGGTGCTCTCCGCCACCGAGCTGGTGTGGCCGGACTACGCGGGCAACGCGATGTTCCTGACCCTGGGCAATCTGGCCCTCGACGGGCGGGCCGGGCTGCTCTTCCCCGACTGGGAGGGCGGCGGTCTGCTCCAGATCGCCGGACGGGCCCGGACCGAGTTCGGGGAGGGCGGGGAGCGGCGGGTGCGGTTCACGGTGGAGGCGGCGGTGGAGAGCCTGCATCCGGGACGGCTGCGCTGGAGCGCCCCGGAGCACCCCCCGGCCGGCCCGCCGGTTCACCGGGGGAGCACGACCAGGTAGGCGGCGGGCTCCAGGTCGGCCGATGCCGTCAGGGCGGTGCGGACGACCGCGGCCTGCTGCTCGGGCCAGTCGCGCAGCTTGCGCGGGGTCAGGTGCAGGACGGTCACCCCGAGGCGCTCCAGGGTCTCCCGCTTGCGGACCGCCTCGGCGAAGTCCTCGTCCTCCCCCTGGCGGGGTGCCCGGGTGTCGATCTCGATGGCCACGGCCTGCTCGGGCCAGTAGGCGTCGACGCCGCCCAGGTGCGGTCCGCCGGGCAGGCGCAGGTCCACGTTCCAGACGGGCTCGGGGAGTTCGTGGCCGCGTACGAGCTGGTACAGCCGGTCCTCCGCGATGGCCCGGCCCTCGGCGAGGAGGGACTCCACGGCGTCCACCACGTGCGGCCGGTTCAGCAGCCGGGCCACGGTCAGCTCCCGCACGACGGCGGCCGGTTCGCAGTGTCCGGCCCGGACGGCCTCGCTCAGCAGGCGGCGTACGGTGCCCGCGTCCGAGAGCCCGGCGACGGCGTCGGCGACGGCCCGCGCCACCGGGGCCACGGGCAGGCCCGTCACCTCCACGGGGCGGGGCGGCGTGTGGCTGCGGACGATGCGGACGTCGCCGGTGGAGCGCAGCCGCCGGGTGTTCGGCACGAGGACGTCGATGTGCGGGAGGCCGAGCAGGGCCGGGGCGGCGGAGAACCGGTAGAGCGCGAGCGCCGCCAGGCCGGTGATCATGACCTCGTCGCCGCGGCGGCCCGCGTACAGCAGGGCGGCGTGCAGCCGCTCCTCGCTCGTCGCGGGGCCGGAGTGGAGCAGGAACACCCCCGGCAGCACCTGCTGCCAGGGCCGCCCGGCGGCCTCGGCCGCGCTCACGCCGTGCTCGCGGAGCTGGGCCAGGGTCAGCACGCGGGGGCGGCTGGCGGTGAGGTGGGTGAGGGGGAGGGGTGCGTTCTGGTTCATGACGCGGTGATTCCCTCAGGCCATGGCCTCGCTAACGCCTGTTACACGTTCGTCGACAAACCCGGACAAGGCGGGGCTAAAGTACGGGCGTTCGACTGCCGATGGAGCGCCCGCCTCCCCGCACCCCGACGCACGCGGGCGGGGGCCGGAGAACTCCGGCCCCCGCCCGTACGCGGACCGGATCAGGCCGCGTCGCGGGCCTGGGCGCGCAGCGCGCGGGCCAGGTCGTCGCGCGACTCCAGGACCAGCCGCCGCAGCGCGGGCGCCGCGTCCGGGTGCCCGGCCAGCCAGGCGTCGGTCGCCGCGACGGTGTCCTCGCCGTCCTGGAGCATCGGGTACAGCCCCTTCACCACGTGGATCCCGATCTGGATCGACCGCTGCTCCCAGACCCGCTCCAGCACCTCGAAGTAGCGTCCGGCGTACGGGGCGAGCAGGTCGCGCCGCGAGGGCTGCTGCATCCCGTCGATGGTGGCCTCGACCAGGGCGTTCGACAGCGCGTCCGACTCGACGACCACCGCCCACGCCTGGTCCTTGACCGCTGCCGAGGGCCGCGCCGCCAGGCACCGCACCTGGTGCCGCTTGCCCGAGGCGGTGTCGTCGCGCGCGAGTTCCGCGCCGATGACGCCCTCGTCCACTGCCCCGTGCGCCGCCAGCGGCAGCAGGAAGTCCCAGCGCAGCTCCTGGTCGACGTCGAGCCCGTCGATCCGCGCCGTCCCGTCCAGCAGGCCCAGCAGCAGCTGGAAGTCGCCCTCGGTCGCCGCGCTCGCCGCGAAGAAGCGGGCCCAGGTCAGCTGGTGCTCCGAGCCCGGCTCGGCCAGCCGCAGTTCGTGCAGCGCGCCCGCCGCCAGCTCGCGGCCGGCACCCTCGCGCCGCCCGGGCGCCGAGTAGTGGGTGACCGCGCTCAGCGCCTGCCCGTGCAGCATCTGGAGCACGCCGACGTCGCTCTCCCGGCCCGCGTGCGTCAGGAACAGCGACAGGAAGTCCCGGGCGGGCATCAGCCCGTCCCGCGTCAGGTTCCACAGCGCCGACCAGCACAGCGCGCGGGCCAGCGGGTCCGTGATCGCGCCCAGGTGGCCGCGGAGGGTCGCGAGCGAGGCCTCGTCGAAGCGGACCTTGCAGTAGGTGAGGTCGTCGTCGTTGACCAGCACCAGGTCGGGCCGCTCCTGTCCGGCGAGCTCCGCGATCACCGTGCGCGCCCCGGCCACGTCGGCCTCGGCCCGCGCGTAGCGCACCAGACCGTCCGCCCCGGTCCGGTAGAGGCCCACCGCGATCCGGTGCGGGCGGCCGGCCGACACGGCGGGCTGGTCCGGCAGGGCGTCGCCCTCCTGGAGGACGGCCAGCTCGGTGACGCGGCCGTCGGCGTCGGTGGTGATCAGCGGCGTCAGGGCGTTCACGCCCGCCGTCTGCAGCCAGGCCCGCGACCACTGGGCCATGTCCCGCCCGGAGACCTCCGCGAGCACCGACAGCAGGTCGTCGAGCGTGGTGTTCCCGTACGCGTGGGCCTTGAAATAGCGCCGCGCGCCCTCCAGGAAGGCCTCCCGCCCCACGTAGGCCACCAGCTGCTTGAGGACCGCGGCGCCCTTGGCGTACGTGATGCCGTCGAAGTTCAGCTTGGCGTCCTCCAGGTCACGGATGTCGGCCGTGATCGGGTGGGTGGAGGGCAGCTGGTCGGCCCGGTAGGCCCAGGCCTTGCGGCTGTTGGCGAAGGTGACCCACGCCTGGTCGAAGCGGGTGGCCTCGACGAGCCCGAAGGAGCCCATGAAGTCCGCGAAGGACTCCTTCAGCCACAGGTCGTCCCACCACTTCATGGTGACCAGGTCGCCGAACCACATGTGCGCCATCTCGTGCAGGATGACGTTCGCGCGCCGCTCGTAGGAGGCCTGCGTGACCTTCCCGCGGAAGATGTACTCCTCGCGGAAGGTCACCATCCCCGGGTTCTCCATCGCGCCCAGGTTGTACTCGGGCACGAAGGCCTGGTCGTACTTCCCGAAGGGGTACGGGTAGTCGAAGATCTCGTGGAAGAGGTCGAAGCCCTGCTTGGTGACCAGGAAGACGTCGTCCGCGTCGAAGTACTTCGCCAGCCCCTTGCGGCACATGGCACCCAGCGGGATCGTCAGGTCCCCGCGCGTGTAGCTGTCCGTCACGTAGTGGTAGGGCCCCGCGACCACGCAGGTGATGTACGTGGAGATGGGCGCGGTCTCGGCGAAGCGGCGGGTGGGCCCCTCGGCGGACTCCTCCACGCCGTTGCTCCACACCCGCCAGCCCTCGGGCGCGGTGACCTCGAAGCGGTAGGGGGCCTTCAGGTCGGGCTGCTCGAAGTTCGCGTACACCCGCCGGGCGTCGGCCGGCTCGTACTGGGTGTAGAGGTAGACCTCGCCGTCCTCCGGGTCCACGAAGCGGTGCATGCCCTCGCCGGTCCGGCTGTACGCGCAGTTCGCGTCCACGACCAGGACGTTCTCGGCGGCGAGCCCGTCCAGGGCGATCCGCGCCCCGTCGAAGGCGGTGGCCGGGTCGAGGACGCGGCCGTTGAGGGTGACGGAGTTCACGGAGGGGGCGATCAGGTCCGCGAAGGAGGACGCGCCCGGCGTCGTGGCCCGGAAGCGGACGGTGGTCACCGAGCGGAAGGTCCGGGGGCCCTCGGCCGGCTCGGCCTCGTCCACCGCGGACCTCAGGTCGAGGGCCACCTCGTATCCGTCGACGGACAGCAGTTCCGCTCGTTCGCGGGCCTCGTCGCGGGACAGGTTCTCTCCGGGCACGTGCACTCCTTCGTGCGTGATCGCGTTCTTCGGTTCGAATCCTCCCACGGGGGAATGCGCCCGGGCCGGGTCCGGTTGCCCAGGGGGATGGCTGGAGAGCAACGCCTTGGCTGACATGAGGAGAGACATGGCCGACACGCAGGTGCGCGAGAAGACCCCCGTCGACTTCTGGTTCGACCCCCTGTGCCCCTGGGCCTGGATGACCTCCCGCTGGGTGCTGGAGGTGGAGAAGCTCCGCGACATCGAGGTGCGCTGGCACGTGATGAGCCTGGGCGTGCTCAACGAGAACAAGCTCGACGAGCTGCCCGAGGCCTACCGCGAGATGCTCGGCCCCCAGGCCTGGATCCCCGTGCGCGTCGTGACCGCCGCCGAGCAGAAGTTCGGCAAGGAGGTCACCGGCAAGCTGTACACCGCGCTGGGCACCCGCATCCACAACGAGGGCCGCGGCAACACCCCCGAGGTGATCGCCGAGGCGCTGGCCGAGGTCGGCCTGCCGGCGGAGCTCGCCGGGTTCGGGACCTCCGACACCTTCGACGCCGAGCTGCGCGCCTCGCACAACGACGGCATCGAGCGCGTCGGCCAGGAGGTCGGCACCCCGGTGATCTCCGTGCCCGGCGCCGACGGCGAGCAGGTGGCCTTCTTCGGGCCGGTCGTCACCCCGGCCCCGCGCGGCGAGGCCGCCGCCCGGCTGTGGGACGGCACCCTGCTCGTCGCCTCCACCCCGGGCTTCTTCGAGCTCAAGCGGACCCGCACCCAGGGTCCGTCCTTCGAGTAGTCCGGCCGGTCCGGCGCCGCCGGGTACGCGGAAGACCCCCGTGAGTCACGTCCTCACGGGGGTCTTCCGTTGGAAACGCCCGCACGCGAAAGGTGAGAAGACGATCACGAGGCGGGCGGCTCTGCGGCTGCGATCAGCCCTTGGCGGGGATCAGCAGCGGGGTGTTGGCCTTGGCGTCGGCGTAGCGCCGGGCCACGTCCTGCCAGTTGACGACGTTCCACATCGCCTCGATGAAGTCCACCTTCTGGTTCTTGTACTGAAGGTAGAAGGCGTGCTCCCAGGCGTCGAAGACGAGGACCGGCACGGAGGCCTGGCCGACGTTGCCCTGGTGGTCGTAGATCTGCTCGACGATCAGGCGGCCGCTGATGGGCTCGTACGCGAGCACGCCCCAGCCGGAGCCCTGCGTCGCGGAGGACGCGAAGGTCAGCTGCTTGCGGAACTTCTGGAACGAACCGAAGGACTCGGTGATGGCGTCCGCGAGGTCGCCCAGACCGTCGGCCGCGGTCGGCTCGCCGCCGCCCTCGCCGGTCTTCGGGCTGGCCATGTTGTGCCAGTAGATGCTGTGCAGGATGTGGCCGGAGAGGTGGAACGCGAGGTTCTTCTCCAGGCCGTTGAGGGCGCCCCAGTTCTCCTTGTCGCGCGCCTCCTCCAGCTGTTCCAGCGTGGTGTTGGCGCCCGCGACGTAGGCCGCGTGGTGCTTGTCGTGGTGCAGCTCGATGATCTGCGGGTTGATCACCGGCTCCAGCGCCGCGTAGTCGTAAGGAAGCTCAGGAAGCGTGTAGATGGCCATGCGTGTATCCGGTCCCCTCAGCGTGCCAATCGCTTATTGCAATTAATGCGCAACTGCACGCTAGCAGTATCTATTCCGGCTCACGAGTAAGGGTCACCTCTCTTGGGCGGCCCCCGGGAATGCCGGAGGCCGGGTCCGCGCGGGGGGCGCGGGCCCGGCCTCTGACGTGCCGTCCGGTGGGGGTGTCACACCGGACGGGGGCTGGGGGAGGGGCGGCCTAGGGGGAGACCTCGTGGGCGGCGGCCCGGCGCTGCATGACGTACCCGGTCGCGGCCAGGGCGACGGTCAGTCCGCCGGTGAACAGGACCTGCACCCGGGTGTCCTCGCCGAGGGCCATCAGGACCAGCACCCCGGCGACCCCGGCCAGCGCCACCCAGGTCAGGTACGGGAAGCCCCACATCTTCACGACCAGCTTCTCGGGCGCCTCGCGCTCCAGGCGCCGGCGCAGCACGAACTGGGAGACCGCGATGAAGCCCCAGACGATGAGGATGACCCCGCCGACCATGTTCAGCAGCCAGGCGAACAGGGTGTCCGGGTACCAGTACGAGAGCAGCACGGTGACGAACCCGAAGCCGCTGGAGGCGAGCACCGCCCGGCGCGGCACGCCGCCGCTGACCTTGCCCAGCGCCTTGGGGCCCTGACCCCGGGCGACCAGGGAGTAGGCCATGCGGGAGGAGCCGTAGATGTTGGCGTTCATCGCGGACAGCAGGGCGATCAGGATGACCACGTTCATGATCTCGCCGGCGGCCGGGATGCCCAGGTGGTCCAGCGTGGCGGCGTAGGGGCCGTCGTCGGTGACCGCCGGGTCGTTCCACGGCAGCAGGGTCACGATGACCAGCATCGAGCCGACGTAGACGATCGCGATCCGCCACATGGTGGTCTTCACGGCCGTGGCGACGCCCTTGACCGGGTCGTCGGACTCGGCGGCCGCGATGGTCACCGTCTCCAGCCCGCCGTACGCGACGACCGAGGCGAGCAGGCCCACCAGCAGTCCGTCGACGCCGTTGGGCAGGAAGCCCCCGTCGTGGACGAGGTTCGCGGCGGCGGGGGAGGAGGTGCCGGGCAGCAGGCCCAGGACGGCGAGCGCGCCCAGGCCCAGGAACAGCGCGATGGCGCCGATCTTCAGCGCGGCGAACCAGAACTCGAACTCGCCGAAGCGGGAGACGGCGCCCAGGTTGCCGGCGCAGAAGAGCGCCATGAAGGCGAGCACCCACATCCACGAGGGCGTGCCCGGGAACCAGCCCGTCATGATGTGCGCGGCGCCGATCGCCTCGATGGCCACGCCCACGCACAGCAGCGTCCAGAACATCCAGCCCGCCGTGAAGCCGGCCCACGGGCCGATCGCCCGGTCGGCGTGCACCGAGAAGGAGCCCGAGGCGGGGTGGGCGGCGGACATCTCGCCGAGCATCCGCATCACGAACATGACGAGCACGCCGGAGGCGGCGTAGGCGAGCACGATCGAGGGCCCGGCCGCGGCGATCCCGGCGCCCGAACCCACGAAGAGGCCCGCGCCGATGACCCCGCCGAGGGCGATCATCGAGAGGTGGCGCTGCTTGAGGCCGTTGCCGAGCGGGGAGCCGGCGGGGGCCTGCGGCGGTTCGGGGGGAGCGAGGGTGCTGCTCTGGCTCATGGGGGTGTGCCTGTCCGGTGTGCGGGGACGGTGCGGTGTCCGCTGGTGCGGATCCCCAGTGTGCCGAGCGTCCGCTCACCGGACGTTTCCTGTCCGATATGCGGACACTCGATTCACCGATCGTGATCGGCTCCGTACGCGCGCCCGGACGCGGGAAGACCCCCGCACCGGTCGGCGCGGGGGTCTTCCCGTATCCCTTCCCTGGCTGAGCGGGCGGCGGCTACGCGGCCGTCCCCGCCCGGCGCGCGCGGATCTCGCGCACCCACGCCACCAGCAGCACCGCCGCCGCCGCACCCGAGGACCACAGCAGCTGCGGCCGCGCCGAGTCGTCGAACAGCATCAGCACCAGCACCGCCGCCATCCCCAGCAGCGCCGCCCACGTCAGGTACGGGAACAGCCACATCCGCAACGTCAGCCGCTCCGGCATCTCCCGCTCCAGGACCTTGCGCAGCCGCAGCTGCGAGACCGCGATCAGCGCCCACACGAACAGCAGCACCGCGCCGACCGCGTTCAGCATGTAGAGGAACACCGTGTCCGGCCACAGCAGGTTCAGCACCACCGACACGAACCCGAAGGCCACCGAGGCGAACACCGCCCGGCGCGGCACCCCGCCGCCCGAGACCTTCAGCAGCGCACGGGGCGCCTCGCCCCGCTCGGCCAGCGAGAAGACGATGCGCGAGGAGCCGTAGAGGTTCGCGTTCAGCGCCGACAGCAGCGCCACGAACACCACGATGTTCATGATCTGCCCGGCCGCCGGGATCCCGATCGAGTCCAGCACCGCGACGTACGGGCTCTCGCCCGGCTCCAGCGAGTCCCACGGCAGCAGGGTCACGATGACCAGCATCGAGCCCACGTAGAAGAAGAGGATGCGCCACACGGCGCTCCGCACCGCGCGGGCCACCGAACGGGCCGGGTCGTCCGACTCGGCCGCCGCGATCGTGACGACCTCCAGGCCGCCGAAGGCGAAGACCACCGCGAGCATGCCGGCGATCACCCCGCCCATCCCGGCCGGGAAGAAACCGCCCTGCCCGGTCAGGTTGGCCATGCCGACGGGATCGGTGTCGGGCAGCAGGCCGAAGATCGCGAGCGTGCCCAGGATCAGGAACAGGACGATGGCCCCGACCTTGAGGGCCGCGAACCAGAACTCGAACTCGCCGAAGTTGCGCACCGCCGCCAGGTTGCTGAGGGTGAAGACCACCATGAAGAGCAGCACCCACACCCACTGGTCGACCGCCGGCAGCCAGCCGTTGGCGATCTTCGCGGCGCCGGTGGCCTCCACGGCGAGCACCACGACCAGCAGGAACCAGTAGAGCCAGCCCGCCGAGAACCCGGCCCAGCGTCCCAGGGCCTTCTCGGCGTACACGGAGAAGGAGCCGGAGGCCGGCATCGCGGCCGACATCTCGCCGAGCGCCCGCATCACCAGCATCGCGAGCACGCCCGCGAGCAGGTACGAGCAGATGATCGCGGGTCCGGCGATGGTGATGCCGGCGCCGGAGCCCACGAAGAGGCCGGCGCCGATCACGCCGCCGAGGCCCAGCATGGTCAGGTGGCGCTGCTTGAGGCTGTGGCTGAGGGGTTCCGGGGGCAGGCCGCTCCCGGTGACGTTCGGATCGGGCAGTGGGTCGCGCATGAGGGGATGCTCGTACTCTCGGTCGGCCAAGCGGCGCTGGGGGCTGCACGGGGGATTGGCGGGAACCTACAGTCTGGCGGCAGGGAGCCCGCGGGAGCAAAAAGGACGTGCGGTCGCATGTGGCCCGTGACGCGGATCACTTCGACTCGGGTGTGGGCGCGGGTCTTTGTCCGGTCTCCACCAAACCGGCCAGTACGGCTTTGTCCCGCCCGGCGGTGGGGCGGCGCCCGGCCCCGCACTAGCCTCACGGTGTCCTGTCGATCACCACCTCGCGGAGCCCCCCGATGAGCACTGCTTCCGTCTCCTTCCGGCCCGGCGCCGTCCTCGCCGACCTGCTGCCCGCGAGCCGCGTCCGCGACATCGCGCTCGTCGTCGGCGGAGCCGCGCTCACCGGCCTCGCCGCGCAGCTCTCCGTGCCCGTTCCCGGCTCGCCCGTCCCGGTCACCGGCCAGACCTTCGCCGCCCTGCTGGTGGGCACCGCCTTCGGCGCCCGCCGCGGCTTCCTCTCGCTCGCCCTGTACGCGCTCGTCGGCATGGCCGGCGTGCCGTGGTTCGCGGGCGGCACCTCCGGCGCGGGCGGGGCCTCCTTCGGCTACGTGCTCGGCATGCTGCTGGCCGCCACCGTCGTCGGCGCCCTCGCGCGGCGCGGCGCCGACCGCTCGGTGCTGCGTACCGCGGGCACCATGGTGCTGGGCTCGGCCGTGATCTACGCGGTGGGCGTGCCGTACCTCATGGCCGCCACCGGCATGTCCCTGAGCGCCGCCGTCGCCGCGGGCCTGGTCCCGTTCCTGATCGGCGACGCGCTCAAGGCCGCCCTCGCCATGGGCGCCCTGCCCGGCGCCTGGAAGCTGGCGGGCCGCCGGGGCTGAGCCCCCCGCCCCGCTGCACGGCAGCCCCGGACCGCGCGCGGCGGTCCGGGGCTGTCGCATGAGCGGAGCGGGTTACGCGGCGGCGTCCGCCGGGGCCTCGGCGTCGGCCGGAGCCACCGACCCGCGGCGCAGCGCGGAGCGGACCACGCCGATCACCAGCACGACGGCGGCGACCAGCAGGGAGAGCAGCACCGTCTCGCGGTTGTCCTTGTCGTAGACCATGTAGCCCAGGACGAAGGTGATCATCGCGGCGGTGATCCAGGTCAGGTACGGGAAGAACCACATCTTCACCGTCACCTTCTCCGGCGCCTCGCGCATGAGGATCCCGCGCATCCGCAGCTGGGTGAAGCAGATGACCAGCCACACGAACAGCGCGATCGCACCCGAGGAGTTCAGCAGGAAGCTGAAGATCGTGTCGGGGAAGGCGTAGTTGAAGTAGACGGCGGCGAAGCCGAAGACGACCGAGCCCAGGATCGCGACGGCGGGCACGCCGCGCTTGGTGACCTTGGCGAAGGCCTTCGGCGCGTCGCCGCGCTCACCGAGCGAGAACGCCATGCGGGAGGCCGTGTAGAGGCCCGAGTTCAGGCAGGACAGCACGGCCGTCAGGACGATCACGTTCATGATCTGGCCGGCGTGCGCGATGCCGATCGAGTCCAGGGCGGCGACGTAGGAGCCCTTGTCGACGATCGACTTGTCGTTCCACGGCAGCAGCGTGAGCACGATGAAGATCGAACCCAGGTAGAAGATGCCGATGCGCCAGATCACCGAGTTGGTGGCCTTGGTGACGGCGCGGCGCGGGTCCTCGGACTCGCCCGCGGCCAGCGTGACGATCTCGCTGCCCATGAAGGAGAAGACGACCATCAGCACACCGGTCAGGACGGAGCCCCAGCCGTTCGGCATGAACCCGCCGGTGTCGGTGAGGTGGGCCAGTCCGGCGCCCGGGTTGTCCGAGCCCGGCAGCACGCCGAAGACGGCGAGCATGCCGACCACGACGAACGCGCCGATGGCGACGACCTTGATCCCGGCGAACCAGAACTCGAACTCGCCGTAGGAGGCGACCGAGCCGAGGTTGGTGGCGGTCAGGACGACCATGACGATCAGCGCCCAGCCCCACTGCGGGACGGCCGGGATCCAGCCTTCGAGGATCTTCGCCCCGGCGGTGGCCTCCACGGCCAGCACCACGACCCAGAAGAACCAGTAGAGCCAGCCGATGGAGAAGCCGGCCCAGCGGCCGAGCGCGCGGTCGGCGTAGGCGGAGAAGGAGCCGGAGTTCGGGCTGGCGGCGGCCATCTCGCCCAGCATCCGCATCACGAAGACGACCAGCGCGCCGACGAGTGCGTACGAGAGCAGGATGGCCGGGCCGGTCTTGGCGATGCCGCCGCCGGAGCCGACGAACAGGCCGGCGCCGATGACGCCGCCAATGGCGATCATGGACAGGTGGCGGTTCTTGAGACCGGCCTTGAGACCGTCGGAGGGCTGGGGCGCACCGGGTTCACCGGTGGAGTCGCCTGCCTTCTGCAGGGTCGTCGTGGTGCTCATGGACGATTCCTTAGGTTCTCGGGTTTCGAGTTCCGGCATTCAAACCCGACATCCTCGAAGTACGGAAGACCCTGTTCCGATGGTTGCCCAAGGCCCACATCTCGGGACCAAGGTCCCGACCCCTCCCGTCTGGGTTCTTTGGGTTTACTTGAGGTTTAGAAGTGACATAGGCGACACCCTCTGCCGGACCTCGAGGCCGCGCGTGCCACACTCGACCCATGCGCGTGTATCTCGGATCCGACCATGCCGGCTTTGAGCTCAAGAACCACCTGGTGGACTGGCTCAAGAACAACGGCCACGAGCCCGTCGACTGCGGGCCCCACATCTACGACGAGGTCGACGACTACCCGCCGTTCTGCCTGCGTGCCGCCGAGCGGACCGCCGCGGACGAGGGCAGCCTCGGCATCGTGATCGGCGGCTCCGGCAACGGCGAGCAGATCGCCGCCAACAAGGTCAAGGGCATCCGCGCCATCCTCGCGTGGAGCGTCCAGACCGCCGAACTGGGCCGCGAGCACAACAACGCCAACGTCATCTCCGTCGGCGGCCGCATGCACACCCAGGACGAGGTCGTCAGCTTCATCGACACCTTCCTGAAGACCCCGTACTCCGGCGCGGAGCGCCACACCCGCCGCATCGACATGCTCACCGCCTACGAGCAGACCGGCGAGCTCCCCCCGATCCCGGCCCACCACCCCCAGGACAAGTAGCCAGGCCAGCAGGACGCACCCGCGCCGCCGGACCCCGTCCGGCGGCGCGCGCACGTCCGGACGGAGGAGCAGTGCCGTGCCCGAAGGGCATACGATCCACCGCCTCGCGCAGGACCACACCGAGCGCTTCGCCGGCCGCCCGGTCCGGGTCAGCAGCCCCCAGGGCCGCTTCGCCGACAGCGCGGCCCTGCTCGACGGCCGCGAGCTGGAGAGCGCCGAGGCCCACGGCAAACACCTCTTCCTGGAACTCGGCGACGCCTGGATCCACATCCACCTCGGCCTCTTCGGCAAGCTCGGCTTCGGCCCCGCCCCCGCCCCGCCCGCCGGCGACACGGTCCGGCTGCGGCTGCTGAACGCCGCCCACTACGCCGACCTGCGCGGCCCCACCGCCTGCGCGCTGCTCGGCGAGGGCGAGAAGAAGGCGGTGCACGACCGGCTCGGCCCCGATCCGCTGCGCCCCGCCGACGACCCCGAGCGGGCCTGGAAGCGGATCTCGCGCTCCCGCACCACCATCGCCGCCCTCCTCATGGACCAGAAGGTCGTCGCGGGCATCGGCAACGTCTACCGGGCCGAGGTGCTCTTCCGCCACGGCATCGACCCCTACCGCGCGGGCAAGGACCTCACCCGCGCCGAATGGGACGCGATGTGGGCCGATCTGATCCTGCTCATGCGCGAAGGCGTACGGCTCAACCGGATCGACACCGTCCGCGACGAGCACCTCCCCGAGGCCATGGCCCGCCCGCCCCGGGTCGACGACCACGGCGGCGAGGTCTACGTCTACCGCCGGGCCCACCTGCCCTGCCACGTCTGCGGAGGCGAGATCCGCACCGCGGACCTCGCCGCCCGCAACCTCTTCTGGTGCCCGGCCTGCCAGCGGCGCTGAGCCCCTCCCGGGGGAGGGGCGCCGGACCCGCCGGGCCTCAGAAACCGTGCGGCAGCCAGGGCGCGACTTCGCCCGCGAACGCCCGCGAGGCCCGCGACAGCGCGCCCGCGCGCAGCTCGCGCACCCGGCCCGCCGCGGCCAGCGAGGTCAGGGTGATCCCGCCCAGGTACGCCGAGCCCAGCTCGCGCACCGACAGCGCCAGGTCCGCCGCGTCCGCGGTCCGCGCGCAGCGCACCTCCCCGTCGGCCTGCGCCGTCAGCCGCCACCGTCCGGTGTTCCACGGACAGAACGCGTCCTCGACCTCCAGCACCACGTCCAGGGCGGCGGCGTAGGTCCGGGCCTCCAGCGCCGCCGGCAGGTCCACCAGCCGGACGTGCAGCGCGTCGCGCTGGCGCGTCCGCATCCGCCGCACGTCGCTGGCCAGGTGCAGCAGCGCGTCGTCCGCAGGCCGCCCGTACGCCCGTACGGTCCAGGTCAGGTCGATCTCGAAGAGGTAGCGCCACAGCGCCGCGTACGCCGCCGGATGCAGCGCGTCCACGTCCTCGACCTGGACCTTGCCGTCCGAGCCGCTCTGCTCCCAGTCCGGCTTGACCCGGTAGCGGGCGTACCCGGTGACCCCGCCCTCCGCGTCCTCCGCCACCACGCACTTCAGCGGTGATGCGCCCTCCCGGCGCGGCTCCGGGTCCAGCAGGCCCAGCCGCTCCCAGCCGGGCCGCCGGGCCGGCATCCCCGGCCGCCCCGCGACGAGGGCCGCGTACACGCGCTCGCAGTCGGCCAGGGCCTTCTCCGGGTCCACCAGGCGCAGCCGGACCTGGTCCGTACCCGGCGGCACGGCCAGCCGCACGCGCGTGGTGTCGATCTCGACGGACAGGGCGTAGGCGCCGGTGCCGTAGCCGAACCGGCCGTAGATCTCCGGTTCCGAGGCCGTCAGCACGGCGAGCGGCTCGCCACCCTCCCGGATGTCGTCCAATTGGCGGCGCATCAGCGAGGTCAGCACCCCGCGCCTGCGGTGGGTCGGCGCGACGCCCACCATGGTCACGCCCGCGGCGGGGACCAGCGCGCCGCCCGGCACCGAGAGCCGGAAGCTGAAGGCGCCGGCCGAGCCGACGCAGGTGCCGCCGTCCCACACGCCCAGCGAACGCTCCGGTTCCGTGAGGTCCCGGTAGAGCGCCCGCTCGTCCGGGGTCTCCGGCACACCGCCGAACGCCAGTTCCAAGTGGTCGTACCAGACATCCCACTCATCAGCCTGCAATACGCGCGTATCAAGAGCCATGGGGCTATCCCTACCAGGGCATTCCGTCCCGGTCGAACTGTTTTCGACCCCGGAGGTGACCTACGTCCGGGGGTACCCCTGCGCACACACAGCCGGGATGGATAGGGTCCCGGTGCAATGGCCTCGGCACGTGTGGAGACGTACGCGGCCCGGATGCGCGCGTTCTGGCACCGGGCCCGCACCGCCCTGCGCAAATCCGCCGTCGACTACTTCCGCGGCGACGCCTCCGACTGGCTCGCCTTCGGCGGGCTGCTGCTGACCGTACCCGCGATCGCCTGCGGCACGCTGATGATGCCCGTCTGGTTCTCCCCGTCGGCCCTGGTCCTGCCCATCGTGGCCGGCGGCCTGCTGCTGCGCCCCGCGAGCCTGCTCGGCCTCTACGCCGCCTCCGCGACCGCGCTGATCGTGGAGGCCCTGGTGCTCGGCCCGTACACCGGCGGGCCCGCCCGGGTCACCCCCGGGACGGTGCTCGTGGTGGCGGCGTGCGGCTTCTTCGGGCTGGTCATCGCCCAGTTCCGCAGCCGCGTCGGCGTGCCCTGGCGGCGCGGCGGCACCATGCTCTTCGACCTGCGCGAACGGATCCGGGTCCAGAGCAAGCTGCCCGCCCTGCCGCGCGGCTGGCACCGCGAGATGGCCCTGCGCCCGGCCGGCGGACAGTCCTTCTCCGGCGACTTCGTCGTCGCCGCCCGCACCAACGGCGGCCGGACCCTGGAGATCGTCCTCACCGACGTCTCCGGCAAGGGCATGGAGGCCGGCTCCCGCGCCCTCCTCCTCTCCGGAGCCTTCGGCGGACTGCTCGGCGCGCTGCCCCCGCACGGCTTCCTGCCCGCCGCCAACGGCTACCTGCTCCGCCAGGACTGGGACGAGGGCTTCGCCACCTCCATCCACCTCGTCCTGGACCTGGAGAGCGGCGACTACGAGCTGCTCTCCGCCGGGCACCTGCCCGCCCTCCAGCTGTCGGCCGGCACCGGCCGCTGGCAGGAGGTCACCGGCGAGGGCCCGCTCCTCGGCGTCTACGACGGAGCGGAGTTCACCCCGGCGCGCGGCAACCTGCGGCGCGGCGACGTCCTGATGCTCTTCACCGACGGCCTCGTCGAGACCGCCGACCGGGAGATCAGCGAGGGCATCGACAAGCTCACCGGCGAGGCCGACCGCTACGTCGCCGCCGGCTGGGAGGGCGCGGCCTGGCACCTGATCGAGAAGGTCGCCAAGGACGTCAACGACGACCGGGCCCTCCTCCTCATCCGCCGCTCCCCGTCCTGACCCCGCCCCGCCCCGCGCCCCCGGCCCGGGGCCGGACTCGCACCCCGGGCCACTTCGTGGTGATTGGCCCGCCCGCACCGCTCCCGCCCCGGGCTACCGTCCGCGCATGGACGCACCGCTCGCCGCCGACCTCGCCGCTCTCCCCGCTCTCCTCGACGCCACCCGCCGCGCCGCCGCCGACGCCCTCGCCGCCCTGGACGCGCGGCCCGTCGTACCGGCCCCCGCCGACGCCGCGCCGCCCGCCCCCGAACCGCTGCCCGAGCACGGCACCGGCACAGAAGCGGCCCTGGCGGCCTTCCAGAGCCGCTGGGCGCCCCGGTTCTCGGCCTCCGCGGGCCCCCGCTACCTGGGCTTCGTCACCGGCGGCGCCACCCCCGCCGCCCTCGCGGGGGACTGGCTCACCGCCGCCCACGACCAGAACTCCAACTCCGCCTTCGACGGCGCGGGCCAGCACCTGGAGCGCGAGACCACCGGCTGGCTGCGCGGCCTCTTCGGCCTCTCCGACGCCCACACCGGCACCTTCGTCAGCGGCGCCACGATGTCCAACACCGTCGGGCTCGCCATCGCCCGCGAGTGGCTCGGCGAGCGCCTCGGCGTCTCCCCGGCCGAGGACGGCGCGGCCGCCCTCGGCCCCGTCCGCGTCCTGTCCGGCGCCCCGCACTCCTCCATCGCCAAGGCCCTGTCCGTCCTCGGCCTCGGACGCCGCTCCCTCGTCCGGGTGCCCACCCTCCCCGGCCGGGAGGCCGTCGACCCCGCCGCCCTCGACCGGGCCCTGGCCGACACCCCGGGCCCGGCCGTCGTCGTCGCCAACGCCGGCACCGTCAACACCGTCGACTTCGACGACCTGCCCGCCCTCGCCGCCCTCAGGGAGCGCCACTCCTTCTGGCTGCACACCGACGCCGCCTTCGGGGCCTTCGCCGCGCTCTCCCCGGACCACGCCCACCTCACCGCCGGACTCGACGCCTCGGACTCCGTCTGCGTCGACCTGCACAAGTGGCTGAACGTCCCCTACGACAGCGCCGTCCAGTTCACCCGCCGCCGTGACCTCCAGGCCCGCATCTTCGCCAACGCCGCCGCCTACCTGGGACCCCTGGGCCCCGAGCCCGACCTGGTCCACCTGACCCCCGAGAACTCCCACCGGCTGCGGGCCCTGGCCGCCTGGTTCACGCTGCGCGCGTACGGCCGCGCCGGATACCGGGAGATCGTCGAACGCGACGTGGACTGCGCCCGCGCCCTCGGCGCGGAACTGGAGCGCGACCCGCTCCTGCGCCTGCTCGCCCCCGTCCGCCTCAACGTCGTCTGCTTCACCCTCGCCGCCGACCCCACCCCCGAACGCCTGGCCGCCCTGCGCGAAGCCGCGGGAGCCGAGGTCTTCGTCACCCCCACCGTGTACGGGGGAACCCCCGCCCTGCGCGCCGCGTTCTCCAACTGGCGCACCACGCGCGCGGATGTGAGCCGGGCCGCCGGGGCCCTGCGCACGGCAGCGAAGGGGATCGCATGACGGAGCAGCCGCTCACCCTCCAGGAGGTCGAGGCCCTCGCCCGCCGGGCGCACGAGGGCCAGACCGACAAGGCCGGCCGGCCCTACGCCGAGCACCTCGCGGCCGTGGCCGAGGGCGTCCGCCTGCTCGGCGGCACCCCGGCGCAGCAGGCGGCGGGCTGGCTCCACGACTCCGTCGAGGACGAGGCGCTGAGCCCGGGCGAACTGGCTTCCCTGGCCGTCCCCGAGGAGGTCAAGGCCATGGTGCTGGCCCTGACCAAGCGCCCCGGGGAAGCGCTGGAGGAGTACGCCGCCCGCATCCTGGCCACGCCCGGCGCGCCCCTCGTCAAGGAAGCCGACCTCGCGCACAACGCCGACCCCGTACGCCTGTCCGCGCTGGACGCCCCCACCCGCGAACGGCTGACCGCGAAGTACGCGTACGTCCGCTCCCTGCTCGGCGTCACCGCCCCCTGACCCGTACCTCTTGCCCGAAATATGCCAAGTAAGTGTGTGCTTGGCGGGAAAGAACCGATGGCGATTCGTCACGGGACGGATAGCCGGGGCCCGTTGGTGGGAGGATGGTGCGTGTAGGGGTGTGCAGGGCCGCACGCCCCGGGCCGGCCAGGGGACGACCGAAGGTGTGATCAGTAGTGGCCATTTCGCTGTCAGTCGTGGTTCTGTTGGCGATCATCCTGGTGATCCTGATCCGCGGCAAGCACATGAAGGCCGGTCCCGCGATCGTCGCGGTCCTCTTCGGTTTCTTCCTGGCGTCCAGCTCCATCGCCCCGGACGTCAACCGCTTCCTGAACTCCCTGGCGGACACCATCGCGGGCATCAAGCTCTGACCCCGGCCCGGGCGGAGCGACCTCCTGCCAGTCGGTGACGGGCTTGGTGCGGAACATCCCCCGGTAGACCCGGCGGGTCAGCACGACGGCTCCCTCCCCGTACTCGTGCAACTCCCCGAAGGCCTCCTCCGCGGACTCGTGGACGAACTTCCGCCCCTTGGCGTTGCGGATGACCCATTCCCTGTCGCCGCTGACGGCGAGCGCCATGCCTGCGCTCATGCGAGACCCCCTGACCGATGGCTGCCGATCGTACGGCCCGGCCCGCGCGGGCCCCGGGACAGGCAAGGCACGCACCAGGCCGGCCGGAGGGGATCTCCCGCGACCTGGCCCCGAGCTGCCAGGCCCCTGACCCGCACCCGAGCCGAGCGGCCACCGCGGTTCACCGTGATTCCCCACCACGCGCCGTCCGGTCGGGCACACGAGGGGGAGGCGGGAAGGCGCGGATGTCAGCGGAACATCCCGGGCATCGGGCACGCCTCCAGCGTCTCGTGCGGCCGGTCGGCCCAGTTCCACCAGACATGCGGCGTCGGGCACTTCCACACACCTCGGCAGACCCGCTCGCCGTCGTCCTCCCGCCGGCAGAGCACGAATCCGCCGAACTTCATGGCTTGGCCGCACTCCGGGCAGGTCGGCACATTGCTGGTCATGCCGAGGACCTCAACGGCGCCGCGTTGCCCTGGCGCGCCCCAGCCGTTCGCTCCGCGTCCACAGCTGCACCCTCTCTCTTTTCCGCCGGGCGACCATCAGCGAGGAACTCGTAAACGGTCCGTACTCGAACCGGCTCTGCCGGTTGCCGTGCTTCTCCAGGGCCTGGAAGTCGTGGCGGAAGGCCGACCGATTCCGCAGGGCAAGGGGCCCCGGGAACGGCGAAGGGCCAGGTCGAGGAGATGTCCTCGGCCTGGCCCTTTTCGCTTCAGAGCGGGTGACGGGAATCGAACCCGCGTAGCTAGTTTGGAAGACAAATCCTGTCCCCAAAAGCTACGGCCCGCTTGCAGAAGAAGACGGCTTTGTGAGAAATAGTCCGTTATTCCCGAATCGGGATTTCCGGCCCTCTCTCACTGCGACGCTGGATTACTGGAACGATCTGGAACGACTGAGGGTCAGCGCGACGGCTGTACCGGCGGGGCGGGGCGGAGCCAGTCCGAGGGGACGTCGCCCTTGATGAAGCGCTCCAGCAGCGAGTCGACCAGGACGGAGAGGTTCAAGCCGACCTCACGCGCCTTCTTCTCTCCTGTCTCGGCCCGGTACTTCGAGACGTAGACGTTGCGGGTGACCTTGTCGTGTTCGACGCCGGCGGGTCGGCCTGGTCGTCGGCGGGGCGTCTGGTCGACGTCGTTCTGCTGAGCGCGCATGTGGGGCTCTCCTTGTGCACGGAAGGAGGGGCCGCCAGGGGGATCGCGATCTCCCGGCGGGTGGGTCTGAGTATCTTTGCGAAAAGAAAAGCAGAACGCAAGTAGGCATCACCGGAGAGTGAAGAGAGCAGGTACATGACAACTTTGTCATGTACTTATCAACCTCTCTTCCTGGCCTCTCAGCTCTCACAAGTCGAAAAGTGGTCCCCAAGGACCCCAATGGGCCTGCAAATCTCACATGCTGAGACGATTCAAGACAAAAGGCCAGGTCAGCGCGTTGTGTCTCCGAGGGGGCGAAAAGGTCCCCACATGGTCCCCAGTGGTCCCCAAGGTCCCCAATGGAGGGGGTCAGTCTCACAATGTGAGATGTAGCCCACCCCACCGGCCGCCGTGACTTCCAAGGTCAACTACACATACACCCCTTTGAGCGAGGGAGTTACTCCCTCGATTCACCCGTACGCTCTGTGGCGAATCGTGACATATCACCTTAGAATCGTAGGTAGACAGCTAATCGGACAGGTCGGCTGTCACACACGCTGTGATGCGTGGTCAAGGATGCGAGCAGAGGGAGACGCCATGCAGGACGAGCTGCACGCCGATGAGCGGGTGACGGTCCGGCTCATGTCGGTACCGTCGACCGGAAAGCGGACCGCCCGCGACGGGTCGCAATGGGGGTACCCCTGCGAAGCCTGCTGCCGCTTCACGGCAGAGGGCGAGGCGATCACCTACGTACGGGGTAGCTGGTACCACACGAGGTGCGCCCGCCCCGCCATCGAGTCCGGTGACCCCCGGGACGCGTGGCTCACCCTGGGGTCCCAGCTCGAAAAGTACCCAAGTCGCTTCAGGGCCGCTGACATCCGCGCCATCGTGGGCAACCTGATGGTGCTGGCCAGCCTGAACAGGGCGATGCCCGCCGGCGTGCTCGTAGGTCCCCCGGTCCGATGACCGACGCCGTTACCGACGCCGCGCAACAGGTCGCCGCAGACAAGGGCAAGGTCCTCGAAGACCGCCTCGCCGGTCTGCGCAAGACCGCCGACCGACCGAGTCCCGCGCTTCCCCTGGCCAAGCAGACGTTCGGCCTCGCGAACGCGCTGGAAGACCTCTTCCTCTCCGCCGACTCGCAGTCGGACCGCAGCAGGCAGCGCGCCATCGGCCCCAGCGAGGTCGGCGACGACTGTGCCCGTCGGCTTCGGTACAAGGTCATCGGCACCCCGCCCGTACGGCAGGACCAGGACAGCTGGGCCGCCATCCTCGGAACCTCCGCCCACCTCTGGATCGCCGAGGTCTTCCGCCAGCGGAACCGCACCCTGGGGCGCGAGCGCTACTTGATCGAGCACCGGGTGACCGTGCGGCCGGGGATGACCGGGCAGGTCGACCTGTACGACAAGGCCACCGCCACCGCGTACGACTGGAAGCTGGTCGGGCCCGAGACCCTTCGCAGCTACGGCACCCAGGGCCCGCCGAACCGCTACCTGGTCCAGGGCCAGCTCTACGGGCGCGGCCTGCAGAACGAAGGCCTGGAGGTACGCAAGATCGCGATCGTCGTCCTGCCGCGCGCCGCGAAGATCCGCGACAAGGCCCAGATCTGGTCCTACGCACCCGACCAGGACGTTGTCGACGCGTCCCTCGCCCGTCTCGACGAGATCGCCGGCCTGCCCGCCGGAACACCTATGGACGTCATCCCCGCGACCGCCCAGTCCGAATGCCGCTGGTGCCCCTGGTTCGACCCGGGCCACGCGGTCGAGGCCGACGAGCGGGGATGCCGAGGCGGGCATTTCGCCCGCCGCAGGAAAGACACCTGCGAAGACCTGATTGCCTGAAGGGCGGCCCCCAGAGCCGCAGAGCGGGCGTGCGTTGAAAACGAGAAATGAGGAAATGCGAATGAACGAATACGGCCAGAATGTGGACCTCGGGAATGCCGACGACTTCCTTATGGAAGGCGGTGTCGGCTCGGCCAAGTTCCTGAACGTCGGCGACGACATCAGTGGAACGATCTCCGAGAAGCCATTCGTCCAGCAGCAGCGCGACTTCGACACCGAGAAGCCCGCCTTCTGGGACGACGGCACCCCGAAGAAGCAGGTCGTCGTGACTCTGCAGACGGACCTGCGCGACCCTGCCGACCCGGACGACGACGGACGCCGCCGCCTGTACCTGCGCGCCAACATGAAGAAGGCCGTGCAGCAGGCCGTCAAGGCGGCCGGCGCGAAGGGCCTGGCCGAGGGCGGCACGCTCTCTGTCCGCTACACCGGCGACGGTCCCAAGACCAACCCGAAGTACAACGCTCCGAAGCTGTACGAGGCGAAGTACACGCCGCCGGCCGCGCCCGTGGTGTCCGTCGACGACGCACCCACGGGCAAGCACCCGCAGTACGGGCAGCCGCGCATCGCGGCCGGCGCCGCCTACCCCGCCGAAGCCCCCTTCTAGTCCGTCTCGGTGGGTGTCGGTGGTACCGACACCCACCTTCCCGAAAGGCACCATCATGGATATCACCGACGACGGATTCCTCAGCGGGCTGCAGGAGATCGACGAGTCTGGGTTGGAGTTCTGGGACGCAAATAAACTCTGCTGCGAACTCGGAGATATGGCGTGGGAGGAATTCGTCCCTGCGGTCTATAGGGCCATGGCAGTCATCCGGACGGTGTGGGGAGCGCATGACACGATCGCGGACAGGCAGATCACTCTGCACCCGGTGAAGGCCGTGACCGGGGGTCTCGTGGAGAACTACCGGCTGACGCGCCTCGGCGCCTATCTGGTCGTGATGAACTGCGACTCGCGACGCCCTCCCGTCGCCAAGATGCAGATGTACTTCGCTCGGAAGACGAGCGCGACGGATTGGCTGGAGGAGCGCGCCCAACGGGACAGGATCAACCCGGAAGCCGTCGAAGAGTTCCTCGGCGAGGAGAGCATGGCGGAGCAGCTTAAGCGGGTGTTCGGGAAGTGACCGACGATGCAACGCTCGCGTGCACCGCCTGCAGCCGGCGGTCCGCCGTCCCCCGCGTACTGTGCTGGCCCTGCGTCGACAGGGCCCGCCGGTACCTGGCAGAGCTGCCGGTCCTTCATGACGCCCTGGCCGTCGCCCTGGTCCCCGGGTCGGGTGAGCAGCAGCGGGTCAGCGGCAGCCGCGAGGCACCCTTGCCGTGCGTGCTGGACGTGCTCAGCCTGCGCGGGCCCGGCGGGATGGCTGACATCCTCACCGAGTGGCTGGAGGCCGTACACGAAGCCCGCGAACTGGGCCGGCCACGGTGGCGCGGCCGGGACCGCGTCCGCGAGGTGTGCCAGCGGCTGGATGACCACATGTCCTGGATCGCGCTCGACTTCGCGGCCGGCGCTGCCGACCTCCTCGCCGAGCTGAAGACCCTGTCGACAGCCGCCCGCTCGCTGGCCTTCCCCGAGCGGGCCCGCGTACCTCTCGGCGTGTGTCCTCTGGACGCCGAGGGCGGGCAGCCGTGCGGCGGGTCCCTGCAGGGCAGCCTGACGTCCGGGACGGTCCGCTGCAGTACCTGCAGGACCGTCTGGCCCCCGACCCATCTGCTGCTGCTGGGCCGGATGCTCGGCGACATCCCGGTCGTCGCGAAGGCCGCCTGATGCCTCGCCGGACCTGCAGGTCGTCGGGGGGCGACAGGCTCGTCACCAGCGACCTGGCCGCCATCGCCGCCGGAGTCAGCCGAGAGGTGATCCGGCAGTGGGTCCGGCGTGGTCACCTCACCCGGCGCGGGTACGAGGCCCGGATGCTGGTCGTCTCCGCCGCCGAGGTCGCCGATATCGTCGAAGCCCGGATCCGCGGCCAACCTCTACCGCTGGTCCGTCAGCCGGACGATGTGCCGACGGTATCCTGATACGAAGAAGGCCCGCCCCCACTGCTCGGGGGCGGGCCTCGCTCATTCGGTTAGCTGATCGCGGTCACCAGGATCATCTTCGCGTCCCAGTCGACGTCCAGCGTCGCCGTGCGGCCCATGATGGGCTCCAGGACCAGGTTCGGGTTGACCGGGTCAACCGCACCGACCGGGCCGGTCTCGGCCAGGGCGCCGATCTCCATCAGGACCATGGTGCCCTCGGGGTCGAAGGCGATCAGCGCCTTTACCGAGTCTTCCAGGTAGACGGTCCAGTTCATGTGTCCCTCTCTGTGGCGGGGTCTCTCCCTGCTCACGTAGTGATCATAGCACTTGGGTGCAAGGGTATACAACTCAAGTCGTATTCCAAAGTCGTACGACATGGGCTACTGTGTGGGGCATGGAGACCACCGGAACCCCCGTCGAAGACCTCATGCCGAAGACCCTGGAGGAGTTCGCCGCCGCGAGCGGGCAGACCCTCGCGCAGCTCGCGCGGCGCGGCATCACCGAGCAGACCTTCGGTGACTACATGGAGCTGCTGCGCGCCCGCGCCATGAAGGAGCGCTACGCGAAGCTGGAGGACCGGCTGATCGTCAAGCTCAACTCCACCGGCATCCTGGGTATCCAGGCCGAGATGGCACGCGCCCTCACGATGAGTGTGTCGGGCCTGCGCAAGCGGATCGCCAACACCGAAGCCCGCGACGCCGAGATGCTCGCCCGCCACCGGGCGCGGAAGGAACAGGCCGCCGCCTGACCCCTCCTTGACCCACACGGCCCCCACGCTCGCGTCATCCGAGCGCGGGGGCCTTCGTCATGGTGCGATGGACCCATGGAGACAGACGACGTAACTCCCGCTCAGATCGACCCCGCCATCCGCGAGATGCTCCGTACGACGATCCTGCCCGACGGCCGGACCGCCGAGGACTGGTGCCTGGACGTACGGCGTGACGGTCTCGCCCTGGTCTGGTGGCGCGAGGGCAAGGATGCCCTGGAGGCGTACAAGGACCGCGTCGGCGCAGACACGCACGCCGCGCGCTGGGTCGAGAAGAAGGCCGAGGAGTGCGCGATCATCGCCGCCTGGACCACACCCCATCTGCTGATCGACCGGGGCGAGGGCGTGCGCCCCAGGTGGCATGCGCTCATTCAGACCTGGGACGTCGACACCGCCATCATGGCGTACGAGAAGCAGCAGGCCGCCGAGGGGTGACAGTCGGTCAATCACCCATATGCCCGTATTGCGCAGAAGATCATGCCGTGTCACACTTGACCCGTGTTCGGCATGCCTACCGCGGCGACCCGCGGAAAGGGCATGCCGGACCCCTGAGAGGCGCCCCACCGTGGGCGCCTTTTCCGTACGCCGGCATCCCCTCCTGTTGATCGCATCCGGTGGGCAGGGGGTGCTGGCCATGGGAAGAGTCGATGTCCGATACCTGCCCCTCGTTGGAGTACGGGTACTCGATCTGTTCTGCTGCCAAGGGGGTGGATCCCTCGGGTACGCCATGGCGGGACTCGAACCCGTCGGTGTCGACCGCGCACCGCAACCGCACTACCCGTTCGACTTCCATCAGGGCGACGCGCTGGGATACGCCGCCCTGTACGGACGCAGCTTCGACCTGATCCACGCCTCGCCCCCGTGCCAGCGCTACACCCGAGCCCAGAAGATCCGGGCCCGTGACCACCCCGACCTGATCGCCCCCACCCGCGAACTGCTCGTCAGCCTGGGCGTCCCCTACGTCATCGAGAACGTGATCGGCGCCCCGCTCCGCGACCCGGTCCTGCTGTGCGGCTCGATGTTCGGCCTCGGGACCTACCGCCACCGGATCTTCGAGTCGAGCTTCCCGATCCAAGCCCCGCGCCACCCGTCGCACACCCGCCCCACGGCGAAGATGGGGCGGCGCCCGGCACCGGGTCAGAACATGCACGTCGTCGGCAACTTCATCGGGGTCGACGCGGGCAGGCTGGCCATGGGCATGCACTGGGCAACCCGCGAAGGCCTGCGCGAGGCGATCCCGCCCGCGTACACGAGACACATCGGGTCCGCGTTCCTGCTGCACCGGGCGCCCTGAGTCTGTGGGAGGTGATGCCCATGGCCACCCCCTGGCGTACAGCGCCGCTGCCCGCCGACTGGGCCACCGACATCAGGCCGCCCATCTTGGAGCGCGACGGACACCAGTGCACCTGGACCCGCGCCGACGGGACACGCTGCACCGAGACCACCCAGCTCGAAGTCGACCACCTCGGCGACCCGGACGACCACCGTCCCCACATGCTGCGCACGCTATGCCGTCACCACCACAGACGGCGTACCGCGATCCAGGCCAACGAAGCCCAAGGCCCGCGCCCCTCGCGCGCCCGGCCGGCCGAGCAACACCCCGGGCTGCGACGGCTCGACCGTCCGCCCTTCTAGACGACCCGCCTGTCCGCTGCCGTGGTGACCAGCAGGACGGACGGGTCCAGGCTCCGGCCTCGCACACCCTGATCTCAGTGCGCGAGGCCGGACCGCCCACCATCACGGAGGGTCACCCTCCCTGGGGGTGACCCCGCCCCGCCCCCCCTTCTTTTTGAACGGGGCGGCATAGCCATCGAATCTGACTGCACCGCCTCGACCCCGCCCTGGGGTCAGCGGGGCGCAACCTCCTCGGGCCAGCGCTTCATCCGCTTGAGCTGTCCTGCCGGCAGGTGCCGGTACACGGCCAGCGTGCCGTTCACGTTGGACAGCACCACATAGGTCAGGCCCTGGTGGTCGATGACATCGGGGTCGCCGCTCGGCTGGGCAACGAGACCGTCGCTGTGACGGAAGTACGCGGACAGGGCTCGCGATTCGAGTGTGCTCATGTTCTCAACCTCACCTCATGAAGGTGAGGTTCTCAATCACGCAAAGGGGTGATGACCATGAGCGATCTGCCAGTGCCCAAGGCACCGTCCAAGCTGGGCCCCGCGGGGCGCCGGCTGTGGTCCTCGGTCGTCCCTGCCTACCACCTGCGCCCCGATGAGCTGCGTGTCCTGGAGGACGCCTGCCGGTGCGCCGACATGGTCGAGCAGCTGGAGAAGCTGATGGAGGGGGACGACCTGATGGTCTACAACTCCCAGGGCGCGAAGCTCCACCCGGCCGTCGACACGCTGCGCCGGTACCGGGCGACGATGGGCACGCTGCTGCGTCAGCTGTCCCTGCCCGACGTCGGCACCGCCGTGTCCGCGGCCGAGTCGGAGCGCAAGCGCGCCGCCGCCCGCGCCCGCTGGGACCGGGTAGCGAAGAGCAGCTGATGCCGTACCGGGTCGTCAAGCGCGGCGAGAAGTGGTGCGTCGTGAAGAAGGACGACGGCACGACGCTGGCCTGCCACGACACCCAGGACCTGGCGGACGCGCAGATCCGCGCGGTGATGGCGCACGAGATGGATGACAAGATCCGCGCCGGAGCGAAGAAGGCGTGACCACGATGCTGGACGTCCCGCTCACCCTGGGTGCGGACGGTATCCCGCATGGGTGGCCGCAGGACCACGGCATCCTCACCCTCGGCCCGGACGTGCTGGGCTGGGGCGAAGCGATGCTGGCCCAGCCCGACGGCGTCGGCGCGGGTGGCCCGTGGCAGTGGACCGACACCCAGGCCCGGCTGATCTGCTGGTGGTATGCGGTGCTGCCCGGAGGGGGGTGGCTCTACCGGCGTGGGCAGATCGTGATGCCGAAAGGCTCGGGAAAAGTCCGCTCGCAGCAGCGATCAGCTGCTGCGAACTCGCCGGTCCGGTGGTGTACGACGGCACCGACGCGCACGGCCTCGCGGTCGGCCGGCCGCACCCGAGTCCGCACGTGCAGCTCGCGGCCTGCTCGCTCGATCAGACCGAGAACACCATGACGCTGGTGCTGTCGATGCTCCGCGAGGGCGCGGCCGCCCGCGAGATCGACGGCCTGGACCTCGGCATCACCCGCGTCCGCACCCGCAACGGGAAGCTGGAGCCGGTGACGGCCAGCGCCCCCAGTCGCGAGGGGCAGCGGACCACCGCGGCGATCCTGGACGAGCCCCACCTGGCCGTCGCCGCCAACGGCGGGATCCGGATGGCGGCGACGATCCGCCGCAACCTCGGCAAGACCGGCGGCCGGTCCCTGGAGACGACTAACTGCTGGAGGCCCGGCGAGGACTCGGTGGCCGAGCAGACGTCCCTGTACGCCGACAAGCTCGCCGAGGCCGGCGTGACCGACGCGGGTCTGCTGCGCTTCCACCCGAAGGCCGTGGTCAAGGACCTCGCCGACGAGCCGAAGCTGCGGGCCGCGCTGAAGGAGCTGTACCGCGACGCGCCGTGGATCGACATCACGCGCATCGTGGACGAGGTCTACGACCTGGGCACACACCCCGCCGACGCCCGCCGGTTCTACCTAAACGAAGTGTCCGTGGCCGAGGACTCCCTGGTCGCGCCCGCCGACTGGGACGACTGCGCCACGTCGGACCGCCTCGCCGAAGGCGACACCATCGTCCTCGGCTTCGACGGATCGCTGCGGCAGGACGCCACGGCCCTGGTCGCGATCCGCGTGGAGGACCGCCTGGTCCAGCCCCTCGGTGTCTGGGAGAAGCCGGACGGGCCGCAGGGCGAGGGATGGGAGGTCGACCGCCAGGCCGTCGCCGACATGGTCGACCACGCGGACGGGCTCTACAACGTGGTGGGCTTCTACGCCGACGTGGAGCACTGGGCGAGCTACATCGACACCTGGTCGCAGACCTTCGGCGACCGGCTGCTGGTGCAGGCCTCGCCCGGGTCGGCGGTCGGCTGGGACATGCGCGGTCGGCTCCAGCAGTCGACCCGCCGCTGCGAAGCCCTGGTCGAAGCCATCGCGGCAGGCCAGATCCTCCACACCGCCGACGCCACCCTGCGTCGGCACGTCCTGAACGCACGGCGCCGGCCGAACCGGTACGGCGTCTCCTTCGGCAAGCAGCACCGAAGCAGCGACCGCAAGGTGGACGCCTTCGCAGCCATGTTGCTGGCCGACATGTGCCGCGCCGACCTGCTGGCCTCGCCCGCCTGGACCCGCAACGGAAGCCGCACCGGCAAGCGCGCTGGCCGTGTCGTCGGATGGAGCTGACCGTGGACAACCCCAACGACGTGGTCGAGATGGCGCGGAGGCTGATCGAGGCCCGCGACGCGGAGAAGCGCCGGCTGGACCCGATCTACCACGCGCTCCACGACATCGGCCGCGGCCTGTACGTCCCGAAGAAGGTCACCTCGGAGTACCGCGACCTGATCGACCAGTCCAAGTTCAACGCGCTTCCCCTGGTCGTCGCCTCCGTCGCCCAGGGCCTGTACGTGGACGGCTACCGCCAGTCCGACGCGACCGACATGTCCTCGGCGTGGAAGACGGTGTGGCAGCCCAACCGCATGGACGCGCGCCAGAACTCCCTGTACCGGGCGGCCGTGACCTACGGCCTGTCGTACGCGCTGGTCCTGCCCGGCGTGGCCGGCGCGGTCCCGGCGCCACGCATCACCCCTCTCTCCCCCCGTACGTGCACCGCTCTGTACGCCGACGCGTTCGAAGACGAGTGGCCGGTGGCCGCGCTGATCGTGTGCGCCGGTGGGGACGCGAAGCTGGTGGACGACGAGTTCGTGCACCACCTGTGTCTCGGCGAAGGCGGACGGTCCCCCCAGCTGGGGGTGTCGGAACGCCACGACCTCGGCGTCTGCCCCATCGTGCGGATCAGCGACTCCAACGACCTGGACGACGGGCCGGTCGGGAAGATCCAGCCCCTGCTGCGGGTGCAGCGGCAGGTCGACCAGACCACCTATGCGCTGTTGATGGCGCAGCAGTACAGCGCGTTCCGGCAGCGCTGGGTCACCGGCATGACCATCGAAGAAGACGTCCACGGCACCCCGCGCGAACCCTTCAACATCCGGGTCGACGGGCTGCTGCACGCCGAGTCCACCGACACGAAGTTCGGCGAGTTCGGGCAGACGGACTTGAACGGCTACCTGGACTCCCGGGACCGGGCCCTGCTGCACATGGCGGCGGTCGCCCGGATCCCCCCGCACAACCTGCTGATCGGCGGGTCGGTGTCCAACATCTCCGCCGAGGCCCTGGCCGCCCTCTCCGACGCGCACCAGATGGACCTCGCCGAGCACAAGTCGACCTTCGGCGAGGGCCTGGAGCAGATGCTGCGCCTGGGCTGTCTCGCTATCGGTGACACCGAGGGCTGGAACGACACCGCCTCGCAGGTCATCTGGCGCGACACCCAGCCGCGGTCCCTCGCCCAGGTCGCCGACGCCCTTGGCAAGCTGGTGCAGGGCCTCGGAATCCCCGGGCCCGCGCTTTGGGATCGGGTTCCCGGCGTCACCCAGCAGGACATCGAACGCTGGCAGGCGATGGCCGACGACCAGGACGCGCTCGGTGCGCTGACCCAGATGCTCGCCCCCGCGCCCGCTCCGGCCGCGCCTACTGCGGTGGCAGCACCCGTACCGCCGATGGCTGCCTGATGGCCAACGCCGCGGCCGACCTGCTCACCCGCGAACACCGCGAGCAGGCCCTGCGCGTCGCCGGTCTGATCGGGCGCCGGCTGCGGATCCTCGCACTCGGCGCCGACGTCGGCGACATCGACGGGTGGTGGGGTCGTGTCGGTACGCAGATGCAGCAGGAAGTCGCGGTCGCCCAGGACGCGCTGGCCGCCCTTGCTCGCCGCTACCTGATCGCGCACGCCGCCGCCAACGGCATCAAGCTGAACCCGGTCGTGATCGCCCGCGCCAATCCGCAGCAGCTCGCCAACGCCCTGCGCGTGGTCGGCCCGGTCGCCTTCAAGCAGCACATGGCCAAGACCGGTGACGTGACCGGCGCGCGGCGCGCGATGGCTGAGCGACTCGGCGGGGCCGGTCAGCGGCTGTCCATGGAGGGCAGCCGCAACACAGTCCTGGAGACCGTCCGGCAGCGTCCGCAGCAGATCGCCGGCTGGCGGCGGGTCACCTCCGGATCGCCGTGCGCGTTCTGCTCAATGGTGGCCTCCCGCGGAGCTGCCTACGGGTCCGAAGCCCGTGCCCACTTCGCCGCCCACGACAACGACCGATGCTCCGTTTCCGCCGTATACCGGCGCGAACCAGAACCACCCGAGGTGCAGCGGCTCGAAGCCGCATGGCGTGAAGCAACGAGAGGCGAGTCCGGAAAGGACGCGCTGAACGCCTTCCGCCGTCACCTGCGGGGCGAGGACAAGGCGACCGCGCCGTCCTCGGCCAGCGCCCCCTCGGGCGCCGAGTAACCGTCAGGCCGCACGGCCGGCGCGACCATCCGATCCCGCACGGGAGACACATCCATGTCCACACCTGCCCCCGAAGCGCCCGCGCTCGACCCCGCGCCGGCCGTCGACCCCGCCACCGATCCCGCCGCCGAGACCGGGCAGCAGCCCGAGCCCGAAGGCGGAACCGACTGGAAGGCCCAGGCCCGCAAGTGGGAGGCCCGAGCCAAGGAGCACGCCGCCGCGGCCAAGCAGCTGAAGGCCCTGGAGGACGCGCAGAAGACCGACCAGCAGCGGCTGGCCGACCAGCTGAAGGCCGCCCAGGACGCCGCCGCCGAGGCCGAGTCCGCTCGGATCGCCGCCGAGGTCGAGCTGCTGCGCGGGAAGGTCGCCGCCTCCAAGGGGCTCACCCCCCAGCAGGCCACGTTCCTCCAGGGCGCCAGTGAGGACGACCTGAAGCGGTCCGCGGACGCGCTGAAGGAGGCCTTCGGCGCCCCGTCGACCTCGGCGAAGAAGCCGGTCGCGAACCTCCAGCCCGGCGCCCTCGCGCCCGGAGCGGACCAGGTCACGGACATGAACGCGTGGATGCGCCGACCGCGCATCGACTAGCCCATCCCCCCGTATGTGAAAGGACGGATACGTCATGGGATTCACCGACGTCGAACACTCCAACCCCGACCTTCTGCCGATCGAATGGTCGCAGCAGGTCATCAAGAACGTGGCGCAGACCTCGGCCGTGATGGCGCTCTCCCAGCGCCGGACGATGTCGACCCGCCAGGCCCGCATGCCCGCGACCGCCGCGCTGGCCGGCGCGTACTGGGTCGGCAACTCGGCCAATGACTTCACGGACCTGAAGCAGACGACCAGTGCCGAGTGGACCGGGAAGAACCTGATCGTGGAGGAGCTGGCCGCCCTGGTCGTCATCCCCGACGCCTACGCCCAGGACTCGGGCTTCCCGATCTGGGACGAGGTCCAGCCGCAGGTGGTGGAAGCCCTGGGCCGTGCCCTGGACGCCGCCGTCCTGTTCGGCGTGAACAAGCCCGCGACCTGGCCGGCCGCCATCTTCGACGGCGCGACCGCAGCCACCCAGACCACCGCCGCATCCGCGACCGAGGACCTGGCCAAGACGGCCGCGAAGTCCGCACAGAAGCTCGTACAGCGCGGCTACACGACCAACGGTTTCGCCGCCACCCCCGGCATCGGGTGGGAGCTGGTCGGCATGCGCAACTCGCAGGGCGCCCCGATCTACCAGACCGACCTGGCCGGAGCGATCAACACCGGCCTGTACGGCTTCCCGATGCGCGAGGTCACGAACGGCAGCTGGGACCCGGCGAAGGCGCTCATGATCCACGGCGACTGGTCCAAGTCGCTGCTGGGCATCCGCCAGGACATCACGTTCACCCAGCACCCGTCCGGCGTCATCTCCGACGCGACCGGCAAGGTCGTGGCCAACGCCATGCAGATGGACAGCACGATCTGGCGAGCGGTGATGCGCATCGCGTGGACGGCCGCCGAGGTCGCGACCCGACTCGGCCCCAACCCGGACACGGCCACCGGCAAGTACCCCTTCGCCGCCGTCACCCCGGCCGTCACGCCGCCGTCCGACACCCCGGCGCCGGCCCCCGCGGCTGCCGCGAAGTAGTCCGCGTGTACCCGCCGCAGCCGCTGCCCCCGCTGGCGCGGCCCTTCGACCTGGCCGACCGGCTCGGGCGGTCCCTCACACCCGAGGAGATGGCGCGGTCCAGCGCGGTGCTGGCCGACGCGTCCGCGCTGGTCAGGTCCTACACACGGCAGGAGTTCACGTTCCAGCCGCAGGCAGTGACGATTCAGCGGCCGGTCGGCAACCTGCTGCGGCTTCCCCAGACGCCCGTCCACGCGGTGTGGGCGGTGCACATGCGCACCGGCTGGCCCTCCCCGATCATCAGCGACGGCCAACCGGCCCCGGCCATGCCGTGCATGTTGATGCCGCCGCATACCTGGTCCTTCGACGGTGTCGACACCGTCGCGCTGTGGATCCACGGCGGGTGGCTGAACGCGCCCGAGTCGTGGACGGACCCGGACTGGGACCGCGAGACCAGCACGTACACCGTCACCTACGCGTACGGGTACGAGACGGTGCCGCCCGATGTGATGGCCACGGTCTGCGGGATGGCGCTGCGGGTGCTCCTCGCCCCGTCGATGGCCGCGGGCATGCTGTCGGAGCGCATCGGTAACTACTCCTACCAGCAGGCTGCTGGTGGGGGAGCGGCCGTCACGCTCACCCAGGCCGACCGGGACGCCCTCGCGGTCTACCGGCGCAAGGCCACCACCATCCAGGCACGGCAGTGACCGACCCGGAGAAGATCACCCGCGCCGTGTGGCTCCGCATCGGGGACGCACCCGAGCGGCGCATGGGCACGGTCAGCGGCCGGTCCGTCGAAGGCTTCGAGCGGTCCCTGTCCGCATTCCTGCGGGCCCTGGCCGACGAGGTGGACCAGGGCCACGTGATCCGGGCACGGTCGTCATGAGCGACCAGGTACCCGAACACCTGCTGCCTCAGCAGGTCGTCCAGGTCCGGCCGGCGCGGGTCACCGACGCCTACGGATCCGAGACCTGGGATTACGAGGGCGGCGCTACCCGCACGCCGATCACCGGCTGGATCCAGCAGGACTCCCGCGCCCGCGCCGCCGCCGACGGCCGCGACCAGCAGACCGAGGGATGGCTGCTGATCACCAACCACCAGGACACCGGTCCGCTCGACCAGTACGAGTGGCAGGGCCTCACGTTCGAGACGAACGGGCCCCCGAACCCGGTGTTCACCCCCCGCGGCCTCCATCACCGTGAGGTCGCTCTAGTGATCTACACGGGGTGACCATGCCCAGGACCATCAGCTTCCGTCCCGACAAGGACGGGATGCGGAAGATCCTCACCTCCGAGGACGTCCGTAAGGACCTGCTGCGGCGGGCCGAGAAGATCGCCGACCGGGTCCGCCACACCACCGACACCGGCGTCTTCTCCCGCGCACCGGGCGGCATAATCGCCGACTCCTACACGGGCAGGGAACGCGCCGGCGCGACCGTCATCGGCGTCCCCCTCGCCTACGAAGCAGATCACCGCCCGCTCGGCGCGGCCGTCGATGCGGCCCGCGACTGATGGCCTGGCCCGACGCGGTACTGCTGCTGACCTCTTACCTGCGACCGCTGGTGGCACCGATCCCGGTCGTCTCCCGCGTACCGCAGGACTCCACCCCTCGGCCGCCGTTGGTCCAGCTGCGGCTGGTCGGCGGGGCCGCGCTCCCCCCGGTCCGCGACCGGGCCCGCGTGGACGTCTTCACCTGGCACACCGGGGAACCCGAAGCCCTCGCGCTGATGATGCAGGTCCGGACCCGGCTCTGGGCCCTGGCCGGCACGTCGCTGCTGGGCGGCACCCCCTGCTACCAGGTCGGCGAGTTCACCGGCCCCCGTCTCCTGGACGACTCCCCCTCGGGCACGTCGCGTGCCTGGATGACCGTCGAGTTCGACCTGCGGGCCGACTCCGCGATCCAACCCACACCCCGCTAGACCTCCCGAAAGGGGACATATCATGGCACTTCGAGCCGAGGAGGTACGGGTTGCCTCGACGGGCAACTTGTACGTCGCGCCCCTCGGGACGGCCGGTCCGACCAACGTGTCGACCGCCCTGCCCGCGACATGGCTTGACCTCGGGTACTTCTCCGAGGACGGCGTGGTCGAGTCCTGGGACGACTCGACCGCCGACATCACGGCCTGGCAGAACGCGGCCATCGTCCGCACCGTGATCACGGCCAGCAAGGGCTCCCTTGCGGTGACCATGATCCAGACCAACAAGAACACCCTCCAGGCCTTCTACAAGGGCAGCGTCACGGCGGTCGGTACGCCGACGACCGAATACAAGATGGACGTCGTCCCGATCAAGGCCGGCCCGTCGGCCTGGGTGCTCGACTGGTTCGACGGCGCGACGCAGACCCGCATCTGGGTGCCGAACGGCGAGGTCACCGCCCGAGGCGCCGTCACCTACTCCAACGCGGGCGCCGTCTCCTACCCGCTGACGATCAGCGTGTACCCGTCGAAGGACATCGCGGGCAACCTGATGCGCAAGTTCTCCAACGACGCGGCGTGGGCTCCGACCTACACGTACTCGGTCCCCGACGCGGACACGACCCCCAGCAGCGACACCCCGCCGACTCCGGCCCCGACCCCGACGCCGGCGCCGTCTCCCGCGCCCACTCCGTCGCCGAACGGTGGCTCGGCCGCCGACTCCACCACGGCAGGGGGCAAGTAAGTGGCCTTCGACGCCGACGCCGCCACGAAGGCGGTCGACACCGGGTCGTTCGAGTTCACGTGGAAGGGCGAGCTGTACGAGGTACCGACCTCGGCCACCCTTCCCACGGGCGGCGTGCGGAAGATCTCCCGTGCCCTCGCCAGCGGGAAGACGGACGTAGAGACGATCTTCGACCTGCTCGAAGGCATCTGGCCCGAGGCCGCTTTCACCGCCCTGATGGAGCTGCCGATCAAGGTCGTCGGCGAGGTCGTGTCCGCCTGGATGTCGGAGCGCGACACCCCGGACAGCGAGGCCGAAGCCGAGGGAAAAGGGTCGTAGCCGTTCTTGCCACGCCGAGCCTGTTCCGGGCGGCCGAGGCCGACCTGGCCCTGCGTGGCATGGACGCCGACGCTCTGCCGTTCCGCCACTTCACCGCGTGCGTGCGGGGGCTGCTCGAAGACCCCGCCTCGCTCCTGGTGAAGGCGGCCGGCGGGGACGGACTCACCCTCGCCGACAACCTGCTGTGCGCCGCCGTGGACGCGATGAACGTCGCGAACTGGCAGCGGAGCAAGAACGGCGTCAAGGGCATCAACCCCCCGAAGTCCGTACGGCCACAACAGTCGGTGCGCAAGCCGCAGTCGACACTCACCCCCGACGAGAAGCGGGCCCTGCTCGCCGCCGCCGGACCACCCAACGCAGAGCCCTTCCACGGGTAGGAGGTGACCGATGGCCACCGAAGTCGGTGTAGGTTACATCCGTTTGATCCCCTCCATGGAGGGCTTCAGCCGGACCGTCACTCGCACGTTGGAGCGTGAGCTGGGCGGCCTGGGGGAGGACCTCGGCCGTGCGCTGGGCAACGACCTCGGCGTGTCGATGTCGCGGGCCCTGGACGGCGAGGGCGCCGACATCGGCCGGGACCTGGTCCAGGAGATCGAGTCGTCTTTCGCCGGCCTGGACCTGGACGGTACCGACGCCGGCCGCGAGATGGCCGCCGAGGTCGAACGCGCCCTGGAAGGGGTGCACGCCGACATCGATCTGGACGGTCGGCAGGTCGGATCGCAGGCGGCGTCCGAGATCGAGGCCGCGCTGCGTGGTCTGAGTGTCGATGTCGACGGCCGCGGTCCCGGGCACGCGACCGGCCGGGAGATGGCGCAGGCGATCTCCGGTGAGCTGGACGACGTCGGTGCCGACATCAGCGCGAATCTCGAAGGGTCGGGCGAGGAGGGCGGTACATCCTTCATCGGCGGCTTCGCGAAGACCGGACCCCTGGTCGCCGTCGCGGCAGCCGCGGCCATCGGCAAGGTCTTGATGGACGGCATCGCCGAGGCGATGGAACAGAACTCCATCGAGAAGCACTTCGCCGCGCAGATGGGCCTGACCACGGAACGTGCTTCGCACTACGGCAACATCGCGGGCGGGCTCTACAGCAGTGGTCTCGCGGACAGCTTCGAGCAGGGCATGGGCGCGATCCAGTCCGCGTTCTCCGAAGGCCTGCTGTCGAAGGACTCCGCCGAGGACCTGGTGGGCAACGTCAGCCTGGCGATGCTGACGATCGGCCGTACCTGGGATCTTGAGTCCGCCGAGATCGCGAAGGCCACCCGCTCCCTGTTCACGAACCAGATGGCGGGGTCCGCCGAAGAGGGCCTGGACATCATCGCCAAGGGCTTGCAGGGCCTGAACAACGAGCAGGCGGCCGAGCTGCTGGAGACCTTCAGCGAGTACGGCGCGCAGTTCAAGCGCATGGGCCTGTCCGGCCCGCAGGCCATCGGTCTGATGCGCCAGGCTCTGGGCGCGGGTGCGAAGGACGTCGACCGCGTGGGCGACGCCCTGCACGAGATCCCGCGCATCATCCTGGAGGAGTTCCCGAAGGCCGAGCCGGTGCTGACCTCCATCGGCCTGAACGCGCAGCAGATCGGCGCCGACATGGCGGCCGGCGGGGACCGGGCGAACAAGGCCACGGGCCAGATCCTGGACGCGCTGAAGGCGATCCCGGACCCGGCGGAGCGGGCCGCTGCTCGCATCGCGCTGATGGGTGACGTATCCGGCGAGCTGGGCGACTCCCTGGACGCGCTCGACCTGAAGACGGCCGGCACCCAGTTCGAGAACTTCGGGGGCGCCGCGGTGGACGCCGCCAATGCCCTCACGTCCGGGTTCGGCGCGAAGCTCACCGAGTTCAAGCGCACCTTCTCCCAGGTCTTCGTGGACCTGTTCCAGGGCGACTTCGCCCAGGTGAAGACCGGCGTCCTGCGGCTGGGCGAGATCATCAAAGAGGGCATCTCGGAGTACGGGCCGAAGGCTGCGGACGCGCTGATGGAATGGGCTCCGAAGCTGCTGGAGAAGCTGCCGCAGCTGGGCGAGAGGCTCGCCGACGCGATGACCCGCAACCCCGAGAAGACCTTCAAGATCGTGGCGGTCAGCGCTGCGATCATGACCGCGCTGATCGAGCTTCCCGGCATGCTCGCCGTCGGACTCGGCCTGATCGCGGGCGGCCTGGTCGGCAAGCTGATCTCCAAGCTGATCGACTGGTCCAAGGAGAAGTTCCCGGAGTGGTGGCAGGCGGTCAAGGACTGGTTCGCGGAGAAGGCGTCGTCCGTCGGCGACTGGTTCTCGGACCTGGGCACGGGCATCAGCGACTGGTTCGGATCGCTCTGGGACGACTGGATCGCCACCCCCATCAGCAACCTGTGGACCAGTGTCACCACCTGGTTCTCGGAGCTGCCCGGCAAGATGGCCGACGGGGCGGAATCCGGGATGGGTTCCTTCACCACGTGGCTCTCCGCCCTGCCCGGCAAGATCGCCTACTGGGTCGGCGCCGGCCTCGCCGAGCTGATCTCGCTGGGCGCCAACCTGGTGCTCTCCATCTGGTCCGGCCTGAAGTCCGCATGGGAGTCCGTCTCGACCTGGTTCTCCGAACTCCCCGGCAAGATCGTCGAGTTCGTCACCGTCGACCTGCCCGCCCTGGGCCAGGCCGGCGTCGACTGGCTGGTGGCTCTCTGGGACGGTGCGAAGAACAAGGCCGAGGAGTTCTGGGCGTGGCTCCAGGAACTGCCCGGCCGGGTCTACGGCTTCGTGACCGTGGACTTGCCCAAGCTCGCCCAGGCCGGCGTCGACTGGCTCGCCTCCCTGTGGGGTGGCGCGCAGACGAAGGCCGAAGAGTTCTGGGTGTGGCTGCAAGAGCTGCCGGGCCGCGCGAAGGACTACCTGTCGCGTAAGTACGACCAGCTGACCTCGGCCGGCTCGGACTTCCTGCGCTCCATCTGGGACGGCATCTCCGGCGGTCTGTCGTGGCTCTACCGGAACATCGTGGCGCTGCCGGGGCAGATCAAGGACTGGATCGTCGGTGGCGCCTGGCAGCTCTACAACGCCGGCCTGGACCTGGTGACGGGCCTGTGGAACGGCATCAAGGGCGCCTGGGGATGGCTGAAGGACCAGGCCAACGGGCTGCTCGACTCCTTCGTTGACGGCTTCAAGCGGCACCTGCACATCGGTTCGCCGTCGAAGCTGTTCGCGGACGAGATCGGCAAGTGGATCCCGCCCGGCATCGCGGTCGGCATCAAGGGCAACATGGGCCCGCTGGACGCCGCCGTCGCCGACATGAGCCTGGCCCTGCGTCCTGAGATGCCGGACGCCGCCGGCATGGCGTCGCAGCGCCCCGTGATCGAGTTCAACTCCACCGGGGGTGCGGACGCGATCCTGGACTGGCTCCAGAACTCGATCCGGGTCCGCGGCGGAGGCAACGTGCAGCGCTTCCTCGGCCAGGGCCAGGTCGCGACGGGAGGCGCCCGATGACGACACCGTTCCCCACCGGGCGCATCCCGCTGAAGGTCGAGATCGCCTTCGGTGCCGAGCCCGAAGGCAACCCGGACAGCTGGGTGTGGACGGACGTGTCCGCGTACCTCCTGGAGCAGGGCATCACCATCAGCCGCGGCCGGTCCGGTGACGCCGCGGAGATGAGCCCTTCGACCGCGACGCTGACCCTGGACAACGGCGACGGCCGGTTCACCCCCGGTCTTCGATCCGGCGCCCACTGGCCCAACATCCGGCGCGGCACACCCTGTCGTATCTGGGGGCCGGCGGATGCGGTGAACCTGTTGGTCGGCACCGACACGTTCTCGGGTATCCGTGCGCCCGGCACCGCGGCGATGGCGACGACCGCGGGACTGGACCTGCGGGTCGACGTGGCCCTGGACCGGATCCCCGGCCAGTGGCCTGCCGTGCCCCCGTACGCGGGCCCCACACCCTGGTCGGAGACCACGCTGGAGATCGCCGCCCGTCACCGTCTCTCCGACCCCGCGAAGGGCGTGTGGGAGGCGTACATCAACGCCGATGGCTGCATGGCGATCAGCTTCTGGAACACGGCCGGTACACAGGACATCGAGGTCTGCACGGTCCCGCTCCCCTTCATGCCGGGTCAGCGTGTCTGTCTGCGCTGGGTCCTCGAACCTTCGACGGCGGGCAGCACGCACACCGTCTCGTTCTACAGCGCGCCGTCGATGAACGGCCCCTGGACGCTGGTCGGTCCGCCGGTCGTCCGGGCCGGCGTGGTCGCTCTCGCCGACGACGCGACGGTTCCGCTCGACCTCGGCAACAACATCAACTCGTACAGTCAGTCCGGCGCCGGCCGCTATTACGGCTTCGAGGTCCGCAACGGCCGCGGCGGCCCGATCGTCGCCTCCCCCGACCTGACCGTCCAGACGCCCGGCGCGACCTCCTTCACCGACGCCCAGGGCAACGCGTTCCAGCTGTTCGGGCAGTCCCGGATCACCGACATGACGCGCCGGCTGACCGGGCACATCGACTCCTGGACTCCCGAGTGGCCGTACGGTGACCTGTCCCAGCCCGGGTACACCGGAGAGTCCCGGTGCACGATCACCGTCGCGGGCCGTCTGCGCCGCCTCACCCAGGGCCAGCCCCCGCTTCCCTCGCCCCTGCGAAGGAGCATCCTCGCCGACACCCGGCTGGTCGGATACTGGCCCTTTGAGGACGGACCGCTGGCCACCGTCGCGGCCAGCCCCATGGACGGCGTCGCCGACGCCTACGTCACCGGTGTCGAGTTCTCCGCCGGCGGCGGCCCGGCCGGGACCTTGAACGTGGCCAGCCTGCCCGACAAGAAGCCCCACGTGATCGAGGCGACCATCCCGCCCCACCCTGTCGGCGACGGCTGGCAGTGCGAGTTCCTCTTCTACATGGAGAAGGCGCCGGCGCCGACCGACTTCGACACCCTGGTCGCGTTCATCAGGACCACCGGCACGCCGTGGAACGAGTTCGACGTGAACGTCGTCACCAACCCCACGACCAGCGTCACCACGATCGACGTCTACGGCAACGACTTCACGCCGGGATCCCGGGCCGGCGAACTCCTGATGGAGATCCCCCCGACCAACCTGTTCGGGCACTGGGTCCGCTTCCGCATCCAGTGCGGCATGGCCGGAGCGAACGCCTATCTCACGGTCAGCTGGATCGATGAAGCCGGCACGATCACCTCCCAGTCCGCGACCTTCCAGGGAGGGGGCGGCACTCCGGGCCGGATGACCCGGTGGGAGACCGAAGGCCGGACGATGGAACTCGGCTTCAAGATGGGGCACCTGGCCGTCTTCAACGACACCTTCGGCCCGACCTTCGAGGACCCCTTCGACTGGGCCGCATGGGGATACCAGGGCGAGGTCGCGCTGGTCCGCATGGACCGGATGGCGCGCGAGGTCGGCTTCGAGTTCACGACCACCGGCTTTTCGTGGATGACCGAGCGTCTGGGTGTCCAGCCCATCGCGACGATGTGGGAGGTCCTCTCCGACTGCGCGCACGCCGACGGCGGCATGCTGATCGAGCGGCGCGAGCTGCCCGGATTCCACTACCGGCCCCGCTACCAGATGTACGGGCTACCGCCGGCCGTCACCCTGGACGCGTCCAAGTCCGAGATCGCCGCCCCCTTCTCCCCGGTCCTCGATGACCAGCTCATCCGCAACGACGTGACGGCCTCGCGCACGGGCGGATCGTCGGCGCAGGTCACGGACGAGGAGTCGATCCGCCTGGTCGGCCGCTACCAGACCTCAGTCACCTTCAATGTCGCGACGGACGGGCAGCTGCCCGGACTCGCCTACCACGTGATGTCGCTGGGCCAGGGCGAGAAGCTGCGCTACCCGCAGGTATCCGGATCAATGATGACCGCGGGCGGATCGCTCGCCGAATGGCTGTCCCTGGACGTCGGCGCACGACTCCAGATCACGGGCCTTCCGCCGCAACACCCGGACGGGGTCGTGGACCTCCTGGTCCAGGGATACAGCGAGACGATCACCCCGACCAGCTGGGAGATCACCGCCAACTGCACTCCGTACGCACCCTGGGTCGGCGCACACACTCCCGTCCAGCCGGCCCTTCCGTCCCGCGCGGACGCCCCTGACCGTGTCGACTCCGACCACACGATCCTCGGCGGTGATCTCGCCCCCGCAGACCTGGTCATGCGGGCGCACGTCAAGCCCCCGGGCCAGACCTGGACGGCCGCAGGACGACCCCTGAATGACAACCCCCAGCTACAGGACAGCCTGGGCGACTGGACGGTCAACGGGGGCACCGTCGCCCTGGTCGACATCCCCCCGGCCGAGTTCACTCCCGACACCCGGTGCGCGCGCATCACGCCCAACGGGACCACGACCAACCCCCGCATCTACAGCGACCGGCACCCGGTGAACCCCGGGCGCCCTTACCGGGCGACGGGCTGGATCCGATCCACCGACAGCAGGCAGGCCACCCTGTACCTGTACCAGTACGACTCGACCGGGGCACTGATCGAGTCGGCCAATGCTCCGGTGACGGTGCCCGCGGGCGAATGGACGCGTCTGGTGCTCTCCGACACGTCCAATGCCAACGCGGTCGAAGCACGCGTCGGAATCGCCACCCTCGGTACGCCGCCGGCCTCGGCCGTGTTCTGGGCCAAGGACGTCCTGTTCCGCACCAACGAAACCGGCGCCCTGGACGACGAGCCCGACTTCCCCTTCGACCTCCGGGTCGGCCCCGAGACGGTCCGATGCCACGGCATCCAGTCCGTCACCGATGCCTTCACCCGCACCACGACCAACGGGTGGGGGCACACCGACTCGGGCCTGGCCTACGAATACGCCGGCGGCACCCTCGCCGACTTCTCGACCACCGGGACCCAGGGCCGGATCGCCATGCCCGATTTCAACTCGCAGCGCCACGCGATCATCACCGGGCCCTGTACCGACGCCGACATCACCATCCTCACGTCGGTGTCCCAGCTCGCTCTGACCAACTCCCTGCTGTCCGGGATCACCTTCCGGTATCAGAACGGCACCACGTTCTACCGGGCCCGGCTGAACTTCAAGACGGACGGGACCCTGGCCGTCAACGGGTCCTCGCCGACCGGGACCACCACGCTGATCACCGTGCCCGGTCTGACGTACGCCGCCAACACAGAGTTCCGCTTCCGTGCCCGGCTGACCGGCCAGAAGCTGGAGATGAAGGTGTGGCCCGGGGCAGCCCGCGAACCCGATGCCTGGACGTCCACGGTCACCTTCGGGACGAACATCCCCTTCGGCTCGGTCGGCGTATTCGCGTCCGCCTTCAACGACGCCACCAACGTCAACCCGCTCATCTGGTTCAACGAACTGCGGATTGATACCCCGCAGTGGTTCGGAATCCAGCGCGGCATCGACGGGACGACCCCCGCGAGCGTTCCGGCCGGCACCCCCGTCACCCTCGCCCACCCGGCGACCGTCACCCTCTAGGTAATCCGTATCCTGATGTCATGAATGACATCGAAGAGCGATTCTGGAGCAAGGTCGACGCATCCGGGGTCTGTTGGGAATGGACCGCAGCAAAGTCCAACGGATATGGACGGTTCGGATTCGAAGGGCGTAACCAGTACGCGCACCGCGTGGCGTACACGCTGCTGGCCGGAGGAGTCCCGGACGGGATGACCCTGGACCACCTGTGCCGAAACCGAGCCTGCGTCAATCCGGATCACCTTGAACCGGTGACCCACCGAGAGAACATCCGGCGCGGCGGAACGGTCCAGCGGAACCTATCCCGAACGCACTGCCCGCAGGGGCATCCGTACTCGGGAGAGAACCTCAAGACTCATGGAAGCAAGAGGCAGTGCCGGACCTGTCACCGACAGGCTTACATCCCGATCCCGCCCAAGACGCACTGCAAGAACGGCCACCCCTTCGACGCCGAGAACACCAGCGATCGAATGATGCGGGGCCGGATCATCCGCCGATGTAAGACCTGTCAGCGCGAGGGGACCGCAAGGTACCGCGCCAAGAAAAAGAAAGAGGGTGGTTAAGATCACGCTCTGGAGGCCAGGCATGCGGTTGACCGATGCCCGCCTGAACTCAGGACCCCCCGTGACCGAGTCGACCTCGGCTTTCACCCCGGCGACCGGCTGGTCCCTCTCTTCCTTCGTTGGCCGCAAGTGCGGAAACACGGTCATGTTCACGGTGACCCTGACCAGGACCGGCGCACAGATCAACGCCGTCGCGATCACCGCCGTCAACACGGCCCCCAGCCCATCCAACGCGGGCAACATCACCGACCAGACACTGGGGACTCTGGCCGCCGGCTGGTACGACCCCGGCACCGTCGTCGTCTCCTCCGCAACCAACGGGATCGGCGCGGGCGGCGCCCGCCTCTCCAGCAGCGGAACCATGACGCTTGTGTCCTGGCTGCCCAGTGCGGCCGTCGAAGTCAGTACCGCGATGTCAGCGACGTTCTGCTTCACCGTGGTCGACCCCGACGGGCTGTTCTCCCTCTCTGCCCTGTCGTCCCTGTCGGCCGCGGATGACAAGTCCGGGCCGCTGTCCCGCGGAGCCCTCGCAAGGGTTCCCGGTGACGAGATCCCCGGGCCCCCCGAGGCCACCGCCCCCACCCCGTTGGAGCCGTCATGAGCAGCCCCTACCCGCCGCCGTGCGGAACCTACGGCGTCTTGACGCCCGAGAAGGGTATGCCTCCGCCCGGGTCGCCCTTCCTCTACCCCTCCGAGTGCGGGGCCTACGGCATCATCGGCCCCGCCGGTCCTCCTGGTCCGCCCGGGCCGCCCGGGCAGACGCTCGGCGGCGGGGAGATCAGCGTCGGAACGTTCACCGACCCGCTGCCCGCTCCGGCCGCGCCGGCCGTCGTGCCGATGACCCTGGATCCGGGCTTCACCGCCATGACCGGCGACGGCACCACCGTCACCGCCATCAGCGACTCCTCGTGGCTGGTCACCGGCGGCCTTCGCTTCGCCTCCCAGGCAGCCATCGCCTACACCATGGACGTCCAGGTGTGGATGGCCTGGACCCTCTTTGACGGGGTCACGCCGGCCGCGACGCCCATCTTCCGCGGATCTGGGGCGATTGGCGGCGGACAGATCCTCTCCGTCGGCGCCGACTGGGCCTTCTCCGCCATCGGCACCCGCCCGATCAGCCTGATCATCCAGACCTTCGGCCGGGACACCGACAACACGGTCACCGTGTTCGGCGGGTTCCTCGCCACCCAGATCCAGGACCGCGCCGGCACCGGGCCCACCCTCGAACCGCAGCTGCGTCCCGTACCCAACGCGCCGGCCGGACCGGTGCCCGTGCCTGGCGAGAACACCGACCGGTGGATGCTGTGGGCCGGACCCTGGGTCCCCGGTGATCAGTACGCCCGCGGCCTGACCGTCTCCACCGCCGAGGGCAAGTTCATCGCGACGAAGGACTTCCCCGCCGGCGCACCGGGGGAGAGCGAGGACTGGGACCTGCTCTCGCCCCTCGAAGGGCCGCCTGGGCAGCCGGGACGCGACGGGACCGACGGGCAGCCCGGCAAGGACGGCAAGGACGGCAAGGACGGCAAGGACGGGACCGACGGGCAGCCCGGAAAGGACGGGAAGGACGGGAAGGACGGCAAGGACGCGCCGCCGCCCGTCGGCGGGTTTTTCGACACCCCCGCCGCCGTCACCACCACTGACTCCATCCCCATCCGGCTGGTCCTGGCCGACGAGGAGCCCCCGGACGGCATCGTCCTGGACGACGGCGGCATCAAGTTCACGATCCCCGGACTCTGGTCGATCGCGGCGACCGTGTTCGTCGGGCCAGTTGGCGACGAAGCAGGCCCGCTCAACCCGACGATCGACTCCTGGTTCCAGTGGGTCCAGAACGGCCGGCGCACCACCCCGGTGACGTCCCGGTCGGGTCCGGTGACCCAGACCCGCCAGGTCGACAACCGGCTGGATCTCACGTCGGTGTTCGACACCGAGGAACCGATCACGATCAACCTCTGGTCCACCACCTATGAGCTGGACGGGACCTCCATGTCGCTGACCGCACATGTCGCGGTGTCCCTGGTCCACCGGATGCACAACGCCCCCGGGGGTGCCTGATGGCGAACATCTATGGCCACTACTGCACCGTGTGTGCGTGCGTGGAACAGGAACACACCCCGACCGGCGGGAAGGCCGCGGCCGGGCACGCGTGCGCTCTGTGCCGGACCTGTACGGGCTTCGACCTGGGGCCCACCACCCGGCTGCCCGACAGTCTCAAGGACCGGGCCCGGTACCAGGACCCTCTGGACCGGGCCGAGGTCGAGTCGGCGTGGACGTTCGTCCTGTGCATGTGCCCGACCTGCCAGGGCGCATACGCGGATGACCGGAACCAAAGTCCGGCCACCGCGTGACCTTACTGCGGGACTGCTGGAAGGCTGGTGATCGTACGCAGAGCCTGGTCCTTCGCGCGGAAGCCGAAGCTGATCAGGATGACCTTCTCCCCGGCGCCGAGGGGAGTCCGGCCATGCGGGGTGAGTGCCCCGTCGAAGACGACGCTGTCCCCCGCCGCGAGGTCGCATGCGCGGTAGCCATCGGCGGTGATGAAGACGGTGGCGCTCGCGGTGGCGGGCGTGGTGGGGCGGTCGTGCTTGAGACACAGGATCAGGTTGGCCTCGCCGAACCCGAACTCGTCGACGTGGAAGTCGAGGAACTGTCCCTCGTCCAGGTAGGCGATATAGACGCCGGTGTGGGGCTGCTCGACGTCCAGGCCGGCGGACCGGGCGACGACCGTGGCCAGGTCGACCTCGCCGGCGAAGCGGTTGGCGGCGTCACCGACGGCCGCGTTCCACTTGCCGTTGTGCAGATAGCCCTCGGCGGCCAGGGCCTTCTCCGCCTCCTCCGTCATCGCGGAGATCAGCTCGGCGGGGAACTGGCCTCGCAGGTGCCGGGGCTGCACGCGTGCGTGCTGAGTCAGGGTGCGCACCGCGTCCCGGATCGTGGGGAAGTCTGCGTTCCACCGGGCCGAGGTGTGGGTGGAGGTGTGGGCCTGGAGCCATGACGTCCACCGGCTGCTCCACGCGCCGGCATCTGCCCGGCCCAGCAGCAGCTCGACGCGGTCAACAGCGGCCTGGGTCGACTCGATCAGCTCGGCGTCCCCCTTGGCCTGCCGAAGGCGCAAGGCTTCCCGTAGGTAGGTGCGGGCGCCGGCGAGGTCGCCCGCCTCCATCAGGTGTTTGGCGAAGTGCTGGAGGGCGAAGTCGAGAAGGTCGGGCTGCTGGGCGCGGGCGGTATCCAGGGCGCTGCGGTACAACGCCTCGGCGGTCTCCAGTTCACCGGCGTACCGGTACGCGTCCCCGAGGTTGAGCTGGGTGGCGATGACGGCCCGGGGGTTGCCGCCGGCGGTGGCGAGGTCCAGGGCCTGCCGCAGGAACGCACGTGCGCTCTGGTAGTCACCCAGCGCGAGTGATGCGATGCCGGCCCACCGGGTCAGCATGCGCCGCCTGGCGGGGTCCGCGGCCGGGTTCCGGAGTTCATCGCGGAGTCCGGCGGCGGCGGCCGTCAGCGCGTCCCGGTCGGTGGGGACCATCCGCAGGTTCTCGTCTTGGGTGATCAGGTGCTGGAGCACTCGCCCCTCCGAAGGTCGTGGTGGATGAGTTCTACAGCTGGTCGGTCTGGTGGCGCAGGCCGGTCAGCAGTTCCCGGCCGTGGTCGGTGAAGTGCTCACCCAGGAGTTCGAGCTGGTCCATCAGATAGCGGACGGCCGGCAGGCCCTCGTCGTACGCCGCCTGGAAGCTGGCGCGCTCGTGGGGGGTCAGGTCGTCGCGGTCGAGTTCGGTCCGGCGGAACCGCAGTAGCTGGTTGTAGACGCACGTCGCGTGGAAGGCCCGGTCGACCTCCCAGAACTGGTTCCGGGCCTCGCCCTGCGTCGCGCGCCAGGCGATCTCGATCTTCGGGGAGGTCTTGGAGTCGTAGCCGTCGGCGAAGACCTGGCGCTGGAGGACGTGGAAGCTGACCGACTGGTGCACGCCCTCATGCAGGATGTTCTCCGCGAGGAACAGGTGGGACGGCTCCGGGCTGACGGTGTTGGGCGGGATGTGGTGCTGCGCCTTCTCGGAGAACACGATCACGTAGGGGAGTGCCGGGTCGCTGGAGCTGGTCAGCGAGGAGGTGCGGACGCCCGGCTTGAGACCCACCCACAGGAAGCCTCGGACGAACTCGCGGACGCGGGCGAAGCCTTCGGGGTGGACGGTCGCCAGGCGCTCCAGGGCCTGGGTGAGGGCCGCGCGGCGCCCGGCGGTGTGCTCGATGATCTCGTAGTTGCTCAGGTTGATCTCGTCGGCGATCTCCCCGGGGAGGTCGGCGTCGAACCAGTCGAAGGCGGTACCGGCGACATGGACGATGTCGCTGCCGAGGGTGCGGGCGTGCTCCGCGTAGGGGACGCCGGACTTCGTGAGGCGCTCCATCAGGGCGAACGGCAGGGCCCATTCGGCGCCGTCCTCGCGCAGACGGATCAGCGCGGGGTCATGGCGGCCGAGGTCGAAGAAGGAACCGGGCTCTACGGTGGCGGTGATCTGCACGGCGGACTCTCCTTGTTCGGGGTGCGGAAATGGTGGCGGGCCGGCCCGGCTGTGTGCTCCGAGTCGGCCCGCCATGCCGTCAGTCAGGCGGCATCAGGTTCGAGCTGGGGTCAGACCGCGGGGATCTGCGGCTCGAACACCCCGTCCGGGACGGAGTGGTCCAGACGCCGGGTCAGGGACTCGACGGCCACATCCGGCTCGAACACGCCGTCCGGGACCGAGTGGTCCAGCCGGCGGGTCAGGCTGTTGACCTGGGTTTCGTTGATCATGGGAGATCCTCCCTTTCACGAAAGGTCAGCCCGCACCGCTGCGGTGCGGGGTCGTGCCCCACCGGGGCCGTGGGTCTCTCGGTCTCGGTGGGAGTTGTTGGTCACCGGGCACCCGCGGGCATGTCCGGTGCGAGGGGACGGACCGGCTGGAGTTCGCGTGGGCTGGCAGTCCACTCCTTGCCGGAGCTGTCGAGCGGTCTCATGTGCGCGACGGTCTTGATGACGCGTCCGGTCTGCTTGCTGCGGTACTCCAGGACCATGCCGACCGTCCCCCGCTGGCCCGTCGCCGTGCGGGCCACCTCGCGGCCGAGCAGCCGGTGATTTGCAACCTCCCGGACGAAGTGGTCGACCATCACGCGCTCCTCTCCGAGGGGTGCAGCAGGGCCGCGGTTGCGACGTAGGGGTGAGGACCACGACCCCGCTGCCGGACATCCGCCCGGAGGGGGACGGAGTAGTTCCATACTCTCCGTGCCGAGGGGGTCACGCGGGGGCATCCAGGGGGGCATGATGTCCCCCATGCCGATCGGCGCGTTGATCCACGACATGCGGAAGGCGAAGCAGTGGACCCAGGTCCGGCTCGCCGAGAAATTAGGTGAATCCGCAGGTAGAGCTGATGGTTCGCCCAGTGCGGACATGGTGAAGCGGTGGGAGCGGGAGAAGGTGATCCCCGGCCCGTTCTGGCTGTCCCACCTCGCGAAAGTGTTCGCGATCCCCCTCGCCCAGCTCGAAGCCGAAGCTAGGCTCAGTGACGTGAAGAGACGCTCCTTCCTGACGCTGGGCACGCTGGTGGCCGCACACGGGACGCTCGCGGGCGAGCTGGTCTCCAGCGTGGCCATGCGCGATCCGGGGCCGCTGATGGCCGTACAGACCACGCACGGCACGGACATCGTCATCGCGTCGTGGACCGACAAGGCGTCCACCATGAACCTGCGCCGGTGGATGCGTGATGGCGAAGCCCCGATCCTTCGGGTGAACGCGGCCGGCATCCTGGCCAAGCAGCCCGGCCAGGACCAGGCCTTCGAAATCGCCCGCGTCCTGGAACACGACGCCGACGTCCGCACGCTCTACATGACGGCGGTGACCTCGCGGGTGTGCGCACTCGACTGGACCACCGCCGGCCGGGTCGTCAGCACCCCCTCCGCCTACGCCCAGCAGGCACACTTCCTCGCCTCGCGCTTCTCCGCCGAAGCGCTCAATCCCAGGGACGCTGGTGCCCGTTGGTGCTCATCCGTCATGCTGCGGGAGTTGTCCCCCTTGATCGGATGGAGCCAGGCGTGATCGTTTTCGAGGTGCTGAACGAAGAGCTGATGGAGTCGGTCAACCGGCAGGCCGCCGAGGCCGGTATCGAGAACGCCGCGATCGTGTCGCTGATCGGGGCCGCGGACGCCTTCACCGTCTCCACCATGCCCAAGGGCGACGCCCTCGCCGACACGATCACCGAGTACAAGCAGCCCGGCGAGATGACCGGCACCGGCGAGATCAAGAACGGCTTCGCCCACATCCACGCCGTGATGGGCATCGAAGGCGACCAGGGCGTCACCGGCCACCTCCACGCCGCGCACATCGGCACGCACTTCGCCCGCGTCTACCTCCTGCCCGTCTGACCCCGGACACGACGAAGCCCCCGACCAGCATCACGCCGGCCGGGGGCTTTCGTCATGCCCGGAGGACCGATGTCAGATATCGGTCCTCCGGGTCATGCCGTTGATCTCCATCTCGCCCCAGTTCCAACGGTCCACGACGCACACGTGGTCGGCGATCTCCGAGTCGTGGCAGTGGTCGACGCAGGCACGGCAGAACGGGGTCTCGGCGGACCGGCGGGCCGAGTCCAGGAACTTCCCGTCGTCCTCGAACGGGGTGGCGCACTTCGCGCAGACGGCCGTACCGGCCTTCGCCTCGCGGACGGACTGGCGAAGAGCCTTGGCGGCCCGCTCCAGGCGTCCGGCCAGCTCGTCGGCGCCGGCGGTCAGCTCCGGGTCGGCGTCGCCTTCGTAGGCCCATGAGCCGGGTTCGCCGCTGGTGTGGTGCAGTAGGTCCCGCATCTCGGCGAGCGCGGCCAGGGCGGCCTCGGCGATGCCATCGCGGCCGGGAGTGGTGTAGGGCCTGGTCTGGGTGTCGGTCATGTGGTGGTCTCCTTCGGGTCAGTTGAGTCGGGTGATCACGGCGCCGGTGCGGATGCAGCTGGAGCAGGCGTGGCCCCAGACGGGGTGGTTCTCACCGCGCCGGCCACCGCCGCAGACGGGGCACGTCCCCCCGTCCCCCGGCTCGGGCCACAGCTGCCCTTCTCCGGTGCGTGCGAGGTGCGCGAGGCGGCGGAGCCGTCCAGCTGGCGCGCCCGCTCCCCCGCCGGCCACCACGTGGCCTTCGTTGCGGAAGCCGGACGCCCGCTGGATCAGCCCGCGGCGGCGGAGTTCGGCGACGGTCTTGGAGATGGTGGTACGGGAGACCCCGTAGACGTCCTGGAGGTCGGCGTAGGCGGGGTAGTCGGCGCCGGGGCGGGCGTGGCGGATGCGCTGGGCTTCCCGGTCGGCGAGCTTGAGCCAGAGCGGGGAGTCGACCGCGGAGTCCACGTAAGTCTGCGCGTGGTCCACGGTGAAGTCCGCGCCGGTGCGGGGGAGGGGGAAGGCGCCGGCCTGGGGTGCGATCGTCTGCTGTGCCATGCTGATGTCACCTTTCTTGCTGGAGAGGTACAGGCGGGGCCGGTGGTCGATACCGGCCCCGTCGTCGTGTGGTCAGTCGCCGGTCGTGGCCAGCGGGTTCGCGGAGATCCGCTCGTACACCGCCTTGATGCGCTCATCCGACCCGGTCCAGCCGGCGTCCTTCATGGCCTGGCGGAAGCGGTTCAGCGACCGGGGCGGACCCATTTCGCGGAACACTTCCACGCCACCTGTGAGCAGTTCCGCGTCGGTGTACTTCGGGGGGCGGCCCGACCGGGTGGTGGCGTCCTCCTCGGCGTCGCCGGCGTCCTCGCCCTCGGCCTGGTGCGGAAGTACCGGGTCGGGTGCTGCGGAAGGGTCGGGCTGGAGGGACAGCAGCCGGCGGTTCTCCTCGCGCAGCTCCTCCAGCTCGCCTTCCATGCGCGACATGTCGGCGACGCGCTGCTGGAACGCGAGGCCCCGCTGGTCGTAGTCCTCGGCGAGTTCCGCGTATTCGGTCCGGAGTTCCGCGTAATTCGCCTCCAGGGTCGCCACCACGTCGTTCTTCGCGGCCTCGGCGGCGGCGGCCTCGCGCCGCTCCAGGGCGTCCTCGTCGGCAATGTCCTTGCCCTTGTGCATGATCAGCGCCACCAGCGCCCACCCTCCGCCGCACAGCACCGCGGACAGCACCATGGCGGTGATCAGCTGCTTCTCGTTGCCGGAGGCCCCGTCGCGGGCGTGGTTGTAGATGTGGGCGGCGATCTCGGCGCCGTAGCCGAGGACCATCGCGGTAATGGCCCCGGTGGCGATCTGCCACTTTCGCAGCACCGCGTTCATCAGCAGCGCAGATTCGCCGGCCAGGACCGCCAGCTGCACCACGACGGGGACCGCCCACGCCGCCGACCCGGTCAGGCCGGACGCCTCCAAGTAGCCGTTCATGGCCTTGATCTGCTCGACCGCCAACCACAGCGACCCGGCCGCGAAGGCGGCGACGACGAACGGCATCAGCGCGTGGAACACCACCACGGTCATCCGCCGGGTCTGCCCGGCGACCAGGGACGTGACGTCCCGGTCGGTGTCGATGTACTTCTTCCGATCCACTTCCACTTGCCTCTCTGCTGGAGATGGGGACTTCCGCACAGCCCTTCCGACTCGCCCCCGCTGACCATGGTCCGTCGCACGCCCGTTCACGTTTGAGAGCAAGCAAGGGGACACATCGGGAGGGGAGTTGAGCGGAAGTTCAGCGGAACGGTTCCGCGTAACTCATAGAACCAGGTTGAACCTTGCGAATCAACAGGTTCGGTTGAAGCAGGATTTAGGGTTGACCCTTACGATCCAGTCATGACGCGCAAAGAGATGAACTCCAACGACATACGAGTCCACTGGGCCGAAGTCATCGACGGCGTACGTGTGGCCGGCGACCACGTGGTGGTCCAGCGGTTCAAGAAGAACGTCGCCGTCGTGGTCCCGCAGGACTGGTACGAGCGCGCCGTGGCCGCCCTCGCGGACGGCGCCGAGGAGGATGACCCGGAATGAAGCTCGATCACACCGAAGGCCGGCTGAGGCGGTTCGGAACGGAGCACTGCCCGTGCTGCTCCGTCGGGGAGGTCCCAGGTACCGCCCGGTACTGGAAGAACCGTGCGCTGGCCACGCTCCTCGGGGGGCCGCGGGCATCCGAGGACTGGCCGGCGGACTGGGTGGACCACCCGTACAGGGCCCGGACGGATACGAAGGACTGGGCCTACATCGCCGAGCCGTACAAGCTGACCACGGAGGCGATGGCCGATCTAGCCCGGCTCGAAGGCCAGGGGTACAAGGTCAACGTCAGCGCATGGAAGGCGTGGCACCACCCGGGGCACACCCTCGCGGTCGTGATCATCCCGCCCGACTCGGGGCGGAGCGTGCTCCACCACACGCGGATCTGACCCCCTCCTGAAGCCCCCGGCCCAGCTACTGCCGGGGGCTTCCACGACTAGAAGATCGGGTCCATCTGATCGGCCCGCTGTAGGGTCTCCGCGTGGGCTGCCTGCTGGGCAGCGACGGCGTCGCGTTCTCGCATCTCCGCGTACCTGCGGCAGTCGGCGCACACGGTCTCGGGGGGCAGGACCGAGTCGAGCATCCCGCACAATGTGCACGCCGTGCCGAAGGTCGCTGTGCTCTCGGTGGGGGCGCTCTCGAAGCCCCAGGACTCGTCCAGCTTGCCCTCGGGGTCGGGGTCGCTCGCGGCTGCAAGCTTCTCCAGCTCCTCGAAGGTGGACCCGCCGGCGGGGGAGTCGGTGACCAGGCCGCCGTCGTCCGGCGGGGTCGCGACCCACGGGTGCGGGCGGAAGGCCAGGGACCGGCCCGCGACCAGGGGTGCGCCGTTCAGCGGCTGCACCTCCAGCACCCAGCCGAGGGTTTCCAGCACCCGGAACGCTTCCTCCACGACCGCGATGCCGCCTTCCTTGACCCACCGCTGACGCTTCATCGACTGCTGCGCGTCTCGCAGCCTGAAGGACTTGTCGGCGTGTCCCTTCGCGGCTCGGGACGTCATCCAGTTCAGGCAGGCCGTAGGGCCCGTCAGCGACCCGCGCTCGCCCTCGCGCAGCAGGTCGAACATCGCGCGCGCGTGGGAGATGAAGGACGGCGTCATCGCGATGGCGCGGTGTACGTAGCCCACGGTGAGGACCCGTGCGTCCGGGTCCTCGTAGGCCATCAGGGTGTCGGCGAGGCGGACGACCTGGCCGTGCAGCTTGCCCACCCAGGAACTCAGGTCGGCCAGGTCCATGCCCTCCTTGCAGCGCATCTTCAAGCTCATCTCGAAGGCACGGATGGCACGGTACGCCTCGCGGTCGGGGCGGACCTCGATCGGCTGGGGGTTGTTCCACACGTGGGCCAGCAGGCTGGTCATGCGGCGGTTGTACTCGTCCTTCACCTCGGTGGGTACCGCGGCTGGGAACATGCTGTGGGTGGCCCGCGGGAGGGAGAACTGGGGAAGGAAGCGCTGGAAGAGGCCGACGTCGCGCATGCCGCCCTTCTTAGCCAGACGGCCGGCCAGGGCATCGGGCTGCAGCAGCAGACCCATGTTCACCACGCAGCGGTCCATGCTCAGGTTCTCGCGCCCGAGGCGGCGAACCTCGTAGGGGGCGCCGCTGTATCCGGCGAGCAGGAAGCCGACGTTGGCGCCGCCGCCCTTGCTGTAGGCGCCGGCTGCGATGTCGATCAGCGTGGCCTCGGTCGCGAGCAGACCCATCCGGCCGCCCTGCTTGGCCGCCTCGACCGCCGCCGTCTCGATTGTGATGTCGCCGCCGAACATGGCGGGGTCGGTAATCAGTGGTTCCGGCGGCAGCTCGCCCAGCCGGACCCGCAGGCCGTCCAGTTCCGCCTGCAGCTCGATCGTGTCCTTACCGGCGGCGAAGGCCTCGGCGATCTTCCCCGCCAGCTCCACACACTTGTTCTGCATGACCTCGACCAGGCCGCCGTTCTCCGCCTCCCACGTGGCGTGCTTGTCCTTGCAGCCCTTGCGGTACTTGTCGAGCGGCGACCACAGCAGCTTGATCACGGGGTCTTTGCGGACGGACGGGTCGCCGATGCCCATGCCCCACAGGACGGTCTGCTCGTACCAGTCGCCGTGGACGTGGACGACGCGCTGCCCGCCGAGAGACATGGCGACGTTGGCGAGCGCGGTGATGGCTGCCAGCTCCGGCGAGGTCTGCGTCTCCTCGGCCGTCGCGACGACCATGTCCTGGAGGTCACCCAGCGTGTCCACCGGGAAGGGAATCAGGTCGGCTGTCTCCAGGGGGAGCGGTCGGTCCCAGATGATGTGCTGCTGGGCCGTTCGGGTGCCCTCGGACCCCGAATCGTCCGCATCGTGAGACTGACCCCCTCCATTGGGGACCTTGGGGACCACTGGGGACCATGTGGGGACCTTTTCAGCGTGTTCAGGGCCCAACGTGCTGACCTGCGATTCTTCCTCGATCTGTCCCACATAGTGGGACGACACCCCCCCATTGGGGTCCTTGGGGACCACTTTCTGACTTGGGAGAGTGGGCGGCGGGTCCCGGAGGACGTTGTCCTCGCCGACCCACAGGTCCCGCTCGTCCGCGCGGAGCTGACGCTCCGCAATCGAAGCCCCCCAGTAGCGGCGCCAGACGTCGACGAGGGTCGACCACGCTTCCTGCCACGTGACCTTGCGCTTATCGGCCGGCTGCTCGCACTCCTGCCAGCGCGCCCGGTACAGCTGGCGGACCATCTCCTCGTCGATCGCGCAATCCAGGAAACGCTCACGGAGGTGGCCGGCGTAGGCGACCAGTGCGTCGTGCCGCGACCCGGCGGGGATGGCGCCTACGAACCGGGGGTCCACGTCGCCGGGTGCAAGCTGGGACATCCGCACCCTGGACACCGAGGGCGCCGAGGCCTTTGCCACCCGTCGCTGGTTGCGCAGGAAGTCGACCAGCTCGTCCGGCGCCAGCGCGATGGCTTCGAACTCGTCGATGAAGCTGTAGATCACGCCGGACTGGTGGACCGATCCCGGAGCGACCACGTAGCCACCCTCGCCCCGGATGTTGATGGCGTAGTCCTTCAGCTCCGACTCAGCGTTGGTGATGGCGGCGCCGGCGGGCTGCAGGAAGTAGTAGTGGAAGCCATCGGCGGTCTGGATCGTCAAGGTCTTCGGCATGGGGATGCCGATCTGATCGCACAGTCGCGCGAACTCGCCGTAGGCGTCCTCGTCCACGACGAAGATGCCCGAGCGCCCGCAGTCGACCGCCAGGTTCACCGTCGCGCCGGCGGTCCAGGTGACGACGTCCTGGGGGTCGTTGCTGGCCGCGTTCCTCCAGCTCGTGATCGGGTGCTTGCCGCGCTGCCCGTCGCACGGGGTCTTCCAGTGCGGGCTGGCGCACACGGCGAGGCCGGGGTGATCCAGCGGGTGCAGATACATCCCGCGCTTCACGAGCCAGAGACCCTGGGCCGTGGTGTCGTCGGGGAAGGCGCCCTCACGGGGTTCCGCCGGCGGAGTGGAGTTACTCCCCTCCTCGGCGTCGTCGTATTGAGCGTCGAAGTGTTCCTGTGGCACCATGCGGGTACCCCTTCTAAAAGGGCGCCGCTGAGTCAGCTTCGGTGAAAACGGATCAGCGGCGCGAAGGAGAAGAAGAACCGGTCACCCCGTCTCTTGGGGAGAACAGACGGCCGGTGACCGAGACCCCGGTGGATCAGACCGGGGTTTCGTGTTTTTCAGGCTGCGCCGGCCAGCAGCTGCGCCACCGCGGCCCGGGGGTAGAGGATCTTCGTCGCCAGCCGCTTCGCGGGAAGCTGGCCATCGGCCGTCGCCCGGTAGACCGTGGGCGCGCTGACCCCCAGCAGGGCCGCCAACTGCTTCGCGTTGTAGGCACCCCGCAGCTCCTCCACGGCCGCGGTCATCACGCGCGCCCGCTTGCCGATCATGACCGAGGGCAGCTGACCGGAGTCGACGGCCCGGCGAATCGTTCCGTCGTCGAGCCCGAGGGCCAGGGCGGCCTGACGCAGGGACATGGTCACGGAAGGTCCCCCGTCGCCCGTCAGACCGCTGATATCGCTGCAGTTCACCTTGACAACTCCCTTTACGTCGGGATGGGGATTGAAAGTCCTACTAATGCCGGGAATGTGACGTTCCGTATCAATCGTGAACCGTCAGATGCCAGATGTCTACAGCCTGTTATTCCTGCAGGTAGAGACGTGATCGGCGCAACGCATCTCAGGCCATATGCCGCAAGGATTTCCCTTGACTGAGAGTTCACCGGTCTTTTCTCAAGACAACCCGCGCGGGCTAATGGGGCAACTCGGGCTGAGCCACACCGCGCGACGGGCCGTCAGATCGATCACGGTCCCGGGGCGCTGGGACTCCATCCGGCCGGCGACGTCGCGGTCCTCCTGGCTGGAGTGCGACTGGTAGATCAGCGCGGCCCGCGTCGTCTTGTGCCCCATGCGGTGCATGATCTGCCGGATCGAAGCCCCAGTCTCCGCACTGAACTTGGCCCCGGTGTGCCGCAGGTCGTAGAAGCGGAGGTCGGTCCGGCCGATGGTGCGGCGGGCCTTCGACCACATCGCGGAGCGGTACGAGCGGGAGGGCGGGACGTCGTTGGAGGTCGCGAAGATGATGGCCATCGGGTCTTCGGGTACGAACTCCGCGAGGTGCTCTTCCATCAGCTCGCCGAACCAGCGCGGCATGTGCACCGTCCGCAGCGACGCGTCGTTCTTTGCCAACGGCTTGATCCGCACGGGCTGCCCCCTCAGCTCCTCCAGGACCTGGACGACGCGGAAGGCGCACTGCTCGCGGTCCCAGCCGTGGCGGGGGACGGCGAACAGCTCCTCGGGACGGAACGCGGACCAGGCCGCGGCCAGTGGGGAGAGGCGATACCGGGGCGGCATGGCCAGCGAGGCCTTCGCGACCTCGGCGGGGGTGGCCGGCGAGCGTCCCTTGTCCTTGACCGTCCCCGCGTTGCTGATGGTGCAGGGGCTGGTGAAGATGCGCTTCTGACGGACCGCCTGGTTCATGATCTGCCGCAGGACCCGGTAGGCGCCGGCCAGCTGGGTCGCGCCTGCGTCGGATGGTGCGGTCCGTCCGGTGCGCGTGTAGTAGTCGATGGCGGACTTGCGGGTCGCCACCTTCGCCGCCGCGTACCAGTTGTCGACGGCGACCACATTGACGGCGGACAGCCGCATCGCGCCGAGGTGAACGGCGGAGCGCGACTCGGGGTAAGGGGGAGAGACCCACTTCGTGTAGTCGTCGCGGTACCGCTCCAGCGTCCGGTCGGACACCGTGATCACGGGGAAGTAGTCGGTGGCCGCGAACGAGTCGAGCGTGACGCCCGCCAGGATGGGGTCGACCCAGATGCCGTCCGCAATGCGCGAGCGGACGCGGGCCAGGTACTCGTCCGCCTCGCGCTCGGTCTCGAAGGTGGTCGGACCGTTCAGCGAGACCCCGGTGACGGGGTGCGGGTAGCGGACGTGGAAACGTCCACTCTTCAGCTGCTTGATGGAGCCGAAGAGACGGCGCTTAGCCATGCAGATTCCTTGATCATCTTCGCGTAGTGGAACGTTGTGGAACGTCGCAGTCCCGGCGAAGGGATCAGGATCATCTTCTGTTGTGTCGTATGCCCAGGTCAGAGACCTGGGCCGACATAGAGCGGGCGACGGGAATCGAACCCGCGTAGCTAGTTTGGAAGACTAGGGCTCTACCATTGAGCTACACCCGCAGTACGCGCGCCGCAGGTCCGGGGACCGTGGCACGGACAGCATCCTAGCGGGTCGCGCGGGGGGAGCGCACACCCCTTTGCCGTCGTCGCCTCCGGGCCCGCGCCGCGCGCGCGTGCACCCGCCGGGAAAGCGGGCGCGTCGGAGGGTCTCCGGCCATGTACCCTACGTGTCGCACCGACGGGGTGTGGCGCAGCTTGGTAGCGCGTCCGCTTTGGGAGCGGAAGGTCGTCGGTTCGAATCCGGCCACCCCGACCACGAGTACCGCGTCCACGAAGATCGCGTTGTGGGCTGATTGCCGCTTGCGGTTACTATGCAAGCTGCGTGCCCGTGTGTCTGATGTACCGGGCCGAATCCGTCGAACCGCTGAATCGCAGCGATACGGCAGAACCCCCAGCAGTCAGCCACAAGGAGACCGAACCGTGAAGAGCGCCGTGGAGACCCTGAACCCGACTCGGGTTCGGCTCACTGTTGAGGTGCCCTTCGAGGAGCTCAAGGACAGCCTCGACGCGGCGTACAAGAAGATCAACCAGCAGGTCACGGTGAAGGGCTTCCGCAAGGGCAAGATCCCTGCCCGCGTCATCGACCAGCGCTTCGGCCGCGGTGCGGTGCTGGAGGAGGCCGTCAACGACGCCCTCCCGAAGTTCTACACCGAGGCGGTCAACGAGGCCGACCTGAACCCGCTGGGCCAGCCCGAGGTCGACATCAAGGAGCTGAAGGACGGCGAGCTGCTGTCCTTCACCGCCGAGGTGGACGTCCGTCCCGAGATCGAGATCCCGGACTACTCCGGCATCGAGGTCGAGGTCGACGCCATCGAGGTCTCCGACGAGGACGTCGAGAAGTCGGTCGAGCAGCTGCGCGGCCGCTTCGCCTCCACGAAGGACGTCGAGCGCGCCGCCCAGGACGGCGACGTCGTCACGATCGACCTGGAGGCCAAGGTCGACGGAGAGGTGCTGGAGGACGGTGTCGCCAGCGACGTCTCCTACACCATCGGCTCGGGCGAGCTGCTCGACGGCATCGACGAGGCCGTCACGGGCCTGGAGGCCGGTGGCGAGGCCACCTTCACCTCCCAGCTGAAGGGCGGCTCCGCCGAGGGCAAGGACGCCGAGGTCACCGTCAAGGTCACCAAGGTCTCCGCCCGCGAGCTGCCGGAGCTGGACGACGAGTTCGCCCAGATGGCGAGCGAGTTCGACAGCCTCGAGGAGCTCAAGGCGGACAGCCGCAAGCGCCTCGAGAACATGAAGCAGTACGACCAGGCCACCCAGGCCCAGGAGCGCGTCCTGGAGAAGTTCCTGGAGCTCGCGGAGATCCCGGTCCCCGAGAAGCTGCTCGCGGACGAGGTCCAGACCCGCAAGCACAACCTGGAGCACCACCAGCTCGGCCAGATGGGCCTCGACATCGAGAAGTTCCTCGAGATCCAGGGCAAGACGGTCGAGGAGTTCGACGCCGAGACCACCGAGCAGGCCGTCAAGGGCATCAAGACCCAGTTCCTGCTGGACGCCCTGGTCAACAAGGAGAAGCTGGGCGTCAACCAGGAGGAGCTCACCGAGCACCTCATGCGCCGCGCGCAGTCCTCGGGCATGTCCCCGGACCAGTTCGCCCAGGCCGTCGTCGAGGGTGGCCAGGTCCCGATGCTCGTCGGCGAGGTCGCCCGCGGCAAGGCCCTCGCGGTCGTCGTCGAGAAGGCCAAGGTCGTCGACACCAACGGTGAGGTCATCGACCTGTCCGACGAGGACGAGGACGAGACCGCGGCTCCGGCCGCCGCCGAGGCCGACGAGACCCCGGCCGACGAGGCCAAGTAACACCCCGGGCCCAGGCCCTGGAGCAGTGCCGTGAAGGGCCCGGACGCATCCGCGTCCGGGCCCTTTCCCGTGGCCCGGTGACCCTCCCCGCAGGGGGCGGTTACCTTGCGCTCCGAGCGAACAGTTCGGGAAGCGGGATGGCGTTGTCCTACCTGCGCGTTAGGGTCCATGAATACGAGGGCACGGGAGTACCCGAAGCCGGAGGGCATCGCCCCACCGGTAGGTCCGCGCCCCAGAACGAGACGCTGAGACGGCATGTGGCCGTCGGAGACGAGCAGGTGGATACGTGACGAATCTGAAGCCTTACGCCGCGGGTGAGCCGTCCATCGGTGGCGGCCTCGGCGACCATGTCTACAACCGGCTGCTCGGCGAGCGCATCATCTTCCTCGGCCAGCAGGTCGACGACGACATCGCGAACAAGATCACGGCGCAGCTCCTGCTCCTGGCCGCCGAGCCGGAGAAGGACATCTACCTGTACATCAACAGCCCCGGTGGTTCGGTGACGGCGGGCATGGCGGTCTACGACACCATGCAGTACATCCCGAACGACGTCGTCACCATCGGCATGGGCATGGCCGCCTCCATGGGCCAGTTCCTGCTCACCGGCGGCACGGCGGGCAAGCGCTTCTCCCTGCCGAACACCGACATCCTGATGCACCAGGGCTCCGCCGGCATCGGCGGCACCGCCTCGGACATCAAGATCCAGGCCCAGTACCTGCTGCGCACCAAGCAGCGCATGGCTGAGATCACCGCGCACCACTCGGGCCAGACCGTGGAGGCGATCATCCGCGACGGCGACCGCGACCGCTGGTTCACGGCCGAGGAGGCCAAGGCGTACGGCCTGATCGACGAGATCATCTCCGCCGCGTCCCTGGTCCCCGGCGGCGGCGGCACCGGGGCCTGATCCCGGCCCCGGCGCACGAAGTCCCGTACGCCCGCCCGCACGGCCCAGGCAACCTCAGCCCGCAGAACGCCACCAGGATGGTGAACACCCAGATGCAGAACAACTTCTCCGCGAGCTTCTCCGCGAGCGGCCTCTACTCCGGCCCGCAGGTGGACAACCGCTACGTCATCCCGCGCTTCGTCGAGCGCACCTCGCAGGGCGTGCGCGAGTACGACCCGTACGCGAAGCTCTTCGAGGAGCGCATCATCTTCCTCGGAGTGCAGATCGACGACGCCTCCGCCAACGACGTCATGGCGCAGCTGCTGTGCCTGGAGTCGATGGACCCGGACCGCGACATCTCGATCTACATCAACAGCCCCGGCGGCTCCTTCACCGCGCTGACGGCGATCTACGACACGATGCAGTTCGTCAAGCCGGACGTCTCGACGGTCTGCATGGGCCAGGCGGCCTCCGCCGCCGCGGTCCTGCTCGCCGCCGGCACCCCCGGCAAGCGCCTGGCGCTGCCGAACGCCCGCGTGCTGATCCACCAGCCCTCGGGCGGTACCGGCCGCGAGCAGCTCTCCGACCTGGAGATCGCGGCCAACGAGATCCTGCGCATGCGCGACCAGCTGGAGAGCATGCTGGCCAAGCACTCGACGACGCCGATCGACAAGATCCGCGAGGACATCGAGCGCGACAAGATCCTCACGGCCGAGGACGCGCTGGCATACGGCCTGATCGACCAGGTCGTCTCCACCCGCAAGATGAACGCGGCCTGATCCTTGCCGGCAGTTGGCGTGGACACTTCGCCGGATTCGGCGATGTGAACCACGTCAAGGGGGCCCCGCTCGGGGCCCCCGGCAAGGTACCGTCGGATATGAGGCACCAGGAGTCGCTGAACCAAGCGTCTCCCAGGCGAAGGGGAAGCACCTCGTGGCACGCATCGGTGACGGCGGCGACCTGCTCAAGTGCTCGTTCTGCGGAAAGAGCCAGAAGCAGGTGAAGAAGCTCATCGCAGGACCCGGTGTGTACATCTGCGACGAGTGCATCGACCTCTGCAACGAGATCATCGAAGAGGAGCTCGCGGAGACCTCCGAGGTCCGGTGGGAGGAACTCCCCAAGCCCCGTGAGATCTACGAGTTCCTGGAGAGCTACGTCGTCGGCCAGGAGCCGGCGAAGAAGGCGCTCTCGGTAGCGGTCTACAACCACTACAAGCGCGTCCAGGCCGGCGAGAACGGCGGCGCGCAGGGTCGGGACGACGCGATCGAACTCGCGAAGTCCAACATCCTGCTGCTGGGGCCCACGGGCTCCGGCAAGACCCTCCTGGCGCAGACCCTCGCGCGCATGCTGAACGTCCCGTTCGCCATCGCCGACGCGACGGCGCTGACGGAGGCGGGCTACGTCGGCGAGGACGTCGAGAACATCCTGCTGAAGCTGATCCAGGCCGCTGACTACGACGTCAAGAAGGCCGAGACCGGGATCATCTACATCGACGAGATCGACAAGGTCGCCCGCAAGAGCGAGAACCCGTCGATCACGCGCGACGTTTCGGGCGAGGGCGTCCAGCAGGCCCTCCTGAAGATCCTGGAAGGCACGACGGCCTCGGTGCCGCCGCAGGGCGGGCGCAAGCACCCGCACCAGGAGTTCATCCAGATCGACACGACGAACGTGCTCTTCATCGTGGGCGGCGCGTTCGCCGGCCTGGAGAAGATCATCGAGTCGCGGGCCGGAGCCAAGGGCATCGGCTTCGCGGCGACGATCCGGTCGAAGCGGGAGATCGAGGAGAGCAACCAGTTCCAGGAGGTCATGCCGGAGGACCTGGTGAAGTTCGGGATGATCCCCGAGTTCATCGGCCGGCTGCCCGTCCTGACCTCGGTGCACAACCTCGACCGCGAGGCACTGCTGCAGATCCTCATCGAGCCGCGCAACGCGCTGGTGAAGCAGTACCAGCGGCTGTTCGAACTCGACGGCGTCGAGCTGGACTTCGAGCGCGAGGCGCTCGAAGCCATCGCGGACCAGGCGATCCTGCGCCAGACCGGCGCGCGCGGCCTGCGCGCCATCATGGAAGAGGTCCTGATGTCGGTGATGTACGAGGTCCCGTCCCGCAAGGACGTGGCCCGCGTGGTCATCACCCCGGACGTGGTCCGCTCCAACGTCAACCCGACGCTGGTGCCCCGCATCGTCCCGAAGGACCAGGGCCCGCACGAGAAGTCGGCGTAGCGGTACGCGATACGCGAGAGAAGGGGCGCCCCCGCCGGGGGCGCCCCTTCTGCGTGGTGCCGCTGCCGGATCAGGCCTTGGTGCGGGAGGTCGCGTAGAGCTTCGCGGCCAGCGCGGCCACCTCGTCGAGGGAGCCGCTGGGGCCGCCGAGGAGGATGGCCGCCGGGTCGAGGACGGTGATCCCGACCAGGGTCGAGTGGTCGCCCCAGGCGCAGGACGGGACCAGGATCTCCTTGGGCTCCTTGCCCGTGGTGGAGGGCTTGACGTTGACCAGCTTGACGTTGGCGCACTTCATGACGCCGCCCTTGAACCCGGCGGGGCTGAATTCCTTGGGCGTGCCGACCAGTTCGTACTTGAAGCCGAGCTTCTCGGTCTCGCCGTTGTTCTGGCCGATGCCCGCGTAGTAGGTGTCGACCGCCTTCGCCGGGTCGGCGACGTCTCCCCAGAGGCCGTTGGCGGAGAGCGCCTTGCTCTTCGGGTCCGTGCCGGCCTGGTACTTGGCGGTCGCGCTGTGGGCGTTCTGCACGCCGAGCGCCTCCGCCTTGGTCTTCTTGTCGCCCGTCAGCGGGGCGTCGGACGAAGGGGCCCCGGCGGTGTCGGGCTGCTTCTGGTAGGCGTCGACCGAGGCGGCGAAGGTGAGCTTGTAGCCCTTGGTGGCGTCGGAGACCGAGCCGCCCGAGCCGTCGCCCTTCAGGAAGTACCAGCCGCCGCCCGCGATGACCGCCACCGCCACGACGACGGCGATCACGACGCCCGCCTTCGACTTCTTCGGGGGCTGCTGCGCGGGCGGGCCGCCGTACGGGGGCTGCTGGGGCTGCTGGTAGCCGTACGCGGGCTGGGGCGGCTGCGGGGGCTGTGCGTAGCCGCCCTGCTGGGGGTAGCCGCCCTGCTGGGGGTAGCCGCCCTGCTGGGGGTAGGCCGGCGGGGGCGGCGGCGGGGCCTGCTGGGGGTAGCCGTAGCCCGGCTGGGGGGCGGGCTGGCCGTACGGGTTCGGGGGCGGGGGCTGCTGCCCGTAGGGACCCGGCTGCTGCGGCTGCTGCCCGTACGGTCCTGGCTGGTCGTAACTCATCCCGCGTCCCCCTGTGAGGTTTCTTATCCGTTCCTCACATCCTGGCGGAAGCCCGCCCCGGCCGGGGCGGCGGGGTCCCAGGCGTTACCGAACTACGACCCCGCCGCGACCTCCATGGCACCCCGCAGCTCCCGGGCGCGCTGCGCGAGCTCGGGCAGCGGGACGGGGCCGTTCTCGGCCGGGACGGTGACCGTCACCAGGGAACGACCGGCCCGCAGCGCATGGCGCCGCCCGTGGGAGTTCCGGCGTCCTGCTCGGTGATCTCCGCCTCCTCGACGCCCATCGACGTCAGGCCGGAGGTGACCGCGGCGCCCGGGTCCGCGTCGTCGAAGCGTCCGGCGGCGCCGCCGACCACCAGCCGGGCGGTCCCGTCCTGGTCGGCGTAGACGACGGACACGGGGATGAGACGGCGCCGGATCGGCCGAGGTCAACGAGAGCGGCCGCGGTGGTATTGATTCGTGACGGGGGCGGCGCCCCCCGTATCCTGTGCTCCGTGACCGAGAACACGCAGACACCCAGTGCCCCCACCTCCGAACTGCCGACCCAGTACGCGCCGGCCGAGGTAGAGGGGAAGCTCTACGAGCGCTGGGTGGAGCGTGGCTACTTCACGGCCGATCCGGCGAGCGAGAAGCCCGCGTACACCATCGTCATCCCGCCGCCGAACGTCACCGGCTCCCTGCACCTGGGCCACGCCTTCCAGCACACGCTCATGGACGCCCTGACCCGCCGCAAGCGGATGCAGGGCTACGAGTCGCTGTGGCTGCCCGGCATGGACCACGCCGGCATCGCCACCCAGAACAAGGTCGAGCAGCAGCTCGCCGAGGAGGGCAAGTCCCGCCACGACCTGGGCCGCGAGGAGTTCGTCGAGCGCGTCTGGCAGTGGAAGGAAGAGTACGGCGGCAAGATCCTCGGCCAGATGCGCCGCCTCGGCGACGGCGTCGACTGGTCGCGCGAGCGGTTCACCATGGACGAGGGGCTGTCCAAGGCCGTCCAGACGATCTTCAAGAAGCTCTTCGACGACGGGCTCATCTACCGCGCCGAGCGCATCATCAACTGGTGCCCGCGCTGTCTGACGGCCATCTCCGACATCGAGGTGGAATACCAGGAGGACGCGGGCGAGCTCGTCTCCATCACGTACGGGGAGGGCGAGGACACCCTCGTCGTCGCGACCACCCGCGCGGAGACGATGCTCGGTGACACGGCCATCGCCGTCCACCCCGACGACGAGCGCTACCGCCACCTGGTCGGCAAGCTCATCAAGCTGCCGCTCACCGACCGCTCCATCCCGGTCGTCGCCGACACGCACGTCGACCCCGAGTTCGGCACCGGCTGCGTCAAGGTGACCCCGGCGCACGACCCGAACGACTTCGCGATCGGGCAGCGCCACGGCCTGCCGAACATGACGGTCATGGACGAGCACGGCGTCATCACCGTCCACGGCCCCTTCCTCGGCCTGGACCGCTTCGAGGCGCGTTCCGCGATCGTCGGCGCCCTGCGCGAGCAGGGCCGCATCGTCGCCGAGAAGCGCCCGTACCTGCACTCCGTCGGGCACTGCTCGCGCTGCCGCACCACCGTCGAGCCCCGCCTGTCCCTCCAGTGGTGGGTCAAGGTCGACACCCTCGCCAAGGCCGCCGGTGACGCGGTCCGCGACGGCCGCGTCGCGATCCACCCGCAGGAGATGGAGAAGCGCTACTTCGACTGGGTCGACAACCTCAACGACTGGTGCATCTCGCGCCAGCTGTGGTGGGGCCACCGCATCCCCGTCTGGTACGGCCCGGACGGCGAGGTCCTGTGCGTCGGACCCGACGACGAGGCCCCCACGGGCGAGGGCTGGACCCAGGACACCGACGTCCTCGACACCTGGTTCTCCTCGGGCCTGTGGCCGTTCTCCACGCTCGGCTGGCCGGAGAAGACCCCGGACCTGGAGAAGTTCTACTCCACCGACGTCCTGGTCACCGGCCACGACATCATCTTCTTCTGGGTCGCCCGGATGATGATGTTCGGCCTCTACGCCATGGACGGCGAGCCGCCCTTCAAGACGATCGCCCTCACCGGCCTCGTCCGTGACGAGCGCGGCAAGAAGATGTCGAAGTCCTTCGGCAACGTCGTCGACCCGCTGGACTGGATGGACAAGTACGGCTCCGACGCCGTCCGCTTCACCCTGGCCAAGGGCGCCAACCCCGGCACCGACGTGCCGATCGGCGAGGACTGGGTCCAGGCCTCCCGGAACTTCGCCAACAAGATCTGGAACGCCACCCGCTTCGCGCTGATGAACGGCGCCACGATCGAGGGCGAGCTGCCCCCGGTCGAGAAGATGTCGGCGACCGACCGCTGGATCCTGTCCCGGCTGAACAAGACGGTCGCGCAGGTCGACGCGTACTACGAGGACTTCCAGTTCTCGAAGCTCAGCGAGGCCCTCTACCACTTCGCGTGGGACGAGGTCTTCGACTGGTACGTCGAGCTCTCGAAGACCACCTTCTTCGCGGGCGGCGAGGGCGCCGAGGTCTCCGGCCGGGTGCTCGGCGAGGTCCTGGACACCACGCTGCGCCTGCTGCACCCGGTGGTCCCCTTCGTCACCGAGACCCTGTGGACCACGCTGACCGGCGGCGAGTCCCTCGTCGTCGCCGCGTGGCCTAAGGACAGCGGCTTCCGCGACGAGGCCGCCGAGACGGAGATCGAGAACCTCCAGGCCGTCGTCACCGAGGTCCGCCGCTTCCGCGCCGACCAGGGGCTGCAGCCCGGCCAGAAGGTCCCGGCCCGCCTGGACCTGGCCGGTACCGCGCTCGCCGCGCACGAGGCCGCGATCCGCCAGCTGCTGCGGCTCCAGCCGGAGGGCGAGGAGTTCCACGCCACGGCGACCCTGCCGGTGGCCGGCGCCACCGTCGCGCTGGACCTGTCCGGCACCATCGACGTGGCCGCCGAGCGCAAGCGCCTGAGCAAGGACCTGGCGGCCGCCGAGAAGGAGAAGCAGCAGGCCGTGGCGAAGCTGGGGAACGAGGCCTTCCTGGCCAAGGCCCCCGACAACGTCGTGGACAAGATCAAGGGCCGGCTGGCCAAGGCCGAGACCGACATCGCGCGGATCCAGGCCCAGCTGGACGCGCTGCCCGCCGCGTAACCGCGTCGCCCGTACGGATGAGCCCCCCACCGCCGGCCGGCGGTGGGGGGCTCATCCGTGGTCACAGCAGCCGGGACCCGAAGCGCTCCAGGACCAGCACGGCCACCGCCGCGTACAGGGTGACCGGCACCAGCCAGTGGGGGAGGGCCCGCAGCGGGGAGCCGGGGCGGGACAGGTGGCGGGTGACGTACCAGAACAGCGGGATCATCACCGCCCAGACGGCCGCGCACCAGGGGCACAGGGCGCCGATGACGTACAGGCACTGACCGATCAGCCACACGGTGAAGGCGAAGCCCGCGGCCAGTCCCGCCCACAGCACCTGCCACAGCCGGCGCGGGAACGCCGCCCCGCACACCAGCGCCAGGCCGAGGGCCGCGAGCGCGCCGAAGCCGGCGAGGCCCAGCAGCATGTTGGGGAAGCCCAGCAGGTTGCCCTGCCAGGTGGTCATCACGTCGCCGCAGCTCAGCACCGCGTTGATGTTGCAGCCGGGGGAGAAGAGGGGGTCTTCCAGGCTGCGCAGGCGGTCGTGGGTGAGCACACCGGAGGCGAGGGCGCCGGTCAGGCCGCCGACGAGGAGGAGCAGTCCGGTGCGGCGGCCGCTCGCGGGGGCGGCGGGCCCGTCGCCCCCTGTCGCCGGCGTCTCGGTGGTCATTTCCCCGACGCTACGGCGGCCCGTGCGGGCTCCGGCAGGGCGGAAGGTCACGGGGGGCAGGGCCGGACGGCCCTGCCCGAAGCCATCCTTAGTGCCGCATATCACTTCATATGTCCGTCTCGCGGATCCGATCCCGGCCGCCGAGCACGGATGATGGGGGGCATGCACGCGAAGCCCGCCCGCTCGGCGGTCCACCGGGTCGTGGCCGCCGGACGGCGGCTCACGGAGCGCTGGGCCGGTTCACCGCGGGCGCAGGACGTGTTCACCGCCCTGGGCTGTCTGGCCCTGATGGCGCTGGACCTGCCGGGCCTGGCCGCCGCCGACAATTCGCTGAACGGCCCGTCGGCGGCCGTCGTGCTCACCCTGGGCTGCTCGACCCTGCTCCTGCGCCGCCGGATGCCGTGGCTGGCGTACGCGACCTCGCTGCTGTTCATCGGCTGGCTGCACGAGCTGACCCTGATCCAGTTCGCCCTGTACTCCGTCGGGCGCTACCGGGGCCGTCGGGCCGGGATCCTCGCCACCCTGGGCTACGTGGCCTTCGCGCTCGCGGTCTTCAGCCTGCCGGGCTGGCCCGAGCCGCGGGCGGAGACGCTCAGCTCCTTCCTCAGCCTGGTGGTGCCGATCGGGGTGCTCGCCTCGGCCGTCGGGATAGCCGCCTACCGGCACGACCTGGTGCGCGAGCTGGAGGCCCGGCGGGCCGAGTCGGCGGTGCTGAACGCGGTCCAGCAGGAGCGCACCTCCGTCGCCCGGGACGTGCACGACTTCGTCGGAAGGGAGCTGACCCTGCTCACGGTGCGCTCCGAGGTGCTGTCGGTGCGGGCGCGCGAGACGGCGTACGCGAAGGACTTCGAGGAGCTGGCCGACACCGCGCGGCGGGCGCACCTGGTGCTCAACGAGATCATCGTGCAGCGCGGGGAGCGGACCGCGACCCCGGGCGTGGAGGGGCTGGCGGAGCTCGCGCGGGAGAGCGGGCGGGCCGGTTCGCCGGTCCGGCTGGCCATGGACCCGGGCGCGCAGGCGCTGTCGCCGCTGCGGCAGGCCGCGGTGTACCGGGTGGTGCAGGAGTGCCTGACGAACGCCGCCAAGCACGCGCACGGCGAGACCATCGATGTGGCGATCCGGGTGGAGGGGGCCCAGCTGCGGATCGCGGTCGGCAACGCGCTCCCGGCCCGCGGCCCGGGCCGGGCCCCGGTCTCGGCGGGCTCGGGCACGGCGAGCATGGCCGAGCGCGTGCGCAGCCTGGGCGGCACGCTGACGGCGACCCGCACCGAGGACGCGTACCTGGTGGTGGCGACCCTCCCGCGCGGCTAGGCCGCGCCCTAGGCCTTGAACAGGCTGTTCATCGTGTCCAGGTCCTCCACGCACTTGCCGGAGCCGAGGGCCACGCAGTCCAGGGGGGCGTCCGCGACGAAGACCGGGATGCCCGTCGCGGAGGCGATGCGCAGGTCGAGGCCGGGCAGGAGGGCGCCGCCGCCGGTGAGGACGATGCCGTGCTGCATCACGTCCCCGGAGAGTTCGGGCGGGCATTCCTCCAGGGTGGTGCGGACGGCGGCGATGATCGCCTCGACCGGTTCGTCCAGGGCGGCCCGCACGTCCGGGGCGGTCAGCTCCAGCGTCTTCGGCATGCCGCCGACCTTCTCGCGGCCGCGCACGGTGAAGGTGCGGGTCTCCAGTTCGGGCCGGTCCGGGACGGGCCACGCCGAGCCGATGCCGATCTTGATGTCCTCGGCGGTGCGTTCTCCGATGAGCAGGGCGTGCTCCTTGCGCACCCAGTCCGTGATCGCCGCGTCCAGCCGGTCCCCGCCGACGCGCAGCGACTGGGAGGTGACGATCCCGCCGAGGGAGATGACGGCGACCTCGCAGGTGCCGCCGCCGATGTCGACGACCATCGATCCGCGCGCCTCGGCGACGGGCAGTCCGGCACCGATCGCGGCCGCCATCGGCTCCTCGATCAGGTGGACGGCCTTGGCGCCGGCCCGGGTGGAGGCGTGGACGATGGCCCGCCGCTCGACCGGGGTCACCCCGGAGGGCACGCAGATCACCATCCGGGTGCGGGGCCGCCGGCCGGGCACGGCCTTGCGGACGAAGTGCCGGATCATCGCCTCGGCCGCCTCGTAGTCGCAGATCACCCCGTCCTTGAGGGGGCGGATCGCGGTGATGGAGCCCGGGGTGCGGCCGATGGTCTGTTTGGCTTCGGTGCCGACGGCGAGCGCGGTGGTCGTCCCCGCCTTGACCGCGACCACGGACGGCTCATTGAGGACGATCCCGTGCCCGCGGGCGTAGACGAGGGTGTTCGCGGTCCCCAGGTCGATGCCTATGTCGCGGCTGGAAGCTGTCTTGTTGGCGCTGGCCTGCGGCATTTGTTCCCCAATCTCCTGCCCGCAAGGCTTGCATAACGATCCGGTCGCTTTCGTCGCCGATGGTCCCGAAACGGCCGGGCCGAAAGTCCCGGGGGCCCTCGTCCGTAGACTGGGGTCCGTGAGTGAGCAGCAGCCCGAGATCCCCGACCGTGACGGCGTCGACCACCTCGACGACTCCTTCGACGAGTTCGACCAGATAGTGGCGCAAGAGTCCGACCGCGACCCCGACCTGGCGGTGATCGAGGCCGGCAGCCGCACCCTGCGCGCCCAGGCCGGGCCGCCCACGGGTGATCCGGTGCCCTCGCGCCCCCAGGACCCGGAGGTGGCGAAGGCGCTCCAGGAGGTGGAGCAGGAGCTCGGCACCCGCTGGGGCGAGACCAAGCTGGAGCCTTCCGTCAGCCGCATCGCCGCGCTGATGGACGTCCTGGGCGAGCCGCAGCGCGCGTACCCGTCCATCCACATCACCGGCACCAACGGCAAGACCAGCACGGCCCGCATGATCGAGGCCCTGCTGAACGCCTTCGAGCTGCGCACGGGCCGCTACACCAGCCCGCACGTGCAGTCGGTGACGGAGCGGATCAGCCTGGACGGGGCGCCGATCGACGCCGAGCGGTTCGTGGAGACGTACCACGACGTCAAGCCGTACGTGGAGATGGTCGACGCCGCCGAGGAGTACCGGCTGTCGTTCTTCGAGGTGCTCACCGGGATGGCGTACGCGGCCTTCGCGGACGCTCCCGTCGACGCGGCGGTCGTCGAGGTCGGCATGGGCGGTACCTGGGACGCCACCAACGTGATCGACGGGACGGTCGCGGTGATCACCCCGATCAGCCTCGACCACACGGACCGGCTCGGCTCCACGCCCGGTGAGATCGCCCAGGAGAAGGGCGGCGTCATCAAGCAGGGCGCCACCGTGATCCTGGCGCAGCAGCCGGTGGACGCGGCGCAGGTGCTGCTGAAGAAGGCCGTCGAGGTGGACGCGACGGTGGCCCGCGAGGGCATGGAGTTCGGGGTCGTCTCCCGCGAGGTGGCGGTCGGCGGCCAGATGCTGACCCTGCGCGGGGTGGGCGGCGAGTACGACGGCATCTTCCTGCCGCTGTACGGCGCGCACATGGCGCACAACGCGGCGGTGGCGCTGGCGGCCGTCGAGGCCTTCTTCGGTGTCGGCGGGGAGCACGCGCGGGAGCTGGACGCGGACACGGTGCGCCGGGCCTTCGCCTCGGTGACCTCGCCGGGCCGCATGGAGGTCGTGCGCCGCAGCCCGACGGTGATCCTGGACGCCGCGCACAATCCGGCCGGGGCGCGGGTGACGGCGGAGGCCGTCACCGAGGCCTTCGGCTTCAGCCGGCTGATCGGCGTGGTGGCGGCGAGCGAGGGCAAGGACGTCAGGGGCGTCCTGGAGGCCTTCGAGCCGATCTTCGCGGAGGTCGTCGTCACGGAGAACACCAGTCACCGGGCCATGGGCGCGGACGAGCTGGCGGCCGTCGCGGTCGAGGTCTTCGGCGCGGAGCGGGTGCAGGTCGAGCCGAGGCTGGACGACGCCCTGGAGGCGGCCGTCACCCTGGCGGAGGAAGAGGCCGAATACGGTGGGGCCGGAGTGCTGGTGACCGGTTCCGTGATCACGGTGGGCGAGGCCCGCCTGCTGTTCAAGAGGGGCTGAGGGATCGATGCGCACGCTCTGCGCGAGCACGCTGATCGGTGAATTCTTCGTCGTCGGCTTCGCGGGCCTGGTGGCCATGAAGGACCCGGACCTGACCCAGGCCCAGGTGTGGACGGTCTGCGGCGTCGTCATGCTGCTGTCGGTGCTGTTGTGCGGGATGCTCTCGCGTCCCGGCGCGGTGCCGCTCGGCTGGGCGCTGCAGATCGGCCTGATCGCGAGCGGCTTCGTGGTGCCGACGATGTTCTTCCTGGGCGCGGTCTTCGCGGGCCTGTGGTGGTGCTCGGTGCACTACGGCCGGAAGATCGACGCGGCCAAGGCGCGGTGGGCCGCCCAGGCGGAGGCCGCCGCTCCTGACGCTGCGTGACGGTTCCCCGTAACGGCCCTGTAGATTCGCCCTACCGCACCCGTATGCCGCAAGGAGTTAGCACCATGACCCAGCGCACGCTCGTCCTGCTCAAGCCCGACGCCGTCCGGCGCGGGCTGATCGGCGAGATCATCGGCCGCATCGAGCGGAAGGCCGGCTGGACCATCCCCGCGCTGGAGCTGCGCACGCTCGACCGGAGCATCCTGGAGCAGCACTACGCCGAGCACGTGGGCCGGCCCTTCTACGAGCCGCTCATGGGCTTCATGTCCAGCGGTCCGGTCGTCGCCCTGGTGGTCGAAGGGGAACGCGTGATCGAGGGCGTCCGCCAGCTGACCGGACCCACCGACCCGATCGCCGCGGCGCCCGGTTCCATCCGGGGCGACTTCGGCAGCATCACCCGGGAGAACCTGGTCCACGCCTCGGATTCCGAGGAGTCCGCGGAGCGGGAGCTGAAGCTGTTCTTCCCCGCTCTCTGAACACTCTTTCCTGACGAGACATCAGCCATATAGCGCTCATGACCTGGGGCGACCGAAGTAATTTCGGTCGCCCTTCGGTATTGCGGGCGCCGAGCGGGAACGCCTGGACAGGACACGACGTCACCACTAGGGGGCGGGTATCCGTTCCGGCGGGATTGCCGGAGTCCCGTCGCGCGATGTCCGTACTTGCGGCACTACGATGGGGCCTCCACCCACACACCCACCTCGCCGACCTGACAGCAGCCGCTATCAACTGGAAGGCCAGACGCTCCTCATGGGGAACAAGGGGAACAACATGTCGTTCATCGGCCGTGACATGGCGATCGACCTCGGGACCGCCAACACGCTGGTGTACGTGAGGGGCCGGGGAATCGTCCTGAACGAGCCGTCCGTGGTCGCCATCAACACGAACACCGGTGGCATCCTGGCGGTCGGTTCCGAGGCGAAGAAGATGATCGGCCGGACGCCCGGCAACATCGTCGCCGTCAGGCCCCTCAAGGACGGCGTGATCGCCGACTTCGAGATCACCGAGCGGATGCTCCGGTACTTCATCCTCAAGATCCACAAGCGCCGGTACCTGGCGCGTCCGCGCGTGGTGGTCTGCGTGCCCTCCGGCATCACCGGAGTGGAGCGCCGCGCGGTCATCGAGGCGTCCACGCAGGCCGGCGCCCGCCAGGTGCACATCATCGAAGAGCCCATGGCCGCCGCCATCGGCTCGGGCCTGCCCGTCCACGAGGCCACCGGCAACATGGTCGTGGACATCGGCGGCGGCACCACCGAGGTCGCCGTCATCTCCCTCGGCGGAATCGTCACGGCGCAGTCCATCCGGGTGGCCGGCGACGAGCTCGACAACGCGATCATCCAGCACATCAAGAAGGAGTACTCGCTCCTCCTCGGCGAGCGCACCGCCGAGCAGATCAAGATCACGATCGGGTCGGCGTACGACCTCGACAAGGACGAGCACACCGAGATCCGCGGCCGGGACCTGGTGTCCGGGCTGCCGAAGACCGTGGTGATCTCGGCCGCCGAGGTCCGCAAGGCGATCGAGGAGCCGGTCAACGCGATCGTCGACGCCGTCAAGACGACCCTCGACAAGTGCCCGCCGGAGCTCTCCGGCGACATCATGGACCGAGGCATCGTGCTCACCGGCGGCGGTGCGCTGCTGCGCGGGCTCGACGAGCGGCTGCGCCGCGAGACGGGCATGCCGATCCACATCGCGGAGGACCCCCTCGACTCCGTGGCCCTCGGCTCCGGCAAGTGCGTGGAGGAGTTCGAAGCCCTCCAGCAGGTCCTGGACGCCCAGCCCCGGCGTTGACCGAAACCCCGCGAACGGGGCATGCGGAACACAAGGATCCGCCGTACGGGTGCTAGCGCGCCCGTGCGGCGGATCGTTGATATACAGGCACAGTCCGGTGCGTGCCCCGGCTCCACCGGAGCGGCTCCGCCGCATGGGTTTCTACGAGGAAGGCACGGCCTCCACACGTGAGGGACACACGAGAGAGCCGGCTGCTCCTGGTGCTGCTGATCGCCATCGCGTTCGCTTTGATCACGGTGGACATCAGAGCGGGTGAGGAGTCGCCGGTCGATGGCGCCCGGCAGGCCGCCGCAGCGGTCTTCGGCCCCGTCGAGAAGGGCATGGCGACCGGGGTGGACCCGGTCGCCAACGCCATAGGGGCGGTCCGCGACTCCGGTGAGCGCCACAACCGGATCGCGACGCTGGAGCGCGAGAACACCGCGCTCAAGGCCAAGCTGGGCAGCGACGACCAGACCCGCAGCCGGATCCGCGAGCTCGACGAGATGCTCAAGCGGGCCGGCGCGGGCCAGTACGGGATCAAGGGCGCCGAGGTCATCGGCATAGGAGCGGCCCAGGGCTTCTCCTGGACGGTCACCATCGACGCGGGCAGCAAGGACGGCATCGAGCGCGACATGACGGTGCTCAACGGCGACGGCCTCGTCGGCCGGGTCACCACGGTCGGTCCCGACACCGCCACCGTGGTCCTCGCCAACGACCCCGACTTCACCGTCGGCACCCGGCTGGAGAAGACCGGCGAACTCGGCTTCGCCACCGGTCAGGGCGACCGCGCCCTGTCCGTGCAGATGCTCAACGGCAAGGCCAAGGTGAACCCGGGCGACCGGCTCGTCACCTTCGGCTCGCGCGGCAACAAGCCCTTCGTGCCCGGGGTCCCCATCGGCGAGGTCGTCAAGGTCGACCCCTCGCGCGGCGACCTGACGCGCACCGTGTGGGTGCGGCCGTTCGTCGGGTTCTCCCGCCTGGACATCGTCGGCGTCGTCGTCATGCCCCCGCGCGAGGACCCGCGCGACACCGTCCTGCCGCCCAAGCCCGAGGCCCCCAAGCCCACCCCGACGGTCACCGTCACGGTCACCCCGTCCGCGTCCGCCGGTGTTCCCGGCAAGCCGGCCGACGAGTAGGAGCCGACCACCATGCGTTTCAACCGGATCCTGCTCTCGGGCACGCTCGTCGCCGTCGCGCTCGTCGTCCAGGTCACCGTCCTCGGGCGGCTCCAGCTGCCCGGAGCCGTCCCCGACCTCGTCCTGCTGACGGTGGTCGCCCTCGCCCTGGTCTACGGGCCCGTCGGCGGGGTCCTCATCGGCTTCGGCGCCGGACTGCTCGCCGACCTGGCCCCGCCCGCCGACCACGCCGCCGGGCGCTACGCGCTCGTGCTGTGCCTGATCGGCTACCTGGTGGGCCTCGTGCGCCCCGACAACGGGCGCTTCCGCTCCGCCTGGGGGCCGATGCTCACCGTCGTCGCCGCCGCGATCGGCTCCACCCTCCTGTACGCGGGCGTGGGCGCCCTCGTCGGGGACACCGCCGCCCGGCACGTGGGCCTGGCGGGGCTGCTGTTCACCGCCACCCTCTACGACCTGCTGCTCGCGCCCTTCACGGTGCCGTTCATCATGGCCCTGGCCCGGCGCGCGGAGAACGACCCGATGGCCGTCGAAGCGGGCGGGGGACCGCCCCAGGGCAAGGACGTCTCCTCCGGCTGGCTGGCCGGCGGGACGGGGCTGCGCATCGGCAGCCAGCGCGGCGGCCTGCGCCTGAGGGGCGCGCGGGGCCGCGCGGGCCGGGCCGGCCGCATAAAGGGCGTCAAGGGCGTGAAGAGCGTCAAGAAGCTGTGACGGGGGAGCAGTCGTGACCAACATTCCGGAGACCGGACGCACCCCCCGGGTGCAGATCCGGCTCGTCATCCTTCAGGTGCTCGTCTTCTCCCTGCTGCTCACCCTGGGCGGCCGGCTCTGGTACCTCCAGATCCGCAACGGGCAGGAGTACTCCGACGAGGCCAAGAACAACCACGTCCAGCAGGTCGTCCAGCCCGCCGTCCGCGGGTCCGTCCTCGACGCCCGCGGCGTACCGCTGGCCGACAACGAGACCCGTCTGGTCGTCTCCGCCAGCCGCACCGAGCTGATGAAGATAAAGGACAAGGGCAAGGGCGTCCTGACCCGGCTGGCCGGGGTGCTCGACATGAAGCCGCAGGACGTCATGGACAAGGTCCGCCTCTGCGACTCCAAGACCCCGCAGCCCTGCTGGAACGGCTCCCCGTACCAGCCCATCCCGGTGACCCTGGAGGCCACCACCCAGCAGGCCCTGCAGATCCGCGAACGTCCCGAGGACTTCCCCGGGATCACCGCCGAGCCCACCGCCGTACGCCGCTACCCGGCCCCCGGCGGCGCCAACACCGGGCAGGTCCTCGGCTACCTCTCCCCGGTCACCGACGACGAGATCGTCAAGGCGAAGAACACGAACTCGCCGTTCCTGCGCTCGGACCAGGTCGGCCGCTTCGGCCTGGAGCGCACCTACGACAAGCAGCTGCGCGGCAAGGCCGGCGTCACCCGCTACGAGGTGGACAACCTCGGCCGGGTGATCGGCGAGGCCGCCAACGACCCCGCGGTCCCCGGCGCCAACCTGGTCACCAGCATCGACGCCCGCGTGCAGGGCGTCGCCGAGTACGAGCTCAACCAGGCCATGCTCACGGCGCGCAAGGAGATCGACCGCAACACCGGCGTGCCCTACAAGGCCGATGCCGGTGCCATCGTCGTCCTGGAGTCCAAGACCGGCCGCGTCGTGGCGATGGCCTCGAACCCGACCTACGACCCCAACGTGTGGGTGGGCGGGATCTCCGGCAAGGACTACGCCAAGCTGACCGCCAAGGAGTCCAACGTCCCGTTGATGAACCGGGCGATCCAGGGCCAGGCCGCCCCCGGCTCCATCTTCAAGGTCATCCCGACCACCGCCGCGGTCAACGCGGGGTACAAGTTCGACGGCGACTACCCCTGCCCCAGCTCGTACTCCATCGGCGGCCAGGTCTTCAAGAACTTCGAGTCCCAGGGCCACGGCAGCATCACCCTCGGCCAGGCGCTGGAGGTCTCCTGCGACACCGTCTTCTACGCCCTCGCCCACCAGCAGTGGCAGAAGGACGGCGCGCTCAAGCCGATCGCCCACCCCGCGGACATCTTCTACAAGACCGCCCACCAGTTCGGTCTCGGCGCCGAGACGCACGTCGACCTCCCCGGCGAGGAGAAGGGCCGCGTCCCGGACCGCCAGTGGAAGCAGAACTTCTGGGAGGCCAACAAGGACCAGTGGTGCAAGACCGGCAAGAAGGGCGGCACCTACATCGAGCTGCTGTCCTACGAGAACTGCCTCGAAGGCAACCTCATGCGCGCCGGTGACTCCGTCAACTACTCCATCGGGCAGGGCGACACGCTCGTCACCCCGATCCAGATGGCCACCATCTACGCGGCCATCTCCAACGGCGGCACCATGTGGAACCCGACCATCGGCAAGGCCGTCATCAGCGCCGACGGCAAGAAGGTCGAGGAGATCAAGCCGCAGGCCCACGGCAAGCTGCCGATGACCTCCAAGACCCGGGACCAGATCGACGAGGCCCTGGAAGGCGTCGCCACCCGCGGCACCGCCGCCTGGCGCTTCGGCGGCTGGCCGCAGAAGGAGATCCCGATGCACGCCAAGACCGGCACCGCCGAGGTCTACGGCAAGCAGACGACCTCCTGGTTCGCCACGTACACCGAGGACTACACGATCGTGATGACGATCTCCCAGGGCGGCACCGGCTCCGGTGCCTCCGGTCCCGCCGTGCGCAACGTCTACAACGCCATCTACGGCCTCGACATGGCGGGCAAGCAGGACCCGAAGAAGGCCCTGCTGCTCAAGCCCGAGGCCAAGCTCCCCACCATCCAGCCCGACGGCTCCATCGACGCCCCGGAGATCAGGCCGTACGTGCCGCCGTCGCCCGAGGACTCGGCGCCGCCCGCCCTCGCCGGACCGCCGGCCCCGCCCGCGGCCAGGCAGGACTGAGGCCCCGATGCAGACCGCCAACAAGTTCTCCGTCTCCCGGTACGCGCCCCAGCGCGGCCCCGTCGCCAAGCTCACCGCGCGGGACTCCGTCGTGCGCCGGCTCGACTGGCCGATACTGCTGTCCGCGCTCGCCCTGTCGGGCATCGGCGCCCTGCTGGTGTGGTCGGCGACCCGCAACCGCACCTCGCTGAACCAGGGGGACCCGTACTACTTCCTCCTGCGCCACGCCATGAACACCGGCATCGGCATCGTGCTGATGATCGGCACCATCTGCCTGGGGCACCGCACCCTGCGCGGGGTCGTGCCGATCCTCTACGGGCTCTCGCTGGTCCTGATCATCGCCGTGCTCACCCCGCTCGGCGCCACCATCAACGGCGCCCACGCGTGGATCGTGATCGGCGGCGGGTTCTCGCTCCAGCCCTCCGAGTTCGTGAAGATCACGATCATCCTGGGCATGGCCATGCTGCTCTCCGCCCGGGTCGACGCCGGCGACCTGGCGCATCCCGACCACCGCACCGTGATGAAGGCCCTGTGCCTGGCCGCCGCCCCGATGGGCATCGTCATGCTGATGCCCGACCTGGGCTCCGTCATGGTCATGGTCATCATCGTGCTCGGCGTGCTGCTGGCCTCCGGCGCCTCCAACCGCTGGGTGGTCGGCCTGCTGGCCTCAGGCGCCGCCGGGGCCGTCCTGATCTGGCAGCTCGGCATCCTCGACGAGTACCAGATCAACCGCTTCGCGGCCTTCGCCAACCCCGAGCTCGACCCGGCCGGCGTCGGCTACAACACCAACCAGGCGCGCATCGCGATCGGCTCCGGCGGGCTGACCGGCTCCGGGCTCTTCCACGGCTCGCAGACCACCGGCCAGTTCGTGCCCGAGCAGCAGACCGACTTCGTCTTCACCGTGGCCGGTGAGGAACTCGGCTTCCTCGGCGCCGGACTGATCCTGGTCCTGCTCGGGATCGTGCTCTGGCGCGCCTGCATGATCGCCCGCGAGACCACCGAGCTCTACGGCACCGTCGTGTGCGCCGGCATCATCGCCTGGTTCGCCTTCCAGGCCTTCGAGAACATCGGGATGACCCTCGGCATCATGCCGGTGGCCGGGCTCCCGCTGCCCTTCGTGTCCTACGGAGGATCGTCGATGTTCGCCGTGTGGGTCGCGATCGGGCTGCTCCAGTCCGTCCGGGTCCAGCGCCCCCTGTCGGCCTGACCGCGCGGAGGAGGCCGCCACCGCCCGCTCGGCGGAAGGCGGCCTCCCACCGCCGCCGGTTCCGGACTAGATTCGGTGCATGGCGGACACCAAGCGGGAGATCGAGCGCAAATTCGAGTTCACGCACGCCGACGGCGGACCCGACGGCCCACCCCAGGACGGACCCGGCGCGGGCACCGGGGGCGGCCACCGGCTCCCGGACCTGACCGGCACCGCCGGCATCGCCTCCGTGAGCGGGCGGGGCACCGTCCAGCTCGACGCCGTCTACTACGACACCCCCGGACACCGGCTCGCCGCCGACGGGGTGACCCTGCGCCGCCGCACCGGCGGCGAGGACGCGGGCTGGCACCTGAAACTGCCCGTCGCACCCGGAGTCCGCGACGAGATCCGCGCCCCCCTCGGCGACACCGTCCCCGAGGAACTGGCCGCCCTGCTGCGCTCCCGCGTGCGGGACGAACCGCTGCGCCCCCGGGTCCGGCTGCTGTCCTCCCGCGAGGTGGTCCACCTGCTCGACGCCGCCGGGGCGCTGCTCGCGGAGCTGTCCACCGACACCGTCCTCGCCGAACGCGGCGGCGCCGCCGCCGACTGGACCGAGGTGGAGGTCGAACTGGCGGACGGCACGGACCCCGCCCTGCTGGACGCCGTCGAGGACACCTTCCGCACGGCCGGGCTCCGGGTCTCCGACGCCCCCTCCAAACTGGCGCGCGCCCTCGCCGAGACCGGCGCCGCCCCCGCCGCCCCGGACCGCCCGGGGCCCGCCGACGGATCGGCGGGCGCGCACGTCCTCGCGTACCTGCGCACCCAGTACGAGGCCCTGGTCACGCTCGACCCCGCCGTCCGCCGCGACCTGCCGGACGCCGTCCACCAGATGCGCGTGGCCACCCGGCGGCTGCGGAGCGCCTTCAAGAGCTACCGCGCGGTCCTGGACCGCGAGGTCACCGACCCGCTCGGCGAGCAGCTGCGCCGACTGGCCGCCGAACTCGGGGCCGACCGCGACCAGGAGGTCCTCGCCGGCCGGCTGCGCGAGCGCCTCGACGCGGTCCCGGCCGCCCTGCGGCTCGGCCCCGTCGGCGACCGGCTGCTGGTCTGGGACACCGGGCGACGCCACGAGACCCGGCTCCAGGCCCTCGCCGCGCTCGACGCCGGCTGGTACACCGCCCTGCTGGACGGCGTCGAGGCGCTGCTGGCCGACCCGCCGCTGCGCAAGGCCGCCGCCCGGCCCGCCGACAGCGTCCTGCCGAAGGCCGTCCTGCACGACGACGCACGGCTCGCGGGCCGCGTCGGGACGGCCCTGGCCATGGAGCCGGGACACGAACGGGACCTGGCCCTGCACGGGGCCCGCAAGGCCGCCAAACGCGCCCGGTACGCGGCCGAGGCCGCCCGCCCCGCCCTCGGCAAGCCGGCGAAGCGGCTGGCCAAGGCCGCGAAGTCCGTACAGAGCCTGCTCGGCGACCACCAGGACAGCGTGGTGTCCCGCGAGGCGCTCTTCGCCCTCGCCGTCCGGGCGCAGGACGCGGGCGAGGCGACCTTCACCTGGGGCCTGCTGCACGCCCGCGAGGAGGCCTTCGCCGAGCGCCTGGAGCGCGAGCTCCCGCACGTGTGGGCGAAGGCCGCCGACCCGCGGCTGCGGGCTGCCCTCAAGTGATCATGTGGGCGGGGGCGACCGTGCCTCGGGGTACGCTTGAGAGTCGCCCCCTGCCCGCTTCACGAAAGTCGCGTGATGTCCGAGTCGGTCTTCCCACAGCTCGAAGCTCTGCTCCCGCACGTGCAGAAGCCCATCCAGTACGTCGGTGGTGAGCTCAACTCCACCGTCAAGCCGTGGGAGAGCGCGGACGTCCGCTGGGCGCTCATGTACCCGGACGCCTACGAGGTCGGGCTGCCCAACCAGGGCGTCATGATCCTCTACGAAGTGCTCAACGAGCGCGAGGGCGTCCTCGCCGAGCGCACCTACTCGGTGTGGCCCGACCTCGAAGAACTGATGCGCGAGCACAAGGTGCCGCAGTTCACCGTCGACAGCCACCGCCCGGTGGGCGCCTTCGACGTGTTCGGCCTGTCCTTCTCCACGGAGCTGGGCTACACCAACATGCTCACGGCCCTCGACCTGGCGGGCATCCCGCTGGAGGCGAGGAACCGCACCGTCGACCACCCCATCGTCCTCGCGGGCGGCCACGCGGCCTTCAACCCCGAGCCGATCGCGGAGTTCATCGACTGCGCGGTCATCGGCGACGGCGAACAGGCCGTCCTCGACATGACCGAGATCATCCGCACCTGGAAGGCCGAGGGCCGGCCGGGCGGCCGCGAGGAAGTCCTGCTGCGCCTCGCGAAGACGGGCAACGTCTACGTACCGGGCTTCTACGACGTCGAGTACCTGCCGGACGGCCGCATCGGTCGTGTCGTGCCGAACCGCTCCGGCGTGCCGTGGCGCGTGTCCAAGCACACCGTCATGGACCTGGACGAGTGGCCCTACCCCAAGCAGCCCCTGGTCCCGCTCGCCGAGACCGTCCACGAGCGCATGTCCGTGGAGATCTTCCGCGGCTGCACCCGCGGTTGCCGTTTCTGCCAGGCCGGCATGATCACGCGCCCCGTGCGGGAGCGAAGCATCACCGGCATCGGCGAAATGGTCGAGAAGGGCCTGAAGGCGACCGGCTTCGAAGAGGTCGGACTGCTGTCGCTGTCCTCCGCGGACCACACCGAGATCGCCGACATCGCCAAGGGCCTCGCGGACCGCTACTCGGACGACAAGGTGGGCCTGTCCCTGCCGTCGACCCGGGTGGACGCCTTCAACGTGGACCTGGCCAACGAGCTGACCCGCAACGGCCGGCGTTCGGGCCTGACCTTCGCCCCCGAGGGCGGCTCCGAGCGCATGCGCAAGGTCATCAACAAGATGGTCTCCGAAGAGGACCTGATCCGGACCGTCTCCACCGCGTACGGCAACGGCTGGCGGCAGGTGAAGCTCTACTTCATGTGCGGCCTGCCCACCGAGACCGACGAGGACGTCCTGCAGATCGGCGACATGGCGGTCAACGTCATCGCCAAGGGCCGCGAGGTCTCCGGGCAGAACGACATCCGCTGCACGGTCTCGATCGGCGGGTTCGTGCCGAAGCCGCACACCCCCTTCCAGTGGGCCCCGCAGCTGAGCGCCGAGGAGACCGACGCCCGCCTCGGCAAGCTCCGCGACAAGATCCGCGGCGACAAGAAGTACGGCCGCTCCATCGGCTTCCGCTACCACGACGGCAAGCCCGGCATCGTCGAGGGCCTGCTCTCGCGCGGCGACCGCCGGATCGGCGACGTCATCCGCGCCGTGTACGAGTCCGGCGGCCGCTTCGACGGCTGGCGCGAGCACTTCTCGTACGACCGCTGGATGCGGGCGGCGGAGAAGACGCTGCCGGCGTACGGCGTCGACGTCGCCTGGTACACCACCCGCGAGCGCACCTACGAAGAGGTGCTGCCCTGGGACCACCTGGACTCCGGCCTCGACAAGGACTGGCTCTGGGAGGACTGGCAGGACGCCCTCGACGAGACCGAGGTCGAGGACTGCCGCTGGACCCCGTGCTTCGACTGCGGCGTCTGCCCGCAGATGGACACGCAGATCCAGATCGGCCCGACGGGGCAGAAGCTGCTGCCGCTGTCGGTCGTGAAGTGACCGGCTGACCGCGCTGAAACGGGAACCCCCCGCCGTGACCGGCGGGGGGTTCCCGTTTTCCGCCCGGCGCAACGGCCGCGCCGCTTCCGGTGTCCTTACCGGCATGGACATGGACGAGCGGCAGCCCCCGCCCGGTGCCGAAGGATGCCTGGCCGGCGTCCTGCGCGTACCGGTCAAGATCGTGGCCGTCCTCGTGGTGCTGCCGGTACGGGTGGGGTGGGACGTGCTCGTCGCGGCCACCCGGCTGCTGTACCGGCACCTCCTCGGGCCGGCGGGGCGGGGGCTGGGCCGCTTCCACGCCCGGGTGCTGCGTCCGGTCCTGGGCGTGCTCGGCCGGGCCGCCGTGCTCCTGCTGAAGCTGGTCTTCGTCTGGCCATGGGCCACCCTGTGGCGCCACGCACTGGCGCCCGCCGGCCGGGGACTGGCGTGGCTGGGCCGCGCGGCGGCCACGTACCTGCTCCGCCCGCTGGGCCGGGCCCTCGCCCTGGCCGGGCGCGCCGTGTTCGTGTGGCCGGCCGTCGCGCTGTGGCGGTACGTGGTCCGGCCGGTCGGGGGCGCCGCCTGGCGCCACCTGCTGGTTCCGCTCGGCCGGGCGGCCCTCGCCCGGGTGCTCGCCCCGCTCGGACGGCTGCTGGCCGGCGCCTGGCAGCAGGCCGGGCGGATCAGCCGGGCCCTGGGCCGCGGGCTCGTCCTGCTGTGGCGCGCGCTCGTCGCACGGCCCTGCGCCTGGGCCCACCGGCGGGTCGCCACCCCCGCGGGGCACCTCGTCCGCGAGGTCTGGCGCGGCGCCCGGGCCGCCGTGCGCGAAGCGCGCGACGAGGTGCGGCGCGCGCTGTTCGGGCGGCCGCCCCGGGAACCGGCGAGGTCACGGGCGCGTACTCTGGGTAGTACGACAGCCGTAGGCACCGCGCCCGCTCCCGAGATCTCCCTGCCCGAACGACGGCAGGGGTGAGCCGGAGGCAGGGCACGGCAGCCCGGCCCCACGGACACTCAGGGCGACGCGCGAGCCGCGACGCCCCGCACAAGGAGAAGAACCACTGGGCAAGCGACAGCCCGAAGGCCCGCCTCCCGCACCGGTGGTGCAGCGCATCCGACTGCGCTACACCAAGCGTGGCCGCCTCCGGTTCACCAGCCACCGAGACTTCCAGCGCGCCTTCGAGCGCGCCCTGCGCCGCGCCGAGGTGCCCATGGCGTACTCGGCCGGCTTCACCCCCCACCCCCGGGTCTCGTACGCGAACGCCGCGCCCACCGGCACCGGCAGCGAGGCCGAGTACCTGGAGATCGGACTCGCCGCGGCCCGCGACCCCGAGAAGCTCCGTGCGCTCCTCGACGAGTCGATGCCGCTCGGGCTCGACATCATCGACGCCGTCGAAGCCCGCACCTCCGGGCTCGCGGACCGGCTGACCGCCTCCGTGTGGGAGCTGCGCCTGGAGGGCGTGGACCCCGCCGACGCCGAGCGGGCGGTGGGGATCTTCCTCGCCGCCGAGACCGTGGAGGTGCAGCGCCGCACCAAGAACGGCGTGCGCACCTTCGACACCCGGGCCGCGGTCGTCTCCCTGGAAGCCCTTCCGGTCCAGGCTGATAGGCCGCTGGACAATGCTTGTGCGATACTGCGGCTGGTTGTTCGGCATTTGACACCTGCCGTGCGACCCGACGACGTCCTGTCCGGTCTCCACGCTGTGGCCGACCTGGCGCCGCCGGTCCCCGCAGCGGTGACCAGGCTGGCGCAGGGGCTCTTCGACGAGGAGTCCGGCACGGTGACCGACCCGCTCGCGCCCGACCGCGAGGCTGTCACGGCCGCCCCACCCACGGCCGCCGTTCCAGCCGACGCGAAGGCGCCGGAAGGTCCCGCCGCGTAGGGATCGTCGTCGTCGCGCCGCCCTGGCACTCGGGAGCCACCTGGGTCGGGCAGCGCACAGACCTGAAGACTTCCGCCAGGCCGTACGGACAACACGTACGGAACCGGCGGCCATGGACTACAGCTCCCGTGTGGCGAACGCGCCCCGGAGGCCGGCTCCGCGCTCATTACGCGGAGCCGTGCCGGACCGGACGTCAGCCGCGGCGCCCGGGAGCGTGACGGGAGAACCCCGCATGCTCAACACCGAAAACGAGAACACCCCCGCCGCCGAGAGCGGCAGCCCCAGCGACAACCTGCCCCCGCGCAGGCGTCGCCGCGCGGCTTCCCGGCCCGCCGGCCCGCCCGGCGGCGGCGCCGCCGCCCCGGAGGCACCCGCCGCCGAGGCCGCGCCCGTGGTGGAGGAGGCTCCGGCCGCCGCCCCCGCGCCGCGTGCCCGTCGCCGCGCCACCCGTGCGGTGGCCGCTCCGGCCGCCGTCGAGGCCGCCGCTTCCGCCGCGGCCGACGAGGCCGCCGTCGCGGAGACCGCCCCCGTGGCGCCCGCCGCCGAGGAGGCCCCCGCCGCTCCGGCCCCGCGTGCCCGTCGCCGCGCCACCCGCGCCGTCGCCGCTCCGGAGGCACCCGCCGCCGAAGCCGCGGCCCCCGAAGCCCCGGCCGTCGTGGCCGCTCCGGTCGAGGAGGAGGCTCCCGCCGCCGCTCCGGCTCCGCGTGCCCGTCGCCGTGCCACCCGCGCCGTCGCGGCCCCGGCCGCCGTCGAGAGCGCCGAGGCCGTCGCCGCGGAGGCCCCGGCCGTCGTGGCAGCTCCGGTCGAGGAGGAGGCTCCGGCCGCCGCCCCGGCTCCGCGTGCCCGCCGTCGCGCCACCCGCGCCGTGACCGCTCCGGCCGCCGTCGAGACCCCGGCCGCCGAGCCCGTCGCCGAGGCGGCCCCGGCCGTGGTGGAAGAGGCCCCCCGGTCCGCCGGCCGCGCCGTGACCGTCGCCGACGCCGTCGACTCGCCCAAGCGCGGCGGCCGCCGCCGCGCCACCCGCTCCACCGCGTCCGCCGCCCCCGCGCAGCAGGCCGCCGAGGCCGAGGCGCCCGCCGTCCCGGCTCCGTCGAGGGGGTCCCGCCGCGCCGCGCGTCCCGCCGTGGCCGTCTTCCAGGCCCCGGTCTTCGCCGAGCCGATGTTCCAGACTCCGGAGACGGCCGCCATGGCCGCCGCCGCAGCTGCCGCCGCAGTGCGCGCGGAGGAGGCCGAGGAGGAAGAGGAGCCCGAGGCCGAGACCGTCGCCGAGGTCCAGACCCCGGCGCCCGCCGCGCAGCCGGCCGGCCGTCGTCGCCGCCGTCGTGGCGCCCCCGAGCCCGTGCAGCCGGCCGCGGCGGCCGAGCCGTCCGGCCCCGTCTCGCTGGCCGACGTAGAGCTGGTCGACGAGGAGCACGAGGCCGAGGCCGCCGAGCTCGACGAGGACGAGAACGACGCCGACGAGTCCGGCGAGCGCCCCTCGCGCCGCCGCCGTCGCGGTGGCCGTCGCCGCCGTCGCGGTGAGTCCGCCGACCTCGACGAGTCCGCCGACGAGGACGCCGAGGCCGAGGCCGAGACGTCCGAGCAGGAGGAGGACGAGGAGGACGAGGCCGAAGAGGCCCTCGGCTCCAGCTCCAGCCGCCGGCGTCGTCGTCGCCGCCGTCGCAGCGGTGACGGCGGGACCGACGCCGAGGCCGGCGAGGAGGACGGCGTCCGTACCGTCGTCAAGGTCCGCGAGCCGCGCCCGGCGCGCGAGCGCAGCGAGTCCACCTCCTCCGACGAGGTCCAGTCCATCAAGGGCTCGACCCGCCTGGAGGCCAAGAAGCAGCGCCGGCGCGAAGGCCGCGAGCAGGGCCGCCGCCGCGTCCCGATCATCACCGAGGCCGAGTTCCTGGCCCGCCGCGAGGCCGTCGAGCGCGTGATGGTCGTCCGTCAGGCCGGCGAGCGCACCCAGATCGGCGTGCTGGAGGACAACGTCCTCGTCGAGCACTACGTCAACAAGGAGGAGGCCACCTCCTACGTCGGCAACGTCTACCTGGGCAAGGTCCAGAACGTGCTGCCGTCGATGGAGGCCGCCTTCATCGACATCGGCAAGGGCCGCAACGCGGTCCTGTACGCCGGTGAGGTCAACTTCGAGGCGCTCGGCATGGCCAACGGGCCGCGCCGCATCGAGTCCGCCCTCAAGTCCGGCCAGTCGGTCCTGGTGCAGGTCACCAAGGACCCGATCGGCCACAAGGGCGCCCGCCTGACCAGCCAGGTCTCGCTGCCCGGCCGCTACCTGGTCTACGTGCCCGAGGGCTCGATGACCGGCATCAGCCGCAAGCTGCCCGACACCGAGCGCGCGCGCCTGAAGACCATCCTCAAGAAGATCGTCCCCGAGGACGCGGGCGTCATCGTGCGCACCGCGGCCGAGGGCGCGAGCGAGGACGAGCTGCGCCGCGACGTCGAGCGCCTGCAGGCCCAGTGGGAGGACATCCAGAAGAAGTCGAAGCAGATCTCGACCTCTTCGCCGAGCCTTCTGTACGGCGAGCCGGACATGACCGTCCGCGTCGTGCGCGACATCTTCAACGAGGACTTCTCGAAGGTCATCGTCAGCGGTGACACCGCCTGGGAGACCATCCACGGCTACGTGAACCACGTGGCCCCGGACCTGGCCGACCGGCTGTCGCGCTGGACCTCCGAGGTCGACGTCTTCGCGACGTACCGGATCGACGAGCAGCTCGCCAAGGCGCTCGACCGCAAGGTGTGGCTGCCCTCGGGCGGCTCCCTCGTGATCGACAAGACCGAGGCGATGATCGTCATCGACGTCAACACCGGCAAGTTCACCGGTCAGGGCGGCAACCTCGAAGAGACCGTCACCAGGAACAACCTGGAGGCGGCCGAGGAGATCGTGCGCCAGCTGCGGCTGCGCGACCTGGGCGGCATCGTCGTCATCGACTTCATCGACATGGTCCTGGAGTCCAACCGCGACCTGGTCCTGCGGCGCATGCTGGAGTGCCTGGGCCGTGACCGCACCAAGCACCAGGTCGCCGAGGTCACCTCGCTGGGCCTGGTGCAGATGACCCGCAAGCGGGTGGGCCAGGGTCTGCTGGAGTCCTTCTCCGAGACCTGCGTCCACTGCAACGGCCGCGGCGTCATCGTGCACATGGAGACCCCGACCGTGGTCGGCGGCGGTGGCAACGGCAAGCGTTCCAAGCGCCGTGGCGGCCGTGCCGAGCACGACCACGAGCTGGAGACGGCCGTGGGCGCCGAGAGCGCCGAGGGCGACGTGTTCGAGGGTGAGGGCGAGACGGAGGCCGAGGTGGCCGCCGAGGTCGCCGCGCCGCGTGCGCTCGCCGAGCCCGAGTTCGTCGCGGACGAGGAGCTCTACGGCAGCGCGGCCGAGGCCGAGGCCGCCGCGGGCCTGAGCGGCCGGCGCAACCGCCGCCGCGCCACCCGCAAGGCGACCGCTCCGGCGGGCGCCCCGCGCGGTGCGGAGCGGGCGGCAGCCCCGGCGCAGGCGCCGGTGACCCCGGCCGTGGAGGCCGAACCGGTCGCCGAGCCGGTCGCCGAGCCGGCCGAGGTGGTGGCGGAGCCGCAGACGGAGGCCGTCGCCGAGGCGGCCCCGGCCGTGGAGCCGGCCGACGCCGCGCCGAAGGGCCGTACGCGTCGCCGTGCCACCCGCAAGGCCACCGCCCCGGAGCCGGTCGCAGAGACCGTCGCCGAGCCGGTCGCGGAGCCGGTCACCGAGCCGGTCGCGGAGCCCGTCGTGGCGGCGGAGCCCGCCCCGGAGGCCGCGCCGGCCCGTCCGCGCCGGCGCGCCACCCGTAAGGCCACCGCTCCCGCCGGTTCCCCGGCAGGCGCGGCGCAGGCCGCCGTCGTGGTCGTCGAGGCCCCCGCGGCCGAGGCCCCCGCGGCCGAGGCCGCCCCGGCCGTCGCCGAGGCGGAGCCCGAGAAGGCCGCCGAGGTGGAGGCCGAGGAGGCCGAGGCCAAGGCTCCGGCCAAGAAGGCCACCCGCAAGGCTCCGGCCAAGAAGGCGGCCACCACGGCCAAGAAGGCTCCGGCCAAGAAGGCGGCCGCCGCCAAGAAGACCGTCGCGAAGAAGACGACGGCCAAGAAGGCTCCGGCCAAGCGGGCGACGAAGAAGACCGCGGCGGCGGAGCAGCAGACCCCGCCCTCGGTCTCGGCGCCCGCCGAAGCCTGATCCACCGCGTGACCGTGGGCCCCGCCGCTCGGCGGGGCCCACGGCCTTGCGGGGCCCGGTTTGACCCCCTGGAACCAGCCCCGTAACCTAGACCGTCGGCGTGTCTTGAACGATTACCCGTTCAGTGTGCGTCGCGCTCCTGAGCACCTTCCTCCCGCATCGTCCGCGCAAGCGGATCGCCCATGGGAGAGGCCGCTCGTCCAATTCCGGATCACCGTGGGCCCCGGCCCGCGTGAGCGGCTGGCTTCAGGAGCATCCGTCCCGAGTGAGAGAGAGATCCGCGTGTACGCCATCGTGCGCAGCGGTGGTCGCCAGCACAAGGTTGCTGTCGGCGACATCGTTGAGGTTGACAAGATTTCCACTGCCAAGGTTGGCGACACGGTCGAGCTCTCGACCCTGCTCGTTGTCGACGGCGACGCCGTGACCAGCGACCCGTGGGTGCTGGCCGGGATCAAGGTTCAGGCCGAGATCGTGGACCACCACAAGGGCGCCAAGATCGACATCCTGCGCTACAAGAACAAGACCGGCTACCGCCGTCGCCAGGGTCACCGCCAGCAGTACACGGCGATCAAGGTCACCGGTATCCCCACGGCTGCGAAGTAAGAGGGACTGAGACATGGCACACAAGAAGGGCGCATCGTCCACCCGGAACGGGCGCGATTCCAATGCTCAGCGGCTCGGCGTGAAGCGCTTCGGCGGTCAGGTCGTTTCCGCTGGTGAGATCCTCGTCCGCCAGCGCGGCACCCACTTCCACCCGGGCGCGGGTGTCGGTCGTGGTGGCGACGACACGCTGTTCGCGCTGCAGGCCGGTGCCGTGCAGTTCGGTACGCACCGTGGCCGCAAGGTCGTCAACATCGTTCCGGCCGCCTGATCCAGCTCCTGCTGATCTGAAGCGTTCGTAACACCCCGAGGGCGGATCTCATCTCTTCCCGGCGCACGCCGGGAAGAGAGGTCCGCCCTCGGCGCGTTGTCACATAGACACGTTTAATGGGCAGCAAGGCCTGCCCGGGACATTCCCGTATGTATCTGGAGGAACACCCATGACCACCTTCGTGGACCGCGTCGAGCTGCACGTCGCCGCGGGTAACGGGGGCCACGGCTGCGCCTCCGTTCACCGGGAGAAGTTCAAGCCGCTCGGCGGCCCCGACGGCGGCAACGGCGGCCGTGGCGGCGACGTCATCCTCGTGGTGGAGCAGGCCGTCACCACCCTGCTGGACTACCACCACAGCCCCCACCGCAAGGCCACCAACGGCCAGCCCGGGGCCGGCGACAACCGCTCCGGCAAGGACGGCCAGGACCTGATCCTGCCCGTGCCGGACGGCACCGTCGTCCTCGACAAGGAGGGCAACGTCCTCGCCGACCTCGTCGGCCAGGGCACCACCTACGTCGCCGGTGAGGGCGGCCGCGGCGGCCTCGGCAACGCCGCGCTCTCCTCCGCCCGCCGCAAGGCGCCCGGCTTCGCGCTCCTCGGCGTCCCCGGCACCACCGGTGACATCGTCCTGGAGCTCAAGACCGTCGCCGACGTCGCGCTGGTCGGCTTCCCGAGCGCCGGCAAGTCCTCGCTGATCTCGGTGCTCTCCGCCGCCAAGCCGAAGATCGCGGACTACCCCTTCACCACCCTCGTCCCGAACCTGGGCGTCGTCACCGCCGGCTCGACCGTCTACACCATCGCCGACGTCCCGGGCCTCATCCCGGGCGCCAGCCAGGGCAAGGGCCTCGGCCTGGAGTTCCTGCGCCACGTCGAGCGCTGCTCGGTGCTGGTGCACGTGCTCGACACCGCCACCCTGGAGTCGGACCGCGACCCGCTCGCCGACCTCGACGTCATCGAGGAAGAGCTGCGGATCTACGGCGGCGGCCTGGAGAAGCGGCCCCGCCTCGTCGTCCTCAACAAGGTCGACATCCCCGACGGCCAGGACCTCGCGGACATGGTCCGCCCGGACCTGGAGGCCCGCGGCTACAAGGTGTTCGAGGTCTCCGCGGTCGCCCGTACGGGCCTCAAGGAGCTCTCCTACTTCCTCGCCGAGGTCGTCGCCAAGGCCCGCGCCCGCAAGCCCAAGGAGGAGGCGACCCGCATCGTCATCCGCCCGAAGGCCGTCGACGACTCCGGCTTCACCGTCACCTACGACGAGGCCGAGGACGTCTACCAGGTGCGCGGCGAGAAGCCGGAGCGCTGGGTGCGCCAGACCGACTTCAACAACGACGAGGCCGTCGGCTACCTCGCGGACCGGCTCAACCGCCTCGGCGTCGAGGACGCGCTGAAGAAGGCCGGTGCCCGCTCGGGCGACGGCGTCGCGATCGGCTCCGACGAGAACTCCGTCGTCTTCGACTGGGAGCCGACCATGATGGCCGGCGCCGAGATGCTGGGCCGCCGCGGCGAGGACCACCGCCTGGACGCACCGCGCCCGGCCACCACCCGCCGCAAGGACAAGGAAGCCAAGCGCGGCGACGCCTCCCAGCAGGAGTACGACGAGTTCCGCCCGTTCTGAGTTGAACCCGGCCTTATGCCGTTCGCCTAGGATCCTCCGGGTGAGCAGCAGCGATTCCAGCAGTGACACCACCACGGACCCCGCGGGTCCCCCGGATCCCGCGGTCTGCGTGGTGGTGATCGCGTACAACGACGCCGGGCTCGTGGGCGAGGCCGTCTCCTCGGCCCTCGCCCAGGGTCCGGTGGTCACCGAGGTCATCGCGGTCGACGACGCCTCCTCGGACGGGACCGGGGCGGTGCTGGACGCCCTGGCCGCCGCGCACCCCCGCCTGAAGGTCGTGCACCGCACGCGGAACAGCGGCGGCTGCGGCACCCCGCGCAACGACGGCATCGCCGCCGCGAGCGCCCCGTACGTCCTCTTCCTCGACAGCGACGACGTCCTGCCGCCCGGCGCGGCCGCGGCCCTCCTGCGGGCCGCCGGGGAGCACCGGGCGCCCGTCACCGTCGGCGCGTGCGTGCGCCGCGAGCTGCCCGAGGGGCGCGACGTGCCCTGGATGCCCGGCCTCTACACGCCGGGCGAGGTCGTCGAGCGGCCCGCCGACCGGCCCGGGCTGGTCCGCGACACCCTCTGCGTGAACAAGCTGTACGAGCGCGCCTTCCTCGACCGGCACGCGATCCGTTTCCCCGACGGCCGCTTCGTCTACGAGGACTTCGTCTTCACCTCCCGCGTGCTGGCCGCCGCGCCGCGGATCGCGGTCGTCGCAGACCTCGTCTACGTGTGGCACGTGCGCCGCCGCGCCGCCCAGGTGTCGATCTCCCTGGCCCGCGCCGACGTCGGCAACTGGCGCTCGCGCGTCGAGGCGCACGCCGCCGCCTCCCGCACCCTCGCCGCGGCCGCACCGGAACTGGGGCGTGCCTGCCAGGTCAAGTTCCTCGACTACGACCTGCGCATGTACCTGCGCGAGATCGGCGCCGACCCCGCCTACCGGGCCGCCTGGTGGACCCTGACCCGCGACTACCTGGCCGGCTTCGACGCGGCCGACATCGACGCGGCCCCCGCCCGGGCCCGCTGGACCGCCCGTGTGCTGCTGGCCCGCGAGACCCCGCCCGAGGACCTGGAGCGGCTGACCGGCCTCGCCGCCGAACCGCCCCGGCTGGCGCCCCCGTACGCCGTGGACGACGCCGGGCGGCCCGTGTGGAGCGCGCTCCTGCCCGTCCCGCTGGACGGGCTGGAGGGGCTGCCGGTCGCGGAACTGCCCGTCACCGCCGAGGCCGGGCCCGCCGGGCGCGGAGCCGTCCGGATCCGGGTGTGCGACCTGTACGGGCGCCTCGCCGGGGCCGGCCCGCGGACGCTGCGGCTGAGCTTCCTGCCCCGGGCGGGCGGGGAGCCCGTCGAGGTGCGCCCGGTGGAACTGCGGGCCGCCGCCGACGGGGACGGCTGGAGCGCCGAGGTGCCCTTCCGGCTCGCCGCGCTGGCCGCCACGGGACGCCGCCGCGGGCTGCGCGGGATGCAGGCCTGGGACGTCCGGGTGGGCGTGGAGTGCGGCGACGGGAGCTCCCTGGTCACCTCGCTGCGCCCCCTCGGCCCGCTGCTGCGCCGTCGGGCGCTGCCCAGCAGCCGGTACGGTGTTCTGCTGGCGCAGCCGTACCGGACGGCCGCCGGAGCGCTGGCCGTGCGCCTCGCGCCGGGCGCCGGGGGCGCGCTGACCTTCGTACGCAACCGCCTCGACCGCGCCCGCACGCGCAGGTCTCGCTAGAGCTCGGGAGAAACGCATGACCTTTCTGATCACCGGTGGCGCCGGTTACATCGGCGCCCACGTCGTCCGCGCGATGCTGGAGGCGGGCCAGCGGGTGGTGGTGCTCGACGACCTCTCCACGGGCCGCGAGGACCGGGTCCCGGAGGGGGTGCCCCTGGTGGTCGGATCGGTCCTGGACCGGCTGGTGCTCGACGAGACCCTGCGCGAGCACGCCGTCACCGGCGTGGTGCACCTGGCGGGCAAGAAGCAGGTCGGCGAGTCCGTCGAGAAGCCGACGTACTACTACCACGAGAACGTGCAGGGCCTCACGGTGCTGCTCCAGGCCGTGGCCGCCGCGGGCATCCGCAACTTCCTCTTCTCCTCCTCGGCCTCCGTCTACGGGATGCCCGACGTGGACTCCGTCACGGAGGAGACCCCCTGCCTGCCGCTGAGCCCGTACGGGGAGACCAAGCTGGCCGGTGAGTGGCTGGTCCGGGCCGCGGGCCGGGCACACGGCATCTCCACCGCCTGCCTGCGCTACTTCAACGTGGCCGGCGCGGCCGCGCCCGAGCTCGCCGACACCGGGGTCTTCAACCTGGTCCCGATGGTGTTCGAGCGCTACGACGCCGGCGAGGGCGCCCGTATCTTCGGCGACGACTACCCGACCCCGGACGGCACCTGCATCCGCGACTACATCCACGTCGAGGACCTGGCGGAGGCCCACGTGGTGGCCGCACGGCGGCTCGCGGAGTGGGGCGCGGCGGGGGAGTACAAGGACCTCACCGTCAACATCGGCCGCGGCGAGGGCGTCTCCGTGCGGGAGATGACCGAGCTGATGAACGAGCTCACCGGGCACACCCACCCGGCCGTCGTCACCCCGCGCCGCCCGGGCGACCCGGCGAAGGTCGTGGCCTCGGCGGAGCGGATCGCGGCCGAGCTGGGCTGGAAGGCGCGCCACGACGTCCGCGAGATGATCACTTCGGCCTGGGCCGGCTGGCAGGCCAACCGCACGGCGTGAGCCGCTCGCCCGCATGACGGAGCGTATGACGGAGCCGCGCGGCCCCCGCCCCGGGCGGGGGGGGGGGGGGGGGGGAGGCGGGGGGGGGGGGGGCGGGGGGCCGGCGCGCGGGCCGGGCGGCCCCGCGGGGGGGGGTGTGCGGGGGGGGGTATGGGCGCCC
>NZ_JBICWZ010000003.1:0-239407 GCF_043199995.1 Streptomyces sp. NPDC048507 | reverse complement strand
CCACCGCCACATCATCACTCCGGCGGGGGCGGCCTCGCCGCCCACCCCCCGGGCTCCCCCGCCCCCCCCGGGGGGGGGGGGGGGGCCCCGCCCCCCCCCCCCCGCCCCGGGGCGGGGGCGCGCGGCTCCGTCATACGGGCGAGCGGGGCTCAGCGGTCCAGGAACGCGAACAGGTTCTCCCAGCGGTCGGTGATCTCCGCGCTGGAATAGCGCCGCACGTTCTCGAACCCGGCGTCGCCGAGCCGGTCGCGCCGGGCGCCGTCCGACATCAGGGCGTCCAGGTGCGCGGCCAGCTCCATGGTGTTGCCGAGCCGGGCCAGCAGCCCGTCCTCGCCGTCGCGCACGATCTCCCGTACGCCAGGGGCGCAGTCGAAGGCGGCCACCGGCAGGCCCGCGGCCATGGCCTCCAGCAGGGTGATCGGGAAGCCCTCGGCGCGGGAGGCCTGGGCGAAGACGGAGGCCCCGCGCAGCGCGCCGAGCACGTCGTCGGTGCTGCCCATCCACTCCACGGAGTCCTCCAGCCCGAGCGTGGCGCAGTGCGCCCGCAAGGTGGCTTCCTCCAGGCCCGCCCCGTAGAGCCGCAAGGTCCAGTCGGGGTGGTGCGGGGCGACGTCCGCCCACGCGTCGAGCAGCAGGTCCATGCCCTTCTCGAAGGCGAGGCGGCCGACGCTCGCGACGACCTTCGCGGTCCGCGGGGCGGGGGTCGCGGGCATGAAGGGCAGTGGGTTCGGCATGCTGTCGACGTTCTCCATGCCGGAGCGGATCCACAGGTCCGCGTCCTCCGGCGTGAGCACCAGCAGCCGGTCGACGTCGGCGTAGTGCCTGCGCACCCGCTCGGCGCGGCTGGACTTGTGGCTGGCCTCGAAGGACTCGTGGCTCATGCCGATGACGGAGAGCCCCTTGGTGTCGGAGAGGGCCACCCACTCCATCGCCCAGACCTGGGTGACGATCACCACGGCGCCGGGCCGGGCCGCCCGGAACATCCCGCTCAGCGTCTCCGCCTTGGCCCGCATCTGCGCCCGCCGGGCCGCCTGGCGGCGCCGCTCGGGAGCGTTGAGGCGGCCCCTGAGGCCGTGCAGGCCGCGGGCCTTGGGCGGATGGGCCGCGTAGAGCGTCGTCGTCTCGTACGGGAGGCCGGCGGGCAGCTTCTGCCGGATCTCCTCGGCGACGGGCGCGATGCCGACGATGTGCACCCGGTGGCCGCGATCGCTCAGCAGGCGGGCCATCTGGTGGGACCAGGTGGTCACGCCGCCGAGCTCGTCCACGCTGTTGGAGACGATGAAGACGTCGCGGCCGCCTCCGGTGGCGCTCTGCTGGCTCACTTGCCGCTCCTGGTGAAGAACTTCTCGACGATCTGGCGGGCGGCGTCCCCGCGGTCGTACTCGCCGAACTCTCCGAGGAAGCGCTGGCGGGCCTCGGCGTACTTGGCGTCGGCCTCGTCGAAGGCGGCGACGGCCTGCATCAGCTCGTCGGCCGTGGCCACGACCGGACCCGGCGCCTTCTCCTTCAGGTCGAAGTACGTGCCGCGGATGTCCGTCGCGTACTTCTCGTAGTCGTACGCGAAGAACAGCATCGGCCGGTCCAGCACCGCGTAGTCGAACATCACGGAGGAGTAGTCCGTGATCAGACCGTCGGCCAGGGCCAGCAGCGGGGTGATGTCGTGGTGCCGGGACACGTCGAGGACCCGGCCGGCGACGGACGGCGGCAGCGAGACGCTGTTGAGGTAGTGCGTGCGCACCAGCAGCGTGAAGCGGTCGCCGAGCCGGTCCGCGAACTCCTGCACGTCGAAGGGGAACTCGAAGCCCTCCACCGTGCCGTCCGCGTTCGCCCGGAAGGTCGGCGCGTACAGCAGCACCTTCTTCGCCGGGTCGATGCCCAGCTCGGCGGCGAGCGGGCCGCGCACCCGTTCCCCGCTCTGCGCCTCGGCCCGGTGCGCCTCGACGAGGGCGTCGTTGCGCGGGTAGCCGGTGCGCAGCAGTACCTCGTCGCGCAGCCGGAAGCCCCTGGCGAGGGTGCGGACGTCGTGCTCGGAGCGGATCAGGAAGTGGTCGAAGCGGTTGACGGCCGCCTGGAACCGGTCCTGGCCGGCCTTGCCCTGCGCCTTGGTGCGGGGCTCGTGGAAGCCCATCCGCTTGAGCGCCGAGCCGTGCCAGGTCTGGATGTAGGTGGTACCGGGGCGCTTGGCCAGCGCCAGCGGGAAGCCCTGGTTGTCGACCCAGTACTCGGCCTGGGCCAGCGCCCGCAGGTAGGGCCAGCTCCAGCGGCGGACCAGGGTGGCCTCCTTGGGGAAGCCGGCGGGCTTGCCGCCCGCGTAGGACCAGATCGCCTCGAAGGGCGCGCCGCTGCGGACGAGCTCCTCGTAGATCGCCTTCGGGCTGTCGCTGTACTGCTTGCCCATGTGGCTCTCGAAGACGACCGTGCCCTTCTTGACGGGCAGCTTCGAGAAGACCTCGTGGTAGACCTTCACCTTCTGCTCGCCCGAGCCGAGGTTGCGGCGGGCCCGCAGGGCCCGGCGCAGGCTCCGCTTGACGACTCCGGCGGCCTTGCCGTGCATCGCGTTGTTGAGCAGCGACTGGGTGCGGACGGCGGCCCGGCCCTCGGCGGTCAGGACGTAGGAGAGGTTGCCCTTCTTGGTCATCTCCGGCTCGAAGCGGTCGGAGACCAGGCGGGTCAGGCGCGGGCGCACCCGCAGCCGGGCCGCCGACTCCATGTCGACGCCGCCGACCGAGACGCGGGTGGTCATCCGGTCGCCGCCGGCGGTGAGCTTCAGCCGGACGTCCCAGACGGCGTCGATGATGCCGAGCGGGCGGACGGTGGAGGCCACGTCGGCGGTGGTGCTCCACTCGATCGTGTCACCGGCGTGGCGCAGCTCGGCCACCGGGAAGGCGAAGGAACGGACCCCGATCTGACGACGGGCCCGGAACTCCAGGGTGGCCTTCAGCGGGCTGTCGGCCTTGATCCGGCCGAGCGGGTTCACGATCCGGCCCGCGAGGGTGACGGTGCCGCGTCCGTCGTCCCGGTAGGAGGTCAGGCGGTTGCCCAGGGCCAGGGAGGACAGCGGCGCCGTGTGGTAGCCCTGGTCGGTGACGTCCAGTATGCGGCGGCCCTCGGCGTCGTCGAGGTGCCGGTCGCACCAGTAGACGCGGCCGTCGCGCTCGGCGAGCGGGGAGCACAGCCGGCCCTTGTTGGTCATCGCGTCGGCGGCCGGGAGGAGGTTCTCCCAGTCCTCCTTGCCCAGCAGGTAGGCGCAGATGGCCTGGAGGTGGGTGACGTTCTCGTAGGCGGCCGGGTCGATGCCGGCCAGGTAGCCGTTGGCGAGCCGGGCGAACTCCTGGCGGTACGCGTCGCCCAGCAGCGGCAGGTCGCGCAGGTGCAGCACCAGGTCGTGCTTGAGGAACTTGGCGTCCTTGGCGGACTTGATGGCCGTGTGTCCCTTGTCGGCCAGCAGCTCGTCGACGCGGCGGTGGATCTCCATCCGGTGGACGAAGTTCTCGATCTCGTGGCGCCGGTTGCTGATCGACAGGGCGGCGGCCTTCTCGACCACGTTCCAGTAGTAGACGTGGTTCGGGATGAGGGTGATGCGCCGCGCGGCGACGTACGCCTGCGCCGAGAAGAGCAGGTCCTCGTAGTGGATGCCGACGGGGAAGCTCAGGCCCTGTTCGAGGAGGAACGCGCGCCGGTAGCACTTGTTCGTGGACAGGGTGTCGTAGACCAGCAGGTCCGGGTACTCGGTGATCGACTCCAGCGTGCGGGTGCGCGCGTAGATCCACGGGTACCACTCGGTGGTCTTGTTCCAGCGCTTGTCGAGGTGGACGCGCACGCACATCCCCGAGACCAGGTCGGACCCGGTGCGCTCGGCGGCGGCCAGCATGTTCCGGCAGGCGTTGCGTTCCAGCACGTCGTCGCTGTCCAGGAACATCACGTACGTGCCGGTGGCCTGCTGGATGCCGTGGTTGCGCGGCGCGCCGCACCCCCCGCTGTTCTCGGGCAGCCGGAAGGCGCGCACCCGGCCCGGATGTGCCGCTTCGAGCTCTTGGGCGATCTCGAAGGACCGGTCCTTGCTGCAGTCGTCCACGATCACGACTTCGACCCCGCGCAGGGTCTGGTCCAAAACCGACTGGACGGCTGTCGGCAGACGCTCTGCGTCGTTGTAGACGATGACGACCACGGAGACGTCAGGCACGTGCACCTCGATCCCTTCGTTCCATTCCGCTTATCCAGTCAAAGCTACCGTGTACAGCGCGCGACTCCGGCAGGCCGACCCCCGGCGTGCATACTTCTAAGGAAGAGTTGAGTCGCGGGTCCGGTCGTCGACAATCACCCGTTCGGACCCAGCAGGAAGTGGTCATGACCAAGCTGTCCGTAGTTGTCCCCTGTTACAACGAAGAAGCCGTCATCGATAGTTTCGACGCGGAGATCCGCAGGGTCCTGGACACCCTGCCGGTGGAGTACGAGGTGTGTTACGTCGACGACGGCAGTCGTGACGGAACCCTCGGCAAGCTCCGCACGATCGCCGCCGCGTACGGGGACCAGACGCGGTACGTCTCCTTCAGCCGCAACTTCGGCAAGGAGGCGGGCATGCTCGCCGGGCTCAAGGAAGCCACCGGCGACGCCGTGGTGATCATGGACGCGGACCTCCAGCACCCGCCGGAGCTGATCGCCACCATGCTGGAGCACTACCGGCAGGGCCACGACCAGGTCATCGCGCGCCGGACCCGCGAGGGCGACAAGAAGCTCCGCTCGGCCCTCAGCCGCCTCTACTACCGCGGGGTCAACCGCTGGGTCGACGTCGAGCTCACCGACGGGGTCGGCGACTTCCGGTTGCTCTCCCGGCCGGCCGTCGACGCCCTGCTCGCCCTGCCCGAGTACAACCGCTTCTCCAAGGGCCTCTTCTCCTGGATCGGCTTCGACACCGTCCACTTCGACTACCAGAACGCCCAGCGCGAGGCCGGCGAGACGAAGTGGAAGTTCGGTTCCCTGCTGAACTACGGCATGGACGGGCTGATCTCCTTCAACAACCGGCCCCTGCGGATCGGGATCTGGCTCGGCGTCTCGCTGGTCGGCCTGACCGTTCTGTACGCGCTGTGGATCACCGCCATGGCGATCACCAACGGCATCGACTCGCCGGGCTACGTCACGCTCGTCGCGATGATCGCCGGCATCGGCGGCGTGCAGATGATCATGCTGGGCCTGATCGGCGAGTACATCGGCCGCATCTACTACGAGACCAAGCGCCGCCCGCACTTCCTGGTCAAGGAGGCGCACGGAATCACCGCCGAGCGGATGCCCGAGGCCTCCGAAGCCGTGATCGCGGAGCGCAGCCACCGATGACCGACCTCACCCCCGGCGACGGCGGCACCGCCCCCGGCGGCGGGCGCCGCGAACAGTTCGGGCAGATCTTCCGCTTCGCCCTGGTGGGCGGCGCCAACACCGCCACCTTCTTCGCGATCTACCTGCTGCTCCATCCCTGGATGCCGTACTTCGCCGCGTACACCCTGGCCTTCGTGCTGTCGATGGTCGGGTCGTTCTTCATGAACACCTACTTCACCTACCGCACCCGGCCCACCTGGAAGAAGTTCCTGCTCTTCCCGCTGACCAACATCACGAACTACGTGATCCAGTCCGCCGGTCTCTACGCGCTCGTCGCCTGGGCCGGGATGGACACCCGCATCGCGCCGCTCGCCGCGGCCGTCGTGGCCATCCCCTTCACCTTCCTGCTCTCGCGCAAGATCCTCATCCCCGGCACCGGCGGGGGTCCCGCCCCCGACGGCGCCGCGCGGCGGTCCTCGTCCACGGTCTGAAACCGGCGGGCGGCCGCGACGGGCGACCCCGTAGATTGGGCCGGTCGGACGGATCGGTCGGTTGGTGAGGGGAAAGACGTGTCAACGGCTAGGCAAGGTGTCGTGGACGCCCGCAGGATCGTGGTCAAGGTCGGCTCCTCCTCCCTGACCACCGCGGCGGGCGGCCTCGACGCCGACCGGGTGGACGCGCTGGTCGACGTCCTGGCCAAGGCCCGCAGCGGCGGCGAGAAGGAGATCGTGCTGGTCTCCTCCGGCGCCATCGCCGCCGGACTGTCCCCGCTCGGCCTCGCCCGCCGCCCCAAGGACCTGGCCCGCCAGCAGGCCGCCGCCAGCGTCGGGCAGGGCCTCCTCGTCGCCCGCTACACCGCCTCCTTCGCCCGCTACGGCATCCGCGTCGGCCAGGTCCTGCTCACCACCGACGACACCAGCCGGCGCGCGCACTACCGCAACGCGTACCGCACCCTGGACCAGCTGCTGACCATGGGCGCGCTGCCCGTCGTCAACGAGAACGACACCGTCGCCACCGACGAGATCCGCTTCGGCGACAACGACCGGCTGGCCGCCCTCGTCGCCCACCTGGTCCGCGCCGACCTCCTCGTCCTGCTCTCCGACGTGGACGGCCTCTACGACGGGGACCCGTCGCTGCCCGGCACCAGCCGCATCGACGAGGTGCGCGGCCCCGGGGACATCGCGCACGTCTCCATCGGCAGCGCGGGCAAGGCCGGGGTCGGCACCGGCGGCATGGTCACCAAGGTCGAAGCCGCCCGGATCGCGGCGGCCGCCGGGATCCCCGTCGTCCTCACCTCCGCCAGCCAGGCCGCCGACGCCCTGGCCGGCCGTCCGACCGGCACCCACTTCCACGCCACCGGACGCCGCTCCGCCGACCGGCTGCTGTGGCTCCAGCACGCGTCGACCCCGCAGGGGCACCTCGTCCTGGACGACGGCGCCGTGCGCGCCGTCACCGAACGCGGCAGTTCGCTGCTGGCCGCCGGGATCGCCGGGGTCGGGGGCGAGTTCGTCGCGGGCGACCCCGTCGAACTGCGTTCGGCCGACGGCCGGGCCGTCGCCCGCGGGCTCGTCAACTTCGACGCGAAGGAACTTCCGCAGCTGCTCGGCCGCTCCACGCGCGAGCTGGCGCGCGAGCTCGGACCCGCGTACGAGAGGGAGGTCGTCCACCGCGACGATCTGGTGTTGCTCCAGGGCTGAGGTTCGGCAAAACCGCCGCGCGGGGGGCCGGGGACTGGTCAACTGTGGGGGGCGGACACGCGTAGCGCAGACAGGAGGCGGCTGGTGAGACGAGCGCTGACCAGCGTCGGCACGGGGGACCGGCACGGGGACGAGGATCCGCGCGGGGGCGGCGGCCCGGACGACGGGGACGCCTCCCGGCTCTGGCACATCACCCTGAGCGTGTCCGGCAAGCCGGCGCCGCTGTCCGAGGTCCGGCGCGGGCTGGAGCAGCTCGCGCACGACCACCCCTTCCTGCTGACCAGCCGGTACGCCGACGACCACGCGGAGATCCGGTACTGGGAGGAGGCCCGCGACCTCCACGACGCGGCCGCCGTCGCGCTGCGGCTGTGGGGGGAGCACCGGTCCTCGGCCCAGCTGCCGCCCTGGGAGATCGTCGGCCTGGAGGTCATCGACCGCGCCACCTACCACCAGCGCGTGGCGGAGGGCTACGGCCCGCCCCCGGCCCACCCGGTGGGCGTGCACCCGTACTAGGCCGTCTCGGCCGCGCGTCTCGGGGGGTGGAAGGGCCTCGGGGGCGGGAGGTGGCGGGGCTTACCCTGGCGGCATGACCTCGCTCGACGCCCCCGCCGGCACTGCCGCCACCTCGCCCGTCCTCGCCACCGCGCGCGCCGCCAAGGCCGCCGCCGCGGCCATCGCCCCGCTCCCGCGGTCCGCCAAGGACACGGCCCTGCTGGCCATCGCGGACGCGCTGGAGGCCCGTACGGCCGAGATCGTCGCGGCCAACGCCGTCGACACCGCCAAGGCCGCCGCGGCCGGCACCAGCGAGACCGTCGTCGACCGCCTCACCCTCACCCCCGAGCGGATCGCCGCCATCGCCTCCGACGTCCGCGACGTCGCCGCCCTCCCGGACCCCGTCGGCGAGGTCGTCCGCGGCAACACCCTCCCCAACGGCATCGACATCCGCCAGGTCCGGGTGCCGCTCGGCGTGGTCGGCATCATCTACGAGGCCCGCCCCAACGTCACCGTCGACGCCGCCGCCCTCTGCCTGAAGTCCGGCAACGCCGTCCTGCTGCGCGGCAGTTCCTCCGCCTACGCCTCCAACACCGCCCTCGTCGCGATCCTCCGCGACGCCATCGCGTCCGCCGGCCTGCCCGCCGACGCGATCCAGCTCGTCCCCGGCGAGTCCCGCGACTCGGTCCGCGAGCTGATGCGCGCCCGCGGCCTCGTCGACGTGCTCATCCCGCGCGGCGGTGCCTCCCTCATCAAGACCGTCGTCGAGGAGTCCACCGTCCCGGTCATCGAGACCGGTACCGGCAACTGCCACGTCTACGTCGACGCCCAGGCCGACCTCGCCATGGCGGTGAACATCCTCGTCAACTCCAAGGCGCAGCGGCCCTCCGTCTGCAACGCCGCCGAGACCCTCCTCGTGCACCGCGACATCGCCGCGGCCTTCCTCCCGCTCGCGCTGGACGCCCTCGCGGACGCGGGGGTGACCGTGCACGGCGACGCCGAGGTGCTCTCGTACGCCGAGGAGTCCAAGGCCACCGCGGTGCCCGCCACCGACGAGGACTGGGCCGCCGAGTACCTGTCCTACGACATCGCCGCCGCCGTCGTGGACTCCCTCGACGAGGCCGTCACCCACATCCGCCGCTGGACCTCCGGCCACACCGAGGCGATCGTCACCACCTCGCAGGCCGCCGCCCGCCGCTTCACCCAGCTGGTCGACTCCACCACGGTCGCCGTGAACGCCTCCACCCGCTTCACCGACGGTGGTCAGTTCGGCTTCGGCGCCGAGATCGGCATCTCCACCCAGAAGCTGCACGCCCGGGGCCCGATGGGCCTTCCGGAGCTCACCTCCACCAAGTACATCGTCACCGGCGACGGTCACGTGCGGTAACCGCCGCCCGTACGCGGTGTGGCCGGATTCCGGCTCACACCCTGCCCAAAGCGGCCCCTCAGGTCTACGCTGGTCCCGTGCCGGACGACGTGGGGGGCAAGCCGTTCCCGGACGACGGGACCCCCGAAGACGATGCAGACGACCGCGGAGGCGCGGACCAGGACTTCGCCTCCGTGGTGTTCGACGAGGCCTTCGTCCGGAACGCCGAGATCCATGAACCGAGCGCGGCCGAGCGCCAGCGCGCCGCGGACCGGGCGCGGGCCGAGGCCGAGGCCGCCCGCGTCGCCGGGGGCTGGGCCGGGGACGACGACTACGGCTATCCCGACGGGTACGGCATCGACGACCCCGGATGGGAACCGGGCCAGTACGGCTACGGCTACGCCGAGGGCCCGTACGGGGCCTACGGCGGCCGCCTGCGCCCCTACCGCGGCCGCTCGCCCTGGCTGCGCCCCGTCGCCTGGGTGCTCGCCGTCGTGATGGGGCTCGGCATGGTCGCGCTGGCCTTCAGCGCCGTCTACCGCAGCGCCGCAGGGGAAGCGGACCCCGCGCCCGCGCCCGCCAGTACGCCGCTCGGGGAAGTCACCGGGGTCGGCGCGTTTACGTACCCCGTCGGCCGCCAACCCTGAAGGTACGACCCCACTCGCCTGTGCCGGAGCGGGGGCTTCTCTGAAGCGGGGACAGCGGGGAGAAGCGATGGCCGTTCCAGGAGACCCACCAGGCGGCACCCCCGAGGGCATCGGCGGGGGTGACGACGAACTGCGCCCCGACGAGTACCGCTCGGTGGTGTTCGACGAGGACTTCGTACGCGCTGCCCGGCTCCAGGAGTTCTCCGCCCGGGAACGCATGGGGGAGCACGCCCGGGCCGTCCGCAGCCGGTCCATCTGGTCCGGCGGCTCCGCCGGCCACGGGCGCGGCCACGGCCACGGATCCCCGGGCCGCGGGGCCCGGCAGGGCATGCTGCTGGTCCTGCTGATCGCCACCGCCTTCGCGGTCGCCGTCTACCTGGGGCTGCGCAACCCCTACGTGCCCCCGGCGGGCGGCAACGCCGAGCCGCTCGGCAGCACCGTCGTGCCGCTGGCCCCGGCCTCCGTGGTGCCCGGGGGGCGGCCCGTCGACCTCTACGAGAGCAGCCCGGCGGCCGAGTACCGGGTGGGGGCCGCCGGGATCACCCTGCCCGCCGTGCGGCGCACGCACCACTTCACCGAGAGCCAGGTCGTCGCCGCGCTGTCGATCGCGAAGGACTACCTGGTGCAGTCCTCGCTCGATCCGGACGTGCTCGCGGGCAACGCCTCCCGGCCGGTGCGGGTCCTGCTCGATCCCGGGCAGCTGGCGCAGTTCGACGAGAGCATGGCCTCGCCTTCGGGCGACGGCCGGCACGCCGCGACCGGCTGGCTGGTCCGCTTCGACCCCGCCGTCGTCGTCATCGCCGACTCCCGCGTCCGGGTCAGCGGCACCCTCGCCTTCGAGGAGCGCAGCCCGGAGGTGCTGGAGGTCACCAGCGACCACACTTTCGTGTACGCCGTGCGCCCGGCGACCGGCCCGCCGTCCCCCGCGGACGGGGCCTCGCTGTTCACCGTCCGCCGCGAGCTGCGGATGCGCTTCGACCGGGAGGACCTCACGGCCCGCCGTCTGGAGCTGGCCTCGGCCTATGTGATGGCCGGCCCGCAGGACTGCGCCACCGAGCCCGCGGAGGGCTTCCGGCCGCTGCCGGCCGGCACCGGGCCCACCACGGTCGGCCCGCCGGCGAGCGACCCGTACGCCAGCGGCCACCCGAGGCGCACGGCGGGGCTGTGCGGCGTACTGGCCCAGCCGCCGGTGAGCCCGGCCCCGGCCGCGGCGGAGCCGGATCCGACGCCCCCGACCGCGACGGCCCCGACGCCGGCCGCCCCGCCCGTGGCCGCCCCGCGTCCGGGCACCTCGGATCCGGCGCCGCCGGGGGAGGGGAGCTCCGTCAGCCCTGCGGCCCCGTAGCGGTCCCGCCGTCCTCCCCGGCGTCCTTGGCGCCCCTGGCGTCCCCGGAAGCCCCGGAAGCCCCGGAGGCGGCTCCGGTGAACCGGTCGCGCAGCTTGCCGCCGAGATCGCCCGCGCCGCCCGCTATGTCGCCGACCAGCTTCATCAGCGGATCCTTGCTGCCGCGCACCGAGTCCGCGTAGTGCGAGGCGGACTGGCGGAAGGAGTCGGTCACCGAGGTGTCCTTGTCCTCCTGCCGCCGGGGGTAGTGGCCGTCCATGATCCGCTGGTAGTCCCGGTTCCGGGACCACTTCTTCAGCTCGGCCGCCCGGACCGTGGTGAAGGGGTGCGTCCGCGGCAGCACGTTGAGGATCTTCAGTACGGAGTCGCGCAGGTCGCCGCTCGCCTCGTACTCCTCGGCCTGGGCCAGGAAGGCGTCCACGTTCATCTCGTGCAGGTGGTTGCCGCCCGCGATCTTCATCAGGCCGCGCATCGAGGCGTTCACGTCCTGCCCCACCAGCAGCCCGGCCCGGTCCGCCGAGAGCTCGGACTTGCGGAACCACTCGCGCAGCGCGGTCACGATCGCCGTGATCGCCACCGTCCCGAGCGGGATCCACGCCACCTTCAGCGCCAGGTTCGTCAGGAACAGCAGGACCGTGCGGTACACGGCGTGCCCGGACAGCGCGTGGCCCACCTCGTGGCCCACGACCGCGCGCATCTCCTCCTCGTCGAGCAGCTCCACGAGCCCCGTCGTCACCACGATGATCGGCTCGTCCAGCCCGATGCACATGGCATTGGGCTTCGGGTCCTGCTGCACGTACATCTGGGGGACCTTCTCCAGGTCCAGGATGTAGCAGGCGTCGCGGAGCATCTCGTGCAGGTGGCGGAACTGGGTCTCGCCCACCCGCACCGAATCCGACAGGAACAACAGCCGCAGGCTGCGCTCCGGGAGCAGTCCGCTCAGGGCCTTGAACACCGTGTCGAAACCGCTCAGCTTGCGCAGGGCGACCAGCGCGGAGCGGTCCGCGGGGTGCTCGTACGCCCGGGAGGAGATGCCCGGGAACCTCCTGCGGTCGCGTGCCGGTACCTTCTCGAATCCCGTGTCCGTCATGGCGCCTCCCCCTTGATCGGCCCTGCTGCCGGGCGTCTATCCTCTCCAACGCCTGAGTCGGCGCGAGCGTGCCCCGGGCCCCCGCATACGATGTGAGCGAAGTCTCCGCCCGCTCCCCGACTCGATAGGTACTCGCCTGATGAGCCTCTCCACCACCGCCCACAACCTGGTCGTTCTCGCTGCCGAGGGCGGCGAGCAGCACGGCGGCAACCACGACAGCCTGAGCCCCTACCTGACCGGTGGCGGCGCGCTCTTCATCCTTCTGCTCATGCTGTGGGTGACCACCCGCCTCAACCGCGACCGCTAGAGCCCGCCCGGTTCCGGTCCGGCCGCCGTGGACGTGCCACCGGGCCAGTAGGCTCTGCGCTCATGGGAGAGCAGGAAGTGCCTACGGGCCCGGTCAAGCGCCGGCTGGGCGTGATGGGCGGGACGTTCGATCCGATCCACCACGGACACCTGGTGGCCGCCAGTGAAGTGGCCGCCCTTTTCCACCTCGACGAGGTGGTGTTCGTGCCGACCGGCGAGCCGTGGCAGAAGTCCCAGCGGGCCGTGTCCCCCGCCGAGGACCGCTACCTGATGACGGTCATCGCCACCGCCTCGAACCCCCAGTTCTCGGTGAGCCGCATCGACATCGACCGCGGCGGCCCGACGTACACGATCGACACCCTGAGGGACCTGAGCGCGCTCAACGAGGACGCCGACCTCTTCTTCATCACCGGCGCCGACGCCCTCGCCCAGATCCTGACCTGGCGCAACGCCGACGAGCTGTTCTCGCTCGCCCACTTCATCGGAGTGACCCGCCCCGGCCACGTCCTCACCGACGACGGACTGCCCGAGGGCGGCGTGTCGCTGGTCGAGGTGCCCGCGCTGGCGATCTCCTCCACGGACTGCCGTGCGCGCGTCGCCAAGGGCGATCCCGTCTGGTATCTGGTGCCGGACGGCGTGGTGCGCTACATCGACAAGCGTGAGCTGTACCGGGGAGCCTGAGCTTCCGGAGAGAGGGGCCCCGCGGTGAGCGACCCACAGGAACCGTACGACCCGTACGCCGCGCAGCAGCAGCTCCTCGGCTACGACGAGTACGGCAGACCGGTGTACGGCCAGGTGCCCGCGCAGTCCGCCCGGCCCGCCCCGCCGCCGCAGCAGCAGTACGAGCAGCCGTACCCGCAGCAGTACGGGCAGCAGTACGAGCAGTCCTACGAGCCCCCGTACCAGCAGGCGTACGACCAGGGCGCGACCGGACAGCAGCAACAGCAACAGCAGCAGCAGTACTACGCGCCGCAGCCGCAGCAGCAGTGGATCCCGCAGCAGAACGCCGCTCCCGCGGCGGCCCCGCCCGCCCCCGCCCCGGTGCCCGAGCCGCGCCGGGAGGCCGCCGCCGGGCCGGACGGGGACCCCGGCTACCGCACCGAGCAGTTCGCCTTCATCGACCAGCCGGACGAGGACTCCGAGGACGTCATCGACTGGCTCGCCTTCACCGAGAGCCGCACCGAGCGCCGCGAGGAGGCGCGCCGCCGCGGCCGCAACCGGATCGTCGCGCTGATCGTCGTCCTGGCCCTGTTCGTCGTCGGCGGCGCCGGCTACCTCTGGTACGCGGACAAACTGCCCTTCCTCGACGGACCCGCGTCGAAGAAGGACGGCGCGGCCGCCGCCGGGGCGCAGAAGCGCGACATGATCGTCGTCCACCTGCGCAACACCAAGCGGGGCGGCAGCTCGACCGCCCTCCTCGTCGACAACGTCACCGCCCGGCAGGGCGCCACCGTCCTGCTCCCCAACACCCTGGGCGTCACGAAGCAGGACGGGACCGGCAGCCCCCTCGGCGCGGCGGTCGAGCAGGGCGCCCTCGGCACCCGCGAATCCCTCGACACGGTCCTCGGCACCCGCATCGGCGGCACCTGGCGCCTGGACACCCCCTTCCTGGAACGCCTCGTCGAGCTGGTCGGGGGCATCGAGGTCGACACGGACGCCGCCGTACCCGCCGACGACCAGGCCAAGACCCCCGCCGTGGGCCAGGGCCCCAAGCAGAGCCTGACCGGGGCGATGGCCGTCGCGTACGCCACGTACCGGGCCCAGGGCGAAGCGGAGGGCAAGCAGCTGGAGCGCACCGGGAAGGTGCTCTACGCCGTGCTGCGCAAGATCCCCGGCGACCCGAAGGCGGCGGCCACGACCGTCGAGAGCATGGGCCAGATCCTGGACCCGGGCCTGGACGCGCAGAGCCTGGGCGCCCTGCTGTCGCGCATCGGGGAGCACGCCAAGGAGGGCGCCTACCGCACCGAGGTGCTCGGCGTGAAGCCGGACGGCGGTCTCACGGACGACGCCAACAAGAGGGTCGTCAAGGAGCTCCTCGGCGGCTCCGCCTCCGCGGCCCAGCCCGGTGCGACGCCCCGCGTGGGCCTGCGGGACGCCACCGGCGACGCCAAGGCGCAGACCGCGGCGAAGGCGGCCCTGCTGAACGGCGGCTACGCCTTCGTGGACGGCGGCAAGGCCGACCGGCCGTCGGCCGCCTCGCAGGTCACCTACCAGGACGACGCGCAGCGCGAGCGGGCCGTCGGCGTCGCCAAGACGCTGGGCCTGGCGGAGACGGCCGTGAAGAAGGCGGAGAACACGGTGAACGCGGACGTCGTGGTGACCCTGGGGAAGGACTACAAGGCCTCCTGAGCCCCCGGGTGCGCGGCCCCGACCTGCGGATTCGCCCGCGCGGAACGTTCCGCGCGGGCGGTGTCGGCGGTACATGAGACCCTTGTAAGGATCTGCCCGCCAACCCGAAAGCATGGCCAGTGACCGCCACGGACCGCTCCATCGAGCTCATCACCGCCGCCGCCCAGGCCGCGGCCGACCGGCTCGCGCACGACATCATCGCGTACGACGTCAGCGACGTGCTGTCGATCACCGATGCCTTCCTGCTCGCCTCCGCGCCCAACGACCGTCAGGTCAAGTCGATCGTGGACGAGATCGAGGAGCGGCTGCTCAAGGAGCTCGGCGCCAAGCCGGTGCGCCGCGAGGGCGACCGCGACGCCCGCTGGATCCTGCTCGACTACGTCGACATCGTCGTGCACGTCCAGCACAGCGAGGAGCGCGTCTTCTACGCGCTGGAGCGCCTGTGGAAGGACTGCCCCGAGATCGAGCTCCCCGAGGACGCCAAGCTCACCATCGGCAAGGCCGAGGAGCACGCCAAGCTGCGCGAGGCGCAGGGCGACGACGAACTGGACGGTGATCTGTTCTGAGCGCGGCCAACACGGGCGGGTCCGGCAGGAAGATCGTCCTCTGGCGGCACGGCCAGACCTCGTGGAACCTGGAGCGGCGCTTCCAGGGCTCCACGGACATCGAGCTGACCGAGACGGGTGTGGCGCAGGCGCGCCGCGCCGCCCGGCTGCTCGCGTCCCTGAAGCCGGACGCCATCGTCGCCTCCGACCTGCGGCGGGCCGCCGCCACCGCCGCCGAGCTGGCCGCGGTCACGGGCCTGCCGGTGGAGCACGACCAGGCGCTGCGCGAGACGTACGCCGGCGAGTGGCAGGGGCTCACCCACGAGGAGATCCTCGACAAGTACGGCGAGCAGTACGCGGCGTGGAAGCGCGGCGAGCCCGTCCGGCGGGGCGGGGGCGAGCTGGAGACCGAGGTCGCCGACCGCGCCGCTCCGGTCGTCCTGCGGCACGCCGACCGGCTGCCCGACGGCGGCACGCTGGTCGTCGTCAGCCACGGTGGCACCATCCGTACGACGATCGGCCGTCTGCTGGGCCTGGAGTCGTACTACTGGGAGGGCCTCGGCGGGCTCTCCAACTGCTGCTGGTCCGTCCTCGGCGAGGGCGCGCGCGGTTGGCGGCTGATGGAGCACAACGCCGGAACGCTGCCCGAGCCGGTCCTCGGCGACGACGACTGAGAGTTCCGGCAGGGGCTCCCGGCGGGCTCCGTCAGGGCTCCCGAGGGGCTGCCCGGGGCCTCCCGGGGCGGCCCGGACCCGGATTTCACTTTCCGGCTGGTCACAGGCTAGAGTTCTTCTTGTTCGCAGCGAAGAACACCGGAAACGGGGGAAGCGCGGCGGAGAGCGGGGCTATAGCTCAGTTGGTAGAGCGCCTGCATGGCATGCAGGAGGTCAGGAGTTCAATTCTCCTTAGCTCCACAGTGAAGGATCCCGTCCCCAACAGGGGGCGGGATCCTTGCGTTTGTTCCCTTTGCGCTTGCTGACCCGGCCCGTACCGTCATGGCAGAATCGGACGGCCGGAGGGGGACACGACGGCCCGACGCGGGAGGGAGTCGCTGACGGATGGGTGCACACCGGCGGCGGTGCGACTGGTGCGACAACGGCACGCCGATCGTGCGGGACATGGACCCGGTCCATTCCGACTACCAGTACTGGTGCGAGGAATGCGCGCGGGCGCTGATCATAAAGGGCGACCCGATCGAGACGTACCGGGAGCTGGAGGGCGAGCCGATCTACGGTCGGCTCCTCGACGAGCACTGCACGCTGAAGCGGTTCTACCAGTTCGCCAAGGCGTAACGCGGCAAGTGCGGTCAATGCGGGTCAAATCGGGCATGGCTCGGGCTCCACGGAAACCGATTTTTGGAGCAGGGCCATGACCGTGTAATGTTTGGGACGTCGCCAAGGGGAACCGGCAAGGGAAACCGAAGCGGCAAGCAAGGCAAGGGGCTATAGCTCAGTTGGTAGAGCGCCTGCATGGCATGCAGGAGGTCAGGAGTTCAATTCTCCTTAGCTCCACAGTGAGAGAAGCGGGCCACCCGGATCGGGTGGCCCGCTTCTCGTTGTGCGGAACGGCCGAGCGACGGCCGGGGCCGCTGCGGTACCCTGGCGCCATGCGTGCCGTACGCCTTCTGCTTACCGAGCCGCGCTGATCAGTACCGACCCTTCGAGACGGTCGGCATCGGCGCGGCGTCCCCTCCTGTGCGAGGGGTTTTTTCGTTTGGGCAGGCAGAGACGGCAGAGACGATCGATGGAGCTTCAGAAATCATGAGCGAGACGAACACCCCGGCCCCCGAGGCGGCCGAGGGGCACCGTTACACGGCTGCCATGGCCGCCGACATCGAGGCACGCTGGCAGGACGTATGGGACGCGGAGGGCACCTACGAGGCGCCGAACCCGACGGGTGACCTGGCCGGTGACCCGGCGGTCGTCGCCCGGCCCAAGAAGTTCATCATGGACATGTTCCCGTACCCGTCGGGCGCGGGGCTGCACGTCGGCCACCCCCTCGGGTACATCGCCACCGACGTCTTCGCCCGTCACCAGCGGATGTCCGGCCACAACGTCCTGCACACCCTGGGCTTCGACGCCTTCGGCCTGCCGGCCGAGCAGTACGCCGTACAGACCGGCACGCACCCGCGGGTGTCGACCGAGGCGAACATCGCGAACATGAAGGTCCAGCTGCGCCGGCTGGGCCTGGGCCACGACAAGCGCCGCTCGGTCTCCACGATCGACCCCGAGTACTACAAGTGGACGCAGTGGATCTTCCTGCAGATCTACAACTCCTGGTACGACGCCGACGCGGGCAAGGCCCGCCCGATCGCCGAGCTGGTCGCCGCGTTCGAGGACGGCACCCGTGAGGTCCCCGGCGGCCGTGCCTGGGCGGAGCTGACCGCGGGCGAGCGGACCGACGTACTGAACGGCTTCCGGCTGGCCTACGCCTCCGACGCGCCCGTGAACTGGTGCCCCGGGCTGGGCACCGTACTGGCCAACGAAGAGGTCACCGCCGACGGCCGCTCCGAGCGCGGCAACTTCCCGGTCTTCAAGGCCAAGCTGAGCCAGTGGAACATGCGGATCACGGCCTACGCCGACCGCCTGCTGGACGACCTGGACGCGCTGGACTGGCCCGAGGCCATCAAGCTGCAGCAGCGCAACTGGATCGGCCGCAGCGAGGGTGCGCGCGTCGACTTCCCCGTCGGCGACGCGGGCGCGATCACCGTCTTCACCACCCGCCCCGACACGCTGTTCGGCGCGACCTACATGGTGCTGGCGCCCGAGCACGAACTGGTCGCCTCCGTCGTCCCGGCCGCCTGGCCCGAGGGCACCCACTCCGTGTGGACCGGCGGCTACGCCACCCCGGCCGAGGCCGTCGACGCGTACCGCAAGCAGGCCGCCTCGAAGTCGGACGTCGAGCGCCAGGCCGAGGCCAAGGACAAGACCGGCGTCTTCACCGGCGCGTACGCGACCAACCCGGTCAGCGGCGAGCAGGTCCCCGTCTTCATCGCCGACTACGTCCTGATGGGCTACGGCACCGGCGCGATCATGGCCGTTCCGGCGCACGACGCCCGCGACTTCGAGTTCGCGCGCGCCTTCGAGCTGCCGGTCCGCTGCGTCGTCGAGCCCACCGACGGCCGCGGCACCGACGCGGCCGCGTGGGAGGACGCGTTCGTCGCGTACGACGCGAAGCTGGTGAACTCCTCCGGCGAGGGCATCTCCCTGGACGGCCTGGGCGTCGTCGAGGCCAAGGCCGCCATCACGGACTGGCTGGCGGCGCGCGGCATCGGCGAGGGCACCGTCAACTTCCGCCTGCGCGACTGGCTGTTCAGCCGCCAGCGGTACTGGGGCGAGCCCTTCCCGATCGTCTACGACGAGGACGGCGTCGCGCACCCGCTGCCCGAGTCGATGCTGCCACTGGAGCTGCCGGAGGTCGAGGACTACTCCCCGCGCACCTTCGAGGCCGACGACGCCGCCTCCAAGCCGGAGACGCCGCTGTCGCGCAACGAGGACTGGGTCAACGTCGAGCTGGACCTGGGCGACGGCGCGGGCGTCAAGCGCTACCGGCGCGAGACCAACACCATGCCCAACTGGGCCGGCTCCTGCTGGTACGAGCTGCGCTACCTGGACCCGACCAACGCGTCGGCCCTGGTGGACCCGGAGATCGAGCAGTACTGGATGGGCCCGCGCGAGGGCGCGCCGCACGGCGGCGTCGACCTGTACGTGGGCGGCGCCGAGCACGCGGTGCTGCACCTGCTGTACGCGCGCTTCTGGTCCAAGGTCCTCTTCGACCTGGGCCACGTCTCGTCGGCCGAGCCGTTCCACAAGCTGTTCAACCAGGGCATGATCCAGGCGTACGCGTACACCGACGCGCGCGGCGTCTACGTGCCGGCGGCCGAGGTCGAGGAGCGCGACGGCGGCTACTTCCACCAGGGACAGCCGGTCAAGCGCGAGCACGGCAAGATGGGCAAGTCCCTGAAGAACGCCGTCACTCCCGACGAGATCTGCGAGGAGTACGGCGCGGACACCCTGCGCCTGTACGAGATGGCGATGGGCCCGCTGGACGTCTCGCGTCCGTGGGACACGCGCGCGGTGGTCGGCCAGTACCGGCTGCTGCAGCGGCTGTGGCGCAACGTCGTCGACGAGGAGACCGGCGCGGTCACCGTCGTGGACGCGGAGCCGGGCGAGGACACGCTGCGCGCCCTGCACAAGGCCATCGACGGAGTCGGCGGGGACATGGCGGGCCTGCGGTTCAACACCGCCATCGCCAAGATCACCGAGCTGAACAACACGCTGACGAAGGCGGGCCGGCCGCTGGAGCGCTCGGTCGCCGAGCGGCTGGTGCTGCTGGTCGCCCCGCTGGCGCCGCACATCGCGGAGGAGCTGTGGCGCCGCCTGGGCCACACCGAGTCCGTGGTCCACCAGGACTTCCCGGTCGCCGACCCGGCGTACGTCGTGGACGAGACCGTCACCTGCGTGGTGCAGGTCAAGGGGAAGGTCAAGGCGCGCCTGGAGGTGCCGCCGACCATCTCCGAGGCGGACCTGGAGCAGCTGGCGGTCACCGACGAGGGCGTCGTGGCGGCGCTGGGCGGGGCCGAGATCCGCAAGGTGATCGTGCGCGCGCCGAAGCTGGTGAACATCGTCATCTGAGGGCCGTCGGTCCGCCCCCGCCACGGGGCATGAGGGACATCCCGTACGGGCAGGTTGGGGGTTCGATTGGAACCCCCGGCCTGCCCGTGGCGTTTACCGTGGAGGGACGGGGACGGCGGAGGAAAGGGAACCTCATGGAGGCGGGCGCTTTGATCATCTTTGCCCTGTTGGTGCTGTTCGCCTTTCTGGGGCTGGGTGCGTGGGTCACGGTGAAGGCGGTCGGCGCGGCCAAGCGGGGCGTGGACCGGACGATCACCCAGGCCCGCCGTACCGTCGAGGACACCACCTTGAAGGCCAGGAGCTTCGGCCAGGTCGGGGTCGCGGGAGCGCTGGCACAGTTGCGGCTGGACCTGAGGACGTCGATGCGGGCCACGCAGCAGGCGCTCTACCAGGGGGTTCAGTCGGACGCCTCGCTGAAGGAGTCGATCGCCCTCTTCGAGCGGCTGAGCGCCCACGGGCACGAGCTGGACGACGAACTCAAGCGGCTGGAGGCGGAGCCGGACCGGCGGCGCATCGCGGAGGGCCTCGCCGACCTGCGGGAACGCACCGCGAAGATCACTCAGGCCGCGGACTCGCTGCGGTGGGCCGCGCGGGACCGTGCGCGCCGGTTCGCGGACGACGACCTGACGGCGCTGTCCGAGCAGATCGAGATGGAGTCGGGCGCGCTGCGGGACTGGTCGCGCGAGTCGGTGGACGACCTGGCGGCGGCCGCGGCCGCGTGGGACGCGGGTGTGGCGGGCGGGACGCCGCCCGGTGCCGGTGCCCAGCGTGGTGCGGGTGCGGGTGCGGGTGCGGGTGCGGGTACGGGTACGGGTACGGAGGGCGGTGGGCAGTCGGAGCCGAGGCCGGCCGCGCTGAATCCTGCGGCGCCGACCGCCCGCCACCCCTGGCAGAAGGCGCCGCGCCCGGAAGCCACCACCTGAGGGTGGGGGGCGCGGAGGGCCTGGAGGGGTGGCCGCGGGGGTCCGGGCTGCCGGATCGAGGCCTGTGGCGGTAACCTCCGGCTCATGTCCCGCCATGTCGCGATCGTCACCGATTCCACGGCCTACCTGCCCCCTCCGGCGCTGGCGCGGCACGGAATCACCTCCGTTCCCCTGACCGTGGTCCTGGGGGACGAGGCCCTTGAGGAGGGCACGGAGATCTCTGCCCGCAGCCTCGCCGTGGCCCTCCAGAAGCGCCGGTCGGTCACGACCTCCCGCCCCGGCCCGGAGGAGTTCGTACGGGCCTACCGGGCGGCGGCGGACGCCGGGGCGACCGGCATCGTCAGCCTGCACCTCTCGGCCGAGTTCTCCGGCACCTACGACGCCGCCGTGGTCGCGGCGAAAACGGCTCCCGTACCGGTCCGGGTCGTCGACACCGGGATGGTCGCGATGGCCCTCGGCTTCTGCGCCCTCGCCGCCGCGGAAGCGGCCGACGCCGGGGGGTCCGCCGACGAGGCCGTGGCCGCCGCCGAGAAGAGGGCCGGGGAGATGTCGGCGTACTTCTACGTGGACACCCTCGACTACCTGCGGCGCGGCGGCCGGATCGGGGCCGCGCAGGCGCTCCTCGGCTCGGCACTGGCGGTCAAGCCGCTGCTGACGCTGGACGGCGGGCGGATCGAGATGCTGGAGAAGGTGCGGACGGCCTCGAAGGCCATCGCCCGGCTGGAGGAGCTCGCCGTCGAGCGGGCCGGGGCGCGCAGCGTCGACGTGGCCGTGCACCATCTGGCGGCGCCCGAGCGGGCCGAGAAGCTCGCGGAGCGGCTGCGCGAGCGGATCCCCGGTCTGGCGGAGCTGCACGTGAGCGAGGTCGGGGCGGTGATCGGCGCGCACACCGGGCCGGGGCTGCTGGCAGCGGTCGTTTCGCCCCGCTGATCACCGGAACGGGTGGCGGGGTTATCCACAACGGGGCCTCTGTCCACCGGAATTGAAGGTTCCGAACGGGGGCCGGGGATCGGGCCTAGCGTCGGGGCATGACGAATCCGCGAACGCGTGCGGGGAGGCCCTACGAGGCCTCCGACGGGGTGGACCGGCCGGCCGGCGGTGTGGGGCCCGGCCCCGGTGCCGGGGTGGTGGGCCGTGCGGCCGGGGTCCGGTCCGGTGGCGGCAGGGCCCGGGCCGGTGGCACCGGGAGCAGGCCGGGGCGGTGGCGAGGCTCCGACGGACGGCTGCGGGAGCGCGGGCGGGCCGGGCCCGACCCCTCCGTACTGCGGCGGCGCGCGGAGGCCCTGCTGGGCGCTGCGTCGCCACCGGGGGAGGACTCGGGCCTGGGTCCCGGGGCCGGTGCGGGCCCGGGGTCTGGGGTCGGTGGGGTGCGGGTGGCCGATCCGCCGGACCGGGGCGGTGAGGGCGTGCGGCCGGTGGAGCCGGCTGCGGGGAGCCCGGAGCCGGGCGGTGTTGCCGGGGGTGCTCGGGCGGGGGAGCCGGCACCGGGTGTGGCCGCGGGGGCCGGGACGGGGGTTGCCGGTGGGTGGTGGCCGGGGGTGCGGGAGCGGCTGCCGGTGTGGGTACAGGCCCGGTGCGGGGTGGAGCCGCGGACGGTGGCCGCCGTCGCCGTGGTGCTGGTCGCGGCCGTGGGGTTCGCCGGCCAGCAGTACTGGTCCGGGCGGCCGCAAGCGGTTACGGCCCCGGCGGTGATCGCCCCTGCGACGGCATCGGCGGCGGCCCTCCCGGTGGGACCGGGGTCCGCCGCCCCGGGCTCCCGCATCGTGGTGGACGTCGGCGGGAAGGTCCGGGAGCCCGGGGTGCGTCGGCTGCCCGGCGGCTCCCGGGTCCAGGACGCGCTGACCGCCGCCGGAGGGGTGCGACCCGGCACCGACACCACCGGGCTCAATCTGGCCCGGGTCCTGGTGGACGGCGAACAGGTACTGGTGGGGGCCACCGCGCAGCCCGCTCCGGGGGGTGGCGGCCCGGCGGGTCCCGGTCCGCTGAGCCTCGCCACCGCGACCGTGGAGCAACTGGACGGACTGCCCGGGGTGGGCCCGGTGCTGGCCCGGCACATCGTCGACTTCCGCACCGCCCGGGGCGGGTTCCGCGGCGTGGAGGACCTCCGGCAGGTCGACGGCATCGGCGAGCGCAGGTTCGCCGACCTGCGCGCGCTGGTACGGCCGTGAGCGCCGCCGCGGGACCCGGCGCGGTGCGGGGGGTGCCGGAGCCGGCCGGGCCCGGGCAGGGGGCGTCGGCGGGGGCGTCGGCGGCGGACCTGCGGCTGGCGGTGCCCGCGGTGGCCGCCTGGGGTGCGGCCGCCCTCGCGCTCGGGACGCCCGGCGGGTGGACCGCCGCCGGGGCGGGGCTCGCGGTGGCCGTGGCGGGGGTGCTGCTGCTGGCGGCGGGCCGCCGGGCGCAGCCGCCGTGGCGGGTCGCGGCGGCGGCCGCCGCGTTGCTGTGCGCGGCAGCCGGGGCGGGGGTGGCCGGGCTGGAGCGGGCCGAAGCCCGGTCGGGGCCCGTGGCGGGGCTGGCCCGGGAGCACGCCCGGGTCCTCGCGGAGCTCACCGTCGGGTCCGACCCCCGGGCCGCCCGGGGCGGGAGCGGGCCGCCGGTGGTGGCCCTGGACGCGGTGGTGACCCGGCTGACGGGGCCGGACGGGACGCGCACCCGGGTGCGGACGCCGGTACGGGTGCTGGCCGGGCATCCGGGATGGGCCGGACTGCAGCCGTCGACCCGGGTGGCGGTGGTCGCCCGGCTGGCTCCGGGCCGGGACGGGGAACGGGCCGTCGCGCTGCTCCGCCCGGCGGCCGACGCCCCGCCCGCGGTGCGTGGGGGCCCCGATGCGGCGCAGCGCGTCGCCGGGACCCTGCGGGCCGGGCTGCGGGAGGCCACCGAGGGGCTGCCTGCCGACGCCAGGGCCCTGCTGCCGGGGCTGGTGGTCGGGGACACCTCCCGGGTGCCGGCCGACCTGCACGCGGCGTTCGAAGCCACCGATCTGCTGCACCTGCTGGCCGTCTCCGGATCCAACCTGACCGTGGTGCTGTACCTGCTCATCGGGGCCCCGTCCCGCGCGCAGCACGCCGAGCGGGGCGGGCTCGCGCCCCGCCTGGGGCTCTCGCTGCGGGCCACGGCGCTGGGCGGGGCCGCGCTCACGCTGGGCTTCGTGGTGGTGTGCCGGCCCGAGCCGAGCGTGCTGCGGGCCGCCGCCTGTGGCGCCGTGACCCTGCTCGCCATCGCCACCGGGCGGCGCAGGTCCCTGATCCCGGCGCTGGCCGGGGCGGTGCTGCTGCTGGTGCTCTACGACCCGTGGCTGGCGCGGAGCTACGGGTTCCTGCTCTCGGTGCTGGCCACGGGGGCGCTGCTCACCCTCGGGCCCCGGTGGGGGGAGGCCCTGCGGCGGCGCGGGATGCGGCCGCGCCTGGCCGACGCCCTGGGGGCCGCCGCCGCGGCGCAGGCGGTGTGCGCGCCGGTGGTGGTCGTGCTCTCCGCCCGGGTGAGCCTCGTCGCGGTGCCGTGCAACCTGCTGGCGGAGCTCGCGGCGGGGCTGGCGACGGTGCTCGGCTTCGCGTCGCTCGCCGTGGCCCCGGCGTGGATGGGGGCGGCGAAGGCGCTCGCCTGGTGCGCGGGGGTGCCGGCCGGGTGGATCGCCGCCGTGGCGCGGACCGGGGCGCGGCTGCCGGGGGCGGAACTGCCGTGGCCGGGCGGGGCCGTCGGGGGGCTGCTGCTGGGGGTGGTCACGTTGGCCGTCGTGGGGCTCGGGGTCCGGTACGGGCGCCTGCGGGCGGTGCGGTGGGGGCTGGTGGTGGTGCTGCTGCTCGTGGTGCTGCGGCCGCCCCTGTTGACCCGTACGCTCACCGGCTGGCCACCGCCGGACTGGCGCTACGTCCAGTGCGCCGTCGGCCAGGGGGACGCCGCCGTCCTGTCCGCCGGTCCGGGGACGGCCGTCGTCGTGGACGCGGGCCCGGAACCCGGGCCGGTGGACGCCTGCCTGCGCGCCCTGGGTGTGAGCCGTGTCCCACTGCTCCTGCTGACCCACTTCCACGCGGACCACGTCGGCGGGCTCTCCGGGGTGCTGCGGGGCCGGTCCGTCGGTGTGATTCAGACCACCACCCTGGAAGAGCCGCCCGGGCAGGCCGCGATGGTCCGGCGGATCGCCGCGGCGGCCGGGGTGCCCGTGGTGGCGGCGGGTGCGGGGGAGCGGCGCAGGGCCGGGCCGCTGGAGTGGCGGGTGCTGTGGCCGCCCGCCGCGGGGCCGGCGCCGGAGGGGCCCAACGACGCCAGCGTCGTCCTGCTGGTGCGCACGGCGGGGCTGACGCTCCTGCTGCCGGGCGATCTCGAACCGCCCGCGCAGCAGGCCCTCTTGAGGGAACACCCGGAGCTGGGGCCGGTGGACGTGCTCAAGGTGGCCCATCACGGTTCGGCGCACCAGGACCCCGGGCTGCTGGAAAGGATCCGGCCAAGGCTCGCCATCGTCCCCGTCGGTGCGGACAACCGCTACGGGCACCCCGCACCAGGTACGCTCTCGCAGCTGAGGGCCCGTGGGACGGCCGTACTGCGCACCGACGAGGACGGCTCCGTGGCCGTTACCGCGAGCGGTGCGGGGATACGAGCGTTTCCGGCCGGACGGCGGCGGACCCGGCCCGGGCATACCGGGCGCGACCGCTCTGTTTGCCCACAACCCGACAGCATGATCGAATGCGTCTTCGCCAGAACGGTCCAAGTCCACACAGCACGGGGGTGCATCAGTCATGTTCGGACGCCGACGGGGGATGGAAACGGCCGGAAGTGCCGGCTCACACACATCAGCGACCCTGACCCTGCCGCCCACGGCCCGGCTGCTGAGCTGCCGGGTCCTCGACACCGTCCACCAGCCCGTGCGCCAGGCCAAGTTCGAGGTCACCGACCCGATCGGCAGACGGGTCGTCAGCGGGGAGACGGACCCCTACGGGGGGTTCACGGCCGCCATGCCGGAGGGGGAGTACCGGCTCTCCGTCACCGCCGAGGGCTACGCGCCCTTCCACGGGGCGACGCTGGTCGGGGACCCGGCGCAGCCCGGTACGGCGGAGATCATCCTGGACTCGGTGGAGCCGCCGCTGCTGCCGCAGCCCGGCCACTGGGAACTCGACCCGACGCATTCGTCGATCGGGTTCACCGCCCGTCACATCGGCTTCGCCCGGATCCACGGCCGGTTCACGACCTTCGCCGGAGCGGTACGGATAGCCGAGCGCATGGAGGACTCCTCCATGCACGTCATCATCGACGCGGCGAGCATCGACACGGGTCTGCGGATGCGGGACGACCACCTGCGGTCCGCGGACTTCCTCGACGCCGCCCGCTACCCGACGGTGGAGTTCTACAGCGAGCGCTTCATCCACCGCAGCGGCAGCCGCTGGGCGGTGGCCGGCGCGCTCACCCTGCACGGCGTCAGCCGGTCCGTGACCCTCGACACCCAGTACCTGGGCACGGGTACGGGCCTGGAGGGGGAGCCGCGGGCCGCCTGCCGGTCCACCGCCGAGCTGCCCCGCGAGGACTTCGCCCTGAACTGGCAGTCGATCCTGGCGCACGGCATCGCGGCGATCGGGCCGAGCGTGGAAGTGGGGCTGGACGTGCAGATCGTCCACAAGGCGTAGCCGCGGGTCCGCTGCTACGGGGCTTCCAGCCAGCCCTCGTACTCGGCGGCGAGGTCGTCCAGCGCCGTGACGTCGAGGCGTTCGCGCGGATCCTCGACGACGACCAGCCACTGGGCGTCCTCGGCGTCGTCCTCGCCGGCGAGGGCGTCGCGGACCAACTGGGGTTCCTCGGGCAGGCCGAAGCGGTCGGCGGCCTCCCGGGCCACCTCCTCGGCGGCGTCGCGGTCGGGCAGGACCAGTACATGTCGCACGTTCACCCGACCATTCTCGGGCACCGGGAGCGGGGGACTGTCGGTGGGCCGTGGGATGCTGGGGACGATGGCCACCAGGAAGAACCCCACCGACGAACCGCTCGCCCCGCTCACCCTCGCGGTGGGGCAGGAGGACCTGCTCCTCGACCGTGCCGTGCGGGAGGTGGTGACGGCGGCCCGCGCCGTCGACGCCGATACCGATGTGCGAGACCTCACCTCCGACCAGCTCCAGCCCGGTACGCTGGCCGAACTGACCAGCCCCTCGCTGTTCTCCGAGCGCAAGGTGCTGATCGTCCGCAACGCGCAGGACCTGGGCGCGGACACGGTGAAGGAGGTCAAGGCCTACATCATCGCGCCGTACGAGGAGATCACCCTGGTCCTGCTGCACGCCGGCGGGGTCAAGGGCAAGGGCCTGCTGGACGCGGCCCGCAAGGCAGGGGCCCGGGAGGTCGCCTGCCCGAAGATGACGAAGGCGGCGGACCGGCTGTCGTTCGTACGGGGCGAATTCCGGACGCTGGGGCGTTCGGCGACCCCCGAGGCCTGCCAGAACCTGGTCGACGCGATCGGCAGCGACCTGCGGGAACTGGCGAGCGCGGTGACGCAGCTGTGCGCGGACGTCGAGGGCACCATCGACGAGGCCGTGGTCGGCCGCTACTACACCGGGCGGGCCGAGGCCTCCAGCTTCACCGTCGCCGACCGGGCGGTCGAGGGCCGGGCCGCCGAGGCCCTGGAGGCCCTGCGCTGGTCCCTGTCCACCGGGGTGGCCCCGGTGCTGATCACCAGCGCGCTGGCCCAGGCGGTCCGGGCGATCGGGAAGCTGGCCTCCGCACCGCGCGGGGCCCGCCCGGGCGACCTCGCGCGGGACCTCGGCATGCCGCCGTGGAAGATCGACCGGGTCCGTCAGCAGATGCGCGGCTGGTCGGCGGACGCCGTCTCCGACGCGCTGCGCGCGGTGGCCGCGGCCGACGCGGGGGTCAAGGGCGGCGGCGACGACCCCGAGTACGCCCTGGAGAAGGCGGTCGTCGCGGTGGCCCGCGCGGCCCGCCCGCAGCGCCACTAGCCCGAGCCCTGCACCGGCCCGGGCCCGCACCGGTCCGGCCGGGCACCGCGGGGCAGCACGAAGGCCCCGGCCGCCGCCCTGGGGAAGGGTGGTGGCCGGGGCCTTCGTCTACTGCTGGTGTGCGCCGCACCCGCGTGGCGAACGCAGGCCGCGTGCGGCGCGGTGAGCCGGTCCGGAGCGGGAGAGAGGGCCCGCTGGGTCCTTACCGGCGTTTCACATCAGAGCTCAGCCCTGGAGGGTGGCAACCTTGGAGGCCAGCGCCGACTTCTTGTTGGCGGCGGCGTTCTTGTGGATGACACCCTTCGAGACAGCCTTGTCGAGCGCACGCGCGGCGGCGCGGGAAGCCACGGTGGCCTTCTCGACGTCACCGGCGAGGACGGCCTCGCGGGCCTTGCGGATCGCGGTCTTGAGCGACGACTTGACGGCCTTGTTACGCAGGCGCGCCTTCTCGTTGGTCTTGTTCCGCTTGATCTGGGACTTGATGTTCGCCACGAAAGAGCCTTTTCAGGTTCAGAGTTTGATCTTCGGATTGTGTCCCGACAGCTGAGAGGGCATACGAGACACAGCTGCCCAGGCTACCAGGCGCGCTCCGACCGGCCCAAACCGAGCGCACTGCCCCGTCCATGGGACCATGGGAGTCTGCGTAAAGATCCGACGAGAGCCGGAAACGCTTCCGACTGCGACCCGAGAATCAGGACACTGCGTGCCCGCGATCCCCAGCCACGTGCCCGAGCCGAGCCGTACCGACCCGGCGCTGATCCGCAACTTCTGCATCATCGCGCACATCGACCACGGCAAGTCGACGCTCGCCGACCGGATGCTGCAGCTCACCGGCGTCGTCGACCAGCGGCAGATGCGCGCCCAGTACCTCGACCGCATGGACATCGAGCGTGAGCGCGGCATCACGATCAAGTCGCAGGCGGTCCGTCTGCCCTGGTCCCCCACGGAGGGTGCGGGCCAGGGCAGCACGCACATCCTGAACATGATCGACACCCCCGGTCACGTCGACTTCACCTACGAGGTCTCGCGCTCCCTCGCCGCCTGCGAGGGCACGGTCCTGCTCGTGGACGCCGCCCAGGGCATCGAGGCGCAGACCCTCGCCAACCTCTACCTGGCGATGGAGAAGGACCTCGCGATCGTCCCGGTCCTGAACAAGATCGACCTGCCGGCCGCCCAGCCGGAGAAGTTCGCCGAGGAGCTGGCGAACCTGGTCGGCTGCCAGCCGGAGGACGTGCTGCGGGTCTCGGCGAAGACCGGTCTCGGCGTGGACGCGCTGCTGGACAAGATCGTCGCCACGGTTCCGGCCCCGGTCGGCCCGAAGGACGCCCCCGCCCGCGCGATGATCTTCGACTCGGTCTACGACTCGTACCGCGGCGTCGTGACCTACGTCCGTGTCGTCGACGGCCAGCTCAACAAGCGCGAGCGCATCCGGATGATGTCCACCGGCGCCACCCACGAGCTGCTGGAGATCGGCGTCTCCTCCCCGGAGATGACCCCCTCCGACGGCCTGGGCGTCGGCGAGGTGGGCTACATCATCACCGGTGTGAAGGACGTCCGTCAGTCCAAGGTCGGTGACACCATCACCAGCCTGAACAACGGCGCGACCGAAGCCCTCGGCGGCTACAAGGACCCGCGTCCGATGGTCTTCTCGGGCCTGTACCCGCTCGACGGTTCGGACTACCCGGACCTGCGCGAGGCCCTGGACAAGCTCCAGCTCAACGACGCCGCGCTGGTCTACGAGCCGGAGACCTCGGCGGCGCTGGGCTTCGGCTTCCGCGTCGGCTTCCTCGGCCTGCTCCACCTGGACGTGGTCCGCGAGCGCCTGGAGCGCGAGTTCGGCCTCGACCTGATCGCCACCGCGCCCAACGTGGTGTACCGGGTGGTCATGGAGGACGGGAAGGAGGTCACCGTCACCAACCCGAGCGAGTTCCCCGAGGGCAAGATCAAGGACGTGTTCGAGCCGGTCGTCCGCGCCACCCTGCTCGCGCCCTCCGAGTTCATCGGCGCGATCATGGAGCTCTGCCAGCAGCGCCGCGGCACCCTCCTCGGCATGGACTACCTCTCCGAGGACCGGGTCGAGATCCGTTACACCCTCCCGCTCGCGGAGATCGTCTTCGACTTCTTCGACCAGCTGAAGTCCAAGACGCGCGGCTACGCCTCCCTCGACTACGAGCCCACCGGCGAGCAGGCCTCCGGCCTGGTCAAGGTCGACATCCTGCTGCACGGCGACAAGGTCGACGCCTTCTCCGCCGTCACCCACAAGGACGCCGCCTACGCCTACGGCGTGCGCCTGGTCGCCAAGCTGCGCGAGCTCATCCCGCGGCAGGCCTTCGAGATCCCGATCCAGGCCGCCATCGGCTCCCGCGTCATCGCCCGCGAGACCATCCGCGCCATCCGCAAGGACGTCCTCGCCAAGTGCTACGGCGGCGACATCTCCCGCAAGCGCAAGCTGCTGGAGAAGCAGAAGGAGGGCAAGAAGCGGATGAAGATGGTCGGCTCCGTGGAGGTCCCGCAGGAGGCCTTCATCGCCGTCCTCTCCAGCGACGAGTCCGGCGCCAAGAAGAAGTAACCGGCCGGTAACCGAAAGCTGCGGCGACCGGCAGTGCCAAGCGGTCACCAAGGGCGGGTCAAGAAGTAGCCTCGCCCCATGTCTGACAAAAGGGCCCACATGCATACGCATGGGGGCCCTTTTCGTTATCAAGCGGCCGCTCGGGGGCTCTTACGCGGCGGGCGCACGGCCTCTACGCTGATCACTGCTCGATGGTTACTCGCCAGTTTCAAAAGCTGCCAGCACCACCCGCCCGTCCCAAGCGCCCCCACGCCCACGCCCTGCCGCGTGGACCGGTCCGGAGGATGTCGTGAGCGACACACAGACCATGATCGAGAACCGTCCGCCCACCGTGGCGGCCCTCTTCCTTGAGCGGGTCGCCGCCACGCCGAACGCGGAGGCCTACCGCTTCCCCGTGCCGGCGGCCGGTCCGGAGGGCGGCCCCGACGACTGGAAGTCGCTCAGCTGGGGCCAGGCGGCCGAGCGGGTCTTCGCCATCGCCGGCGGTCTGATCGCCCTCGGCCTGCGCTCCGAGGAGCGGGTCGCCCTCGCCTCCAACACCCGGGTCGAGTGGATCCTCGCCGACCTCGGCGTGATGTGCGCGGGCGGCGCGGTCACCACCATCTACCCCAGCACCAACGCGGAGGAGTCCTCCTACATCCTCGCGGACTCCGAGAGCCGGGTGCTGATCGCCGAGGACGCGGCCCAGCTGGCGAAGGCGCGCGAGCGCCGGGCCGGCCTGCCGAACCTCGCCCACGTGGTGGTCCTGGACGCGGCCGACGCGGTCGCCGCCGAAGGCGACCCCGAGGGCTGGGTGCTCTCCCTCGCCGACCTGGAGGCGCTGGGCAACGCGCACCTCGCCGAGCACCCCGAGGCGGTCCGGGAGCGGATCGCGGCCATCACCGCGGACCAGCTCGCCACCCTGATCTACACCTCCGGCACCACCGGCCGCCCCAAGGGCGTCCGGCTGCCGCACGACAACTGGTCGTACATGGCCAAGGCCACCGTGGCCACCGGGCTGATCACCAAGGACGACGTCCAGTACCTGTGGCTGCCGCTGGCCCACGTCTTCGGCAAGGTGCTGACCTCCGGCCAGATCGAGGTCGGCCACGTCACCGCGGTCGACGGCCGGATCGACAAGATCATCGAGAACCTGCCGATCGTGCAGCCGACCTACATGGCGGCCGTTCCGCGCATCTTCGAGAAGGTCTACAACGGCGTGGCCGCCAAGGCCCGGGCCGGCGGCGGCGCCAAGTACAAGATCTTCCAGTGGTCGGTGGGCGTCGCCCGCGAGTACGCCAAGGTCACCCAGGACAACTTCCGCCGCACCGGCCGGGCCACCGCCCCCTTCGGCCTCGCCACCAGGCACAAGGTCGCCGACGCGCTCGTCTACTCCAAGCTCCGCGAGGCCTTCGGCGGCAACCTGCGCGCCGCCGTCTCCGGCGCCTCCGCGCTCGCCCCCGAGATCGGCTACTTCTTCTCCGGCGCGGGCATCCACATCCTGGAGGGCTACGGGCTCACCGAGTCCAGCGCGGCCTCCTTCGTCAACCCCGGCGAGGCCTACCGCACCGGGACCGTCGGCAAGCCGCTGCCCGGCACCGAGGTCCGCATCGCCGACGACGGCGAGGTCCTGCTCCGCGGCCCCGGCATCATGCAGGGCTACCACGGCCAGCCCGACAAGACCTCCGAGGTGCTGGAGAGCGACGGCTGGCTGCACACCGGCGACATCGGCGAGCTGTCGCCCGACGGCTACCTGCGCATCACCGACCGCAAGAAGGACCTGATCAAGACCTCGGGCGGCAAGTACGTCGCCCCCGCCGAGGTCGAGGGCCAGTTCAAGGCGATCTGCCCGTACGTGTCGACCATCGTCGTGCACGGCGCCGACCGGAACTTCTGCTCCGCCCTGATCGCCCTCGACGAACCGTCGATCCTGGTCTGGGCGGCCGAGAACGGCCTGGAGGGCAAGACGTACGCGCAGGTCCTGGCGGCGCCCGAGACCGCCCGCCTGATCGAGACCTACGTCCAGACCCTCAACGAGGGCCTCCAGCGGTGGCAGACGGTCAAGAAGTTCCGTCTCCTGCCCCGCGACCTGGACGTCGAACACGGCGACCTCACGCCCAGCCTCAAACTGAAGCGGCCGGTCGTCGAGCGCGAGTTCAAGTACCTCATCGACGAGATGTACGAGGGCGCCCGCGAGGCCTGACCGGGCCCGGCGGCGAGCACGCCGGCCGGCCCGGCGGCGAGCGCGTAAACGACCTTCGGGCAGTGCGGGACAATGGATCCATGCCTTCCGCACTGCCCGACGGTGAACCCATGCCCGAAGACGGCTCGCTGCCGTCGCACGCCCTGGCGGGTGCCGGGGACCGGCCGCTCGGGTTCTACCTGCACGTCCCGTACTGCGCGACGCGCTGCGGCTACTGCGACTTCAACACCTACACGGCCACCGAGCTGCGGGGCACCGGCGGTGTGCTCGCCTCCCGGGAGAACTACGCCGACACCCTGATCGACGAGGTCCGCCTGGCCCGCAAGGTGCTCGGCGACGACCCCAGGGCCGTGCGCACCGTCTTCGTCGGCGGCGGCACGCCCACTCTGCTGCCCGCGCGGGACCTCGTACGGATGCTCGCGGCGATCCGGGACGAGTTCGGGCTGGCCGAAGACGCCGAGGTGACCACCGAGGCCAATCCGGAGTCCGTGGACCCGGCCTACCTCGCGGAGCTCCGCGCGGGCGGCTTCAACCGGATCTCCTTCGGCATGCAGAGCGCCCGGCAGCACGTCCTGAAGGTGCTGGACCGCACCCACACCCCCGGCCGCCCCGAGGCCTGCGTCGCGGAGGCCCGCGCGGCGGGCTTCGAGCACGTCAACCTGGACCTGATCTACGGCACCCCCGGCGAGTCCGACGAGGACTGGCGGGCCACCCTGGCCGCCGCCCTCGGCGCGGGCCCCGACCACGTCAGCGCCTACGCCCTGATCGTCGAGGAGGGCACGCAGCTGGCCCGCCGGATCCGCCGCGGCGAGGTCCCGATGACCGACGACGACGTCCACGCCGACCGGTACCTGATCGCCGACTCCGTGATGGCGGAGGCCGGGTACTCCTGGTACGAGGTCTCCAACTGGGCCACGACCGAGGCCGGGCGCTGCCTGCACAACGAGCTGTACTGGCGCGGCGCCGACTGGTGGGGCGCCGGCCCCGGGGCCCACTCGCACGTCGGCGGGGTCCGCTGGTGGAACGTCAAGCACCCCGGCGCCTACGCGGCGGCCCTGGCCGCGGGGCGTTCCCCGGGCGCGGGGCGCGAGCTGCTGTCGGCCGAGGACCGGCGCGTGGAGCGGATCCTGCTGGAGCTGCGGCTGGCCGACGGCGTCCCGCTGTCGCTGCTCGCCCCGGCCGGGCTCGCCGCGGCCGGCCGGGCACTGGCCGACGGGCTGCTGGAGGCGGCCCCGTACGGCGCCGGGCGCGCGGTACTGACCCTGCGCGGGCGGCTGCTGGCCGACGCGGTGGTCCGGGACCTGGTCGACTGACCGCGCCCGCTGCGGCGCCTAGGCGGGCGCCGTGACGAAGTCGATCAGTTCCTCGACGCGGCCCAGCAGGACGGGCTCCAGGTCCCGGTACGAGGACACCCGGGACAGGATGTGCTGCCAGGCGGCCCCGGTGTTCTCGGGCCAGCCCAGGGCCCGGCACACGCCCGTCTTCCAGTCCTGGCCGCGCGGGACCACCGGCCAGGCCGGGATGCCGAGGGCGGACGGTTTCACCGCCTGCCAGACGTCCACGTACGGGTGGCCCACCACCAGCACGTCGGGGCCGTCCACGGACGCCGCGATCCGGGACTCCTTCGAGCCCGGCACCAGGTGGTCGACCAGCACGCCCAGGCGGGCGTCCGGGGCCGGGGCGAAGCCGGCCACCACCGCGGGCAGGTCGTCGACGCCCTCCAGGTACTCCACGACGACCCCCTCGACGCGCAGGTCGTCGCCCCAGACCCGCTCCACCAGCTCGGCGTCGTGGCGGCCCTCCACGTAGATCCGCCCCGCCCGCGCCACCCGGGCCCGCGCACCGGGGACGGCCAGCGAGCCCGAGGCCGTGCGGGCGGGCGCGGCGGGCGCCCGGGAGGGGCGGACCAGGGTCACCACCGCGCCCTCCAGCAGGAAGCCGGCCGGCTCCATCGGGAAGACCCGCCGCTTGCCGAAGCGGTCCTCCAGGGTCACGGTGCCCGCCTCGCAGCCCACCACGGCCCCGCAGAAGTCGGTGCCCGCCACCTCGACGACCAGGTCGGGGTCGGCGGGCACCTCGGGCACGGGCCGGGCGCGCTTCCACTGCGGGGTCAGGTCGGGGGAGTACTCACGCATCCGGCCGACGATAGGAGAGCGGCCCCGCTCACGCCTCCGACACGCCGAACCGGGCCGCCAGTGTGGCGCGTTGCGCACGGACGAAGCCGGCGTCGACCACCGCTCCGTGGCCGGGCACGTACAGCGCGTCCTCCCCGCCCAGGGCGAGCAGCCGGTCCAGGGCCGCGGGCCACTGTCCGGGCACCGCGTCCGGGCCGGCCTGGGGCTCGCTCGACTCCTCCACCAGGTCCCCGCAGAACACCGTCTCCCGCTCGCCGGGCACCAGTACGGTCAGGTCGTGCTGCGAGTGCGCGGGCCCGAGGTTGGCCAGCAGCACCCGGGCGCCGCCCAGGTCCAGGGTCCGTTCGTCCGACACCGGGTGCTGCGGCGCCCGCGTCAGGGCGGCCGCCCCGGCCGCCTCCGTCGCGTCCAGGCCGTGCCGGCGGGCGCTCGCGGACAGCTCCTCGCGGCCGCCCGGGGTCCCCAGGAGCCGGTCCAGGCCGACGGCCCCGTAGAACGATGCCTCCGGGAAGGCGGGAGCACCCAGGACGTGGTCGAAATGTCCGTGTGTGAATGCGATATGGGTCACGCTCCGGCCGGTCAGCCGCTCCGCTTCCGACCGCACCAGCGCCCCCTCGCGCACGCACGAACCGGGGTCGATCAGGAGCACCGACTCGTCCCCCACCACCAGTCCCACCGTGCAGTCCCACACCGGAAGCCGTCGGCGTCCGACGCGTCCGGTCAGCCGTTCCCAGCCCGCCTCTTCCCAACGTACGTCCATGCGGCGACGCTACCCTGGCGGGCCGCCCTTGCCCGGGGCGCACTACCCACCCGTACACTGACCGGGGGATCTCTGGCACTCGGGCGCTCAGAGTGCCAACGAGGGGACCAGCGGGACCGGCCGGGCCAGCCAGACCGGCGGACCGGCCACAGACCGACGACCGACAGACCGACCGCATCCGGAGGTGTGCGCGATGCTCAGTGAACGCAGACTCGAAGTGCTGCGCGCCATCGTCCAGGACTACGTCGGAACGGAGGAGCCGGTCGGCTCCAAGGCCCTCACCGAGCGGCACCGGCTCGGCGTCTCGCCCGCGACCGTGCGCAACGACATGGCCGTGCTGGAGGAGGAGGGCTACATCGCCCAGCCCCACACCAGCGCGGGCCGGATCCCCACCGACAAGGGCTACCGCCTCTTCGTCGACCGCCTCGCGGGGGTCAAGCCGCTGTCCACGCCCGAGCGAAGGGCGATCCAGAACTTCCTCGACGGGGCCGTGGACCTCGACGACGTGGTCGGCCGGACGGTGCGGCTGCTCGCGCAGCTCACCCGGCAGGTCGCCGTCGTCCAGTACCCCTCGCTGACCCGCTCCACCGTCCGGCACGTCGAACTGCTGTCGCTGGCCCCGGCCCGGCTGATGCTCGTGGTGATCACGGACACCGGGCGGGTCGAGCAGCGGCTCGTCGACACCCAGACCCCCTTCGGCGAGACCTCCGTCGCCGACCTGCGGGCACGGCTCAACAGCCGGGTCGTCGGCCGTCGGTTCACCGACGTGCCGCAGCTCGTGCAGGACCTTCCGGAGTCGTTCGAGACCGACGACGACCGGGCGACCGTCAAGGCCGTCCTGGCGACGCTCCTCGAAACGCTGGCCGAGGAGGCGGAGGAGCGGCTGATGATCGGCGGCACCGCCAACCTCACCCGCTTCGGACATGATTTCCCCCTGACGATCAGGCCGGTGCTCGAAGCGCTGGAGGAGCACGTCGTGCTCCTCAAGCTGCTGGGCGAGGCCAGTGAGTCGGGGATGGCCGTACGCATCGGTCACGAGAACGCTTACGAGGGGCTCAACTCCACGTCGGTCGTCTCGGTCGGCTACGGTTCGGGCGGCGAAGCAGTCGCCAAACTCGGCGTGGTCGGACCGACCCGCATGGACTACCCCGGAACGATGGGAGCGGTACGCGCAGTGGCACGTTACGTCGGACAGATCCTGGCGGAGTCGTAAGTGGCCACGGACTACTACGCCGTACTCGGCGTGCGCCGCGACGCTTCCCAGGACGAGATCAAGAAGGCCTTCCGGCGCCTCGCGCGTGAACTCCACCCGGATGTGAATCCGGATCCGAAGACGCAGGAGCGCTTCAAGGAGATCAACGCGGCCTACGAGGTGCTCTCGGACCCGCAGAAGAAGCAGGTCTACGACCTCGGCGGCGACCCGCTGTCCTCCTCGGGCGGCGGTGGCGCCGGCGGCTTCGGAGCCGGCGGCTTCGGCAACTTCTCCGACATCATGGACGCCTTCTTCGGCCAGAGCCAGCAGCGCGGACCGCGCTCGCGGACCCGCCGCGGCCAGGACGCCATGATCCGGCTCGACCTGGAACTGGACGAGGCCGCCTTCGGGACGACCAAGGACATCCAGGTCGACACAGCCGTCGTCTGCACCACCTGCTCGGGCGAGGGCGCCGCCCCCGGCACCTCCGCGCAGACCTGTGACATGTGCCGCGGCCGCGGTGAGGTCTCGCAGGTCACCCGGTCCTTCCTGGGCCAGGTCATGACCTCGCGCCCCTGCCCGCAGTGCCAGGGCTTCGGCACCGTGGTCCCGACCCCGTGCCCCGAGTGCGCGGGCGACGGCCGGGTCCGCTCCCGCCGCAGCCTGACGGTCAAGATCCCGGCCGGCGTCGAGAACGGCACCCGGATCCAGCTCGCGGGCGAGGGCGAGGTCGGCCCCGGCGGCGGCCCCGCCGGCGACCTGTACGTGGAGATCCACGAACTGCCGCACCCGACCTTCCAGCGCCGCGGGGACGACCTGCACTGCACCGTCACCATCCCGATGACGGCGGCCGCGCTCGGCACCAAGTGCCCGCTGGAGACGCTGGACGGCCTGGAGGAGATCGACATCCGCCCCGGTACCCAGTCCGGCCAGGCCATCCCGCTGCACGGGCGCGGCGTCACGCACCTGCGCGGCGGCGGCCGCGGAGACCTCATCGTGCACGTCGAGGTCACCACCCCCGCCAAGCTGGACGCCGCCCAGGAGGACCTGCTGCGCCAGCTCGCGAAGCTGCGCGGCGAGGAGCGCCCGACCGGCCAGTTCGCCCCCGGCCAGCAGGGCCTGTTCAGCCGCCTGAAGGACGCCTTCAACGGCCGCTGAGCCACACCGAACGGCACGTACGAGCCCGGTCCGGGGACGCCCCGGACCGGGCTCCGTGCTTCCCTCACGGGGGGAGGGAAGCGGACTATGCCAGGCGAATTGCCGTGATTCGGTGCGGTGCGCCGGACGTGGCACGATGCAGTCCATGTCCTCCGCACCGAACGGTCTCCACCAGTACCCGATCGTGCAGGCCCCCATGGCGGGCGGGGTCTCCGGCCCGCCCCTCGCCGCCGCCGTGTGCGAAGCCGGCGGCCTGGGCCACCTCGCCGGCGGCTACAAGACCGCCGACGGCATGTACCAGGAGATCAAGCAGCTGCGCGGACTCACCCGCCGGCCCTTCGGCGTCAACCTCTTCCTCCCGCAGACCGGCTACGTCGACCCCGCCGCCGTCGAGGCCTACCGCGGGCAGCTCGCCGGCGAGGCCGCCTGGTACGGGGTCTCGCTCGCCGAGGAGGACATCATCGGCACCTGCGACGACGGCTACGAGGCCAAGCTCGCCATCCTCCTGGAGGACCCGGTCCGGGTCGTCTCCTTCACCTTCGGCTGCCCCGCCCCCGAGGTCCTCGCCCGCCTGCGCGCTGCCGGTACCCACACCGTCGTCACCGTGACCTCCGTAGAGGAGGCCCGCACCGCCCAGGAAGCGGGCGCCGACGCCGTCTGCGTCCAGGGCGTCGAGGCGGGCGGCCACCAGGGCACCCACCGCGACGATCCGGAGACCGACGGCACGGCCGGCGTCGGCCTGCTCTCGCTGGTCGCGCAGGTGCGCGAGGCCGTGGCGCTCCCGATCACCGCCGCGGGCGGCCTGATGCGCGGCGCGCAGATCGCGGCGCTGCTCGCGGCGGGCGCGGAGGCGGCGCAGCTCGGCACGGCCTTCCTGGTCTGCCCGGAGTCCGGCGCGCACCCCCTGCACAAGAAGGCGCTGACCGACCCGCTGTTCGGGCACACCGAACTCACCCGGGCCTTCTCCGGACGCCCCGCCCGGGGTCTGGTCAACCGCTTCATGCGGGAGCACGGACCGTACGCCCCGGCCGCCTACCCGCAGGTCCACCACATCACCGCGGGACTGCGCGCGGCGGCCGCCGCGGCGGGCGACCCGCAGGGCATGGCCCTGTGGGCGGGACAGGGCCACCGGCTGGCGCGGGCCCTGCCCGCGGGAGCGCTGGTGGAGGTGCTGGCGGCCGAACTGGCCGAAGCACAGAGCGCGTTGAAGGTGTTGCAGATGAGGAGAGCGTCATGACGGCCCCCGTGTTCGTGGTCGAAGAGGTCCCCGCGGGGCCCGAGTTCGTACTGGACGGCCCCGAAGGCCGGCACGCGGTGTCGGTCAAGCGGCTCACCCCGGGCGAGGAGCTCGTCCTCACCGACGGCCGCGGGCACTGGGCGGACGCCGTCGTCCGGGCCGCCGAGGGCAAGGACCGGCTGGTCGTCTCCGTCACCGCGACCGCCGAGGAGCCCGAGCCGGCCGTACGGATCACCGTGGTGCAGGCGCTGCCCAAGGGCGACCGGGGCGAGGTCGCCGTCGAGACGATGACGGAGACCGGCGTCGACGCCATCGTCCCCTGGCAGGCCTCCCGCTGCATCACCCAGTGGCGCGGGGAGCGCGGGGCGAAGTCACTCGCCAAGTGGCGCGCCACCGCCCGGGAGTCGGGCAAGCAGTCCCGCCGCGTGCGGTTCCCCGAAGTGGACGAGGTCCTGTCCACCAAGCAGGTCGCCGCCCTGCTGGCCGGGGCGGACCTGGCCCTGGTGCTCCACGAGGACCGGGAGACCGCCTCGCAGGCCCTGGCGACCGCCCCGCTGCCCGCCTCCGGCTCCGTGGTGCTCGTCGTCGGCCCCGAGGGCGGGGTGTCGCCCGAGGAGCTCGCCGCCTTCGCCGCGGCCGGGGCCCACCCGTACCGGCTGGGGCGCTCGGTGCTGCGGACCTCGACGGCGGGGACGGCCGCGACCGCGGTCCTGCTGGCGCGCACCGGCCGCTGGTCGTAGTCCGCTACAGGGAGCCCGACGGCCGGGGCGCGGACGGTTACGATGCCCGGACCGATCAACGACACGGGAGGCACGGCCATGGCCGGGGAACCGCAGGCGGACTGCCTGTTCTGCAAGATCGTCGCGGGGACCATCCCGGCGACCGTGGTCCGCGAGACCGAGACGACCGTCGCCTTCCGCGACATCAGCCCGCAGGCGCCGACGCACGTCCTGGTCATCCCCAAGGCGCACTACCCCGACGGCGCCTCCCTCGCCGCCGCCGAGCCGGCCGTCGCCGCCGACGTGCTGCGCGAGGCCGGACAGGTCGCGGCCGACGAGAAGATCGTCGACCACGGCTACCGGGTCGTCTTCAACACCGGTGCCGGAGCCGGGCAGACCGTCTTCCACGCCCACGCGCACGTCCTCGGCGGCCGCGGCCTCCAGTGGCCCCCCGGATAGCACGTGTCCGTACGAGAGTTCGTGGTCCTGGGCACCGCCAGCCAGGTACCCACCCGGCACCGCAACCACAACGGTTACCTGCTGCGCTGGGACGGCGAGGGCATCCTCTTCGACCCGGGCGAGGGCACGCAGCGCCAGATGCTGCGGGCCGGGGTCGCCGCGCACGACATCAACCGGATCTGTGTCACCCACTTCCACGGTGACCACAGCCTCGGCCTGGCCGGGGTGATCCAGCGGATCAACCTCGACCGGGTCCCGCACCCGGTGACCGCGCACTACCCGGCCTCGGGGCAGAAGTTCTTCGACCGGCTCCGCTACGCCACCGCCTACCGGGAGACCGTCCGGCTGCGCGAGGAGCCGGTGGAGCGGGACGGGATCCTGGCCGAGGGGCCCCCGTACCTCCTGGAGGCGCGCAGGCTCTCGCATCCGGTGGAGTCCTTCGGCTACCGGGTGACCGAGCCGGACGGCCGCCGGATGGTTCCGGAGCTGCTCGCCCGGCACGGGATCAAGGGCCCCGACGTGGGCCGGATCCAGCGCGAGGGGCGGCTCGGCGAGGTCACCCTGGAGGACGTCAGCGAGCACCGGGCCGGGCAGCGGTTCGCCTTCGTCATGGACACCCGGCTCTGTGACGGGGTGGACGAGCTGGCGCGGGGCTGCGACCTGCTGGTGATCGAGTCGACCTTCCTCGACGCCGACTCCGCGCTGGCCCGCGACCACGGGCACCTCACCGCGGGCCAGGCGGCGCGGGTGGCGCGGGACGCGGGCGTGCGGCACCTGGTGCTGACGCACTTCTCGCAGCGCTACCCGGACCCGTCGGAGTTCGAGCGCGAAGCCCGCGCGGCCGGCTTCGAGGGCGAGCTGACGATCGCGGCGGACCTCGTACGGGTCGCCGTGCCGAAGCGGCCGTAGGCCCCCGGCCCCGCCCCGGGGCCGTGAGCCCCCGGCCCCGCTGCGCCGCCCGGCCCCCGTCCGGCGGCTCCCCGGCCGCCTCCCCGCCCGGCGCGGGGCGTGACGGGGCACGAGCGGACGGTGATGTACGTCACACTGGGTTTCGCTCCTGCCGGGCACGGGCAGGGCTCGCAGCTTTCCACCCATGAACCGCAAGCAGAAACGACACTTCAACGGGGAGCACATCGTGACCAGTCGGGACAGCCGCACCATCCGCCCGGGCAAGCTGGACCCGCTGGGCCCGCTGCGCGACCCCCAAGACCCGGGCTGCGACGTCTTCCTGACCGGCACGGTCTTCCTCGACATCATCTTCACCGGCCTCGACTCCGCCCCGGTGCGCGGTACGGAGTCCTGGGCGCGCGGCATGGGGTCCAGCCCCGGCGGCGTCGCCAACATGGCCACCGCCCTGGCCCGGCTCGGCCTGCGCACCTCGCTGGCCGCCGCGTTCGGCGACGACCACTACGGCGAGTACTGCTGGGACGCCCTCGAACAGGGCGAGGGCATCGACCTGTCGATGTCACGGACCGTCCCCGGCTGGCACAGCCCCGTCACCGTCTCCATGGCCTACGAGGGTGAGCGCACGATGGTCTCCCACGGCCACGAGGCCCCACCCCCCACCGGGCCCGGCCCCTTCCCCTGGTGTCCGGCGCAGACCCGGGCCGCCGTGGCCTCGCTCGCGGCCGGACCGGCCGAGGGCTGGGTCGCCGAGGCCGCCCGCCGGGGCTCGCGGATCTTCGCCGACGTCGGCTGGGACGACACCGGACGCTGGGACCTGGCCGCCCTGCCCGACCTCGGCCACTGCGAGGCCTTCCTGCCCAACGCCGGCGAGGCGATGCGCTACACCCGGACCGAGTGTCCGCGCGCCGCGGCCCGGGCCCTCGCGGAGAAGGTCCCGGTCGCGGTGGTGACCATGGGTGCGGAGGGCTCGTACGCGGTGGACGCCCGCACCGGGGAGACGGCCGAGGTCCCGGCGATCGCGGTGGACGCCCTGGACCCGACCGGCGCCGGGGACGTGTTCGTGGCCGGGTTCGTCACCGGCAGCCTGGCGGGCTGGCCCCTGGCCGACCGGCTCGCCTTCGCGGGGCTGACCGCCGCGCTCTCGGTCCAGGAGTTCGGCGGCTCCCTCTCCGCCCCGGGCTGGCCCGAGGTGGCCCACTGGTGGCGCACCGCCCCGGAGGCCCTGCGCGGCCGCTACGCCTTCCTCGACGCCCTGCTGCCCCCGGGCGCCACCCCCGCCGCGCGCCGCCGCGCGGTACCCACCATCGGCTTCCGCCACCCCGTCTAGGCCGTCTCGCCCGGCCCGGCCCCGGGCCGACCGCGTCCCGTACGGGAACGGCGGGGGAACACCCGGGGGCCGGACCGGAAAACCCCTCGGGGAAGCCCCGGCGTGGACGTACCCTTGGTACTCCGGAGGTCGACGACCCGAGCGGCCCCTCAGCGGGAGGTATGCGCAGGCCACAGTGCCGGCCCATGACTCAGACACCGACAGCCCACACCCCCGCGCCGGGCCAGGCGCGAGCCCACTTCACCGTACCGGCGACGCACCCGATGGTGACGGTGCTCGGCTCGGGCGACGCGCTGCTGCGCGTGATCGAGAAGGCCTTCCCGAAGGCCGACATCCATGTTCGGGGCAATCAGGTCAGCGCGATCGGACCGGCCGACGAAGTCGCCCTGATCCAGCGCCTGTTCGACGAGATGATGCTGGTGCTGCGCACCGGGCAGTCGATGACGGAGGACGCAGTGGAACGCTCGATCGCCATGCTCAAGGCGAACGGCACCGGCGGTGGCGAGGCGGAGACCCCGGCCGAGGTGCTCACCCAGAACATCCTCTCCAGCCGCGGGCGCACCATCCGCCCCAAGACCCTGAACCAGAAGCGGTACGTCGACGCGATCGACAAGAACACGATCGTCTTCGGCATCGGCCCCGCCGGTACCGGAAAGACCTACCTCGCCATGGCCAAGGCGGTCCAGGCCCTGCAGTCCAAGCAGGTCAGCCGGATCATCCTGACCCGCCCGGCGGTCGAGGCGGGCGAACGCCTCGGCTTCCTCCCCGGCACCCTCTTCGACAAGATCGACCCGTACCTGCGCCCCCTGTACGACGCCCTGCACGACATGCTGGACCCGGACTCGATCCCCCGCCTGATGGCGGCGGGCACCATCGAGGTCGCCCCCCTCGCCTACATGAGGGGAAGGGCGCAGCCGGTCTTCACGAAGGTCCTGACCCCGGATGGCTGGCGGGCCATCGGCGACCTCCGGGTCGGTGACCTCGTCGTGGGGTCCGACGGTGAGCCGACACCCGTCCTCGGGGTCTACCCGCAGGGCGAGAAGGACATCTACCGCGTCACGGCCCAGGACGGCTCCTGGACGCTCTGCTGCGGCGAGCACCTGTGGACGGTCCGCACGGCGTCGGACAAGCGCCGGGACAAGCCGTGGCGGGTCCTGGAGACCAAGGAGATGATCGGCGGCCTCCGGGCGGCGCACGCGCGCCGCTACGAACTGCCGATGCTCACCGCCCCGGTCGCCTTCCCCGAGCGCGAGGTCCCGATGGACCCCTATGCTCTGGGACTCCTGCTGGGCGACGGATGCATCACCGGTTCCACGACGCCCTCCTTCTCGACGGGGGACGAGGAACTCGTCCGGGCGCTCGAGGCCGCGCTGCCCGGTGTCACCGCCCGGCACAGGGGCGGTCCCGACTACGTGCTCAACAGGGTGAAGTCGCCCGGAGACGTGGTCACGCTGGAGAACCCGGTCACCAGGGTCATGCGCGAGCTGGACCTGCTCGGCTCCCGCTCGCATTCCAAGCACGTCCCCGACGACTACCTCTTCAACACGCAGGACGTGCGCCTCGCGGTGCTCCAGGGGCTGCTCGACTCCGACGGGGGCCCGGTCACCCAACGGGACCGCAGCTGCCGGATCCAGTATTCGACCACGTCGATCCTCCTGCGGGACGATGTGATCGCCCTCGTTCAGTCCCTCGGCGGGGTGGCCTACACCCGGCGCCGTGCGGCGGAGGGCCGCGAGCAGGGCACCGCCCTGGCGGCCCACCGGTACGACGCGCACATCGTGGACATCAGGCTCCCGGAGGGCGTCGAACCCTTCCGCCTCAGCCGCAAGCGGGAGACCTACCACGCGGCCGGCGGCGGTGGGCGCCCGATGCGGTTCATCGACTCCATCGAGCCCGCGGGGCGCGAGGAGGCCGTCTGCATCCAGGTGGCCGCGGAGGACTCGCTGTACGTCACGCAGGACTACCTGCTGACGCACAACACCCTCAATGAGGCCTTCGTGGTGCTCGACGAGGCGCAGAACACGACCACCGAGCAGATGAAGATGTTCCTGACCCGGCTCGGGTTCGATTCGAAGATCGTGATCACCGGTGACGTCACGCAGGTGGACCTGCCCGGCGGGGCCCGCAGCGGTCTGCGGCAGGTGCAGGACATCCTCGAAGGGGTGCCCGACATCCACTTCTCGCGGCTCACGTCCGAGGATGTCGTCCGGCACAAGCTGGTCGGCCGTATCGTCGACGCGTACGAGAAGTACGACGACAGCCAGCAGGCCGCGAACGGCCACCAGCGGAAGTAGAGCTCAGCGCACCATGTCGATCGACGTCAACAACGAGTCCGGAACCGAGGTCGACGAGCAGGCGATCCTCGACATCGCCCGCTACGCGCTCACCCGGATGCGGATCCACCCGCTGTCCGAGCTCTCCGTCATCGTCATCGACGAGGACGCCATGGAGCAGCTCCACATCCAGTGGATGGACCTGCCCGGACCGACCGACGTCATGTCCTTCCCGATGGACGAGCTCCGGCCGCCGTCGAAGGACGACGAGGAGCCCCCGCAGGGGCTCCTCGGTGACATCGTGCTGTGTCCCGAGGTGGCGAAGAAGCAGGGCGAGGACGCCCCGACGCAGCACTCCATGGACGAGGAGCTCCAGCTCCTGACCGTCCACGGGGTGCTGCACCTGCTCGGGTACGACCACGAGGAGCCGGACGAGAAGGCCGAGATGTTCGGGCTCCAGGCGGCGATCGTCGACGGCTGGCGCGCCGAGCGGGGCGTGACCGGTCCGTCGCCCGCGCCCACCGTCTCGTGACCGCGCCCCAGCTGATCGCCGGCGCGGTACTGCTGGTCGTGGTGGCCTGGTTCGCGGCGTGCGCCGAGTCCGGGATCGCACGGATCTCCGGCTTCCGGGCCGAGCAGGCCGTACGGGAGGGGCGGCGCGGCAGCGCGAAGCTCGCGCAGGTCGCCGGGGACCCGACCCGCTACCTGAACGTGGCGCTGCTGGTCCGGGTCACCTGCGAGATGGCGGCGGGCGTGCTCGTCACGTACGTGTGCCTCGACGAGTTCGGCGAGAACTGGACCGCGCTGCTGGTGGCCATCGGCGTCATGGTGCTGGTGTCGTTCGTGGCGGTGGGCGTGTCCCCGCGCACGATCGGCCGCCAGCACCCCCTGAACACCGCGACGGCGGCCGCGTACGTCCTCGTGCCGCTGGCGCGGGTGATGGGGCCGGTCCCCCAGCTGCTGATCCTCATCGGCAACGCGCTCACGCCCGGGAAGGGCTTCCGCAAGGGGCCGTTCGCCTCGGAGGCGGAGCTGCGGGCGATGGTCGACCTGGCGGAGAAGGAATCGCTGATCGAGGACGACGAGCGCCGGATGGTGCACCAGGTCTTCGAACTCGGCGACACGCTCGTGCGCGAGGTGATGGTGCCGCGCACCGATCTGGTGTGCATAGAGCGGTACAAGACGATCCGTCAGGCGACGACGCTGGCGCTGCGCTCCGGTTTCTCGCGGATCCCCGTGACGGGGGAGAACGAGGACGACATCGTCGGGATCGTGTACCTGAAGGACCTCGTGCGCCGCACCCACATCAGCCGGGAGGCGGAGTCCGACCTGGTCTCGACGGTGATGCGGCCGGCGGTGTTCGTGCCGGACACCAAGAACGCGGGTGACCTGCTGCGCGAGATGCAGTCGGTGCGCAACCACGTGGCGGTGGTGATCGACGAGTACGGCGGCACGGCGGGCATCGTCACGATCGAGGACATCCTGGAGGAGATCGTCGGTGAGATCACCGACGAGTACGACCGGGAGATCGCGCCGGTGGAAGAGCTGGGCGAGGACCGCTACCGGGTGACGGCCCGGCTCGACATCACCGACCTGGGCGAGCTCTTCGGGGTCGAGGCCTTCGACGACGAGGACGTGGAGACGGTCGGCGGACTGCTGGCCAAGGCCCTGGGCCGGGTCCCGATCGCGGGGGCCTCCTCGGTGGTGGAGCTGCCGGACGGGCGCCCGCTGCGGCTGACCGCGGAGTCGCCGGGCGGCCGCCGGAACAAGATCGTGACGGTGCTCGTGGAGCCGGTGGCGCCGGTGGACGCCGCCTCGGACGAGGAGGACGGATGACCCCGGCGGAGCTGCGCGCCCTGTGCCTGGAGTTCAACGCGGCCGTGGAGGAGTTCCCCTTCACGCCGGAGACCTCGGTGTTCAAGGTGCTGGGGAAGGTGTTCGCGCTGACGGCGCTGGACGCCGAGCCGCTCAAGGTCAACCTCAAGTGCGATCCGGAGGAGGCGCTGCGCCTGCGCGCCGAGCACGCGGCGGTCGTCCCGGGATGGCACATGAACAAGCGGCACTGGAACACGGTGACGGTCGGCGGGCTGCCGGACGCGCTGGTGCGGGAGCTGGTGGAGGACTCGTACGACCTCGTCGTGGCGGGTCTGCCGAAGGCGGACCGGCTGCGGCTCGACCGTCCCTGAGCGTGCGGACCGTGGAATGCCCGAAGGTCCAAGGTCCAAGGTCACGGGGAATCGGGACCTTCGGATCATCGGCAACGCGCTGGACGCGCCTAGGTTTGCCCTTGTGTCCGAGGGGTGGGGACGGAGGGGAGGGCGCCTCGGCGGGGTCGTCGCACGACCGCGCCGGGGCGCTCCCTAAGCTTTCCCCATGAGCGAGAGCACCGTGGGCACCGGGATCGACCCCGAGGACAGCAAGATCATCACGTTGGCGCGCAGCGCCCGGGCCCGCAACGGGGTCGCGGAGGGCGCGGCGGTCCGCGACGAGACCGGCCGTACGTACGTCGCCGGCACCGTGGAGCTGGACTCCCTGAAGCTGAGCGCCCTCCAGACGGCGGTGGCCATGGCCGTGGCCAGCGGCGCCCGGTCCCTGGAGGCGGCGGCCGTGGTGAGCGCCGCCGACGCCCCGGCCGCGGCCGACCGGGCGGCGGTCCGCGACCTCGGCGGCCCGGACACCCCCGTCCTGCTGGCCGGCCCGGACGGCGCCCTGAAGTCGGCCACCCCCGCCGGGGCCTGAGCCGCCCGGACCCCTGACGGCCGCGCCGCCCGGGCCGTTCGCCGCCGCCCGGGCCGTCCGCCGCCGCCCCGGGCCGCTCAGCCGGCCACCGCGGGGGCGGCGGCCGGGGCCGGGCGGCGGATGACCATCGCCATCAGCGCCGCCACCGCGCACAGGCCGCCCGCCGCGTACCAGACGAGGTCGTAGGAGCCGAAGGCGTCGCGGGCCACTCCGCCCAGGAAGGCCACGAGCGCCGCGCCGACCTGGTGCGAGGCCAGGACCCAGCCGAAGACGATCGCGCTGTCCTGCCCGTAGTGCTCGCGGCACAGGGCGATGGTCGGCGGGACGGTCGCGACCCAGTCCAGGCCGTAGAAGACGATGAAGAAGACCATCGGCGGGTGCACGGACGGCGCCAGCAGCACCGGCAGGAACAGCAGGGACACCCCGCGCAGGGCGTAGTACACGGCCAGCAGGCGGCGGGCCGCGAAGCGGTCGGTGAACCAGCCCGAGGCGATGGTGCCGAGCACGTCGAACACGCCGACCACGGCGAGCAGTCCGGCGGCCGCCGTCACCGGCATCCCGTGGTCGTGGGCCGCCGGTACGAAGTGGGTCTTGACCAGGCCGTTGGTGGAGGCTCCGCAGATCGCGAAGGTGCCCGCCAGCAGCCAGAACGGTTCCGTACGGGCCGCCTTGAGCAGGACGGAGACCGCCCGCCGGGCCGCGCCCGCCACCGGGGCGGGCTTGTCGGCGTAGACGCCGCCGTAGGGGGCGAGCCCGACGTCGGCCGGGTGGTCGCGCAGCAGCAGCCACACGAACGGGACGACGGACAGGGCCGCCAGCGACACGGTCACCGCCGCCGGGCGCCAGCCGTGGTGCTCGACCAGCCAGGACAGCAGCGGCAGGAAGACCAGCTGTCCGGAGGCGCCCGCCGCGGTCAGGATGCCGGTGACCAGGCCGCGCCGGGCGGTGAACCAGCGGTTGGTCACCGTCGCCGCGAAGGCCAGCGCCATGGAGCCGCTGCCCAGGCCCACGAGGACGCCCCAGTACAGCACCAGCTGCCAGGACGCCGTCATCCACACGGTGGCCAGTGAGCCGGCGGCTATGACCGTCAGGGCCAGGGCGACGACCTTGCGGATGCCGAAGCGGTCCATCAGGGCGGCGGCGAAGGGGGCGGTGAGTCCGTAGAGCGCGAGGTTGACGGAGACGGCGAAACCGATGGTCCCGCGCGACCAGTCGAATTCCGCGTGGAGCGGCTCGATGAGCAGGCCGGGCAGGGAGGCGAAGGCGGCGGCGCCGATGATCGTCACGAAGGCGACGGCCGCGGCGAACCAGGCCCGGTGGACGCGGCCGGCCGGACGGGGGGCCCGCCGGGCGGGCGCGGTCTCGGAGACGGGCGGGGGCGTGGGATCGGGCGTGGGGGTGGGCGCTGTCTGGGTCACGCCGACAGCTTCCGGCCCGCGGGCCCCCGTACGACAGTGGCCTGACCGACATGCTTCGATACGATCGGGCCATGGCCACCGCCCCCGAGACCCCGGACACCAGCGCGCCGCGGGCCCACCGCGTCGTCGTGCTCGCCCTCGCCGGGCTGCTGCCCTTCGAACTCGGCATCCCGCACCGGATCTTCGGCCGCGCCAAGGACCCGGCCGGCCGGCCCCTCTACGAGATCCTCACCTGCGGCCTCGCCCCGGGCCCGGTGCCCACGGACGCCGACTTCGCGGTGGCGGTCGAGCACGGTCCCGAGCTGCTGGCCACGGCCGACACGGTGGTGGTTCCGGCCTCCTACGAACTGGGCCCGGTGCACGCCGAGGGCCGGCTGACCGGCGAGCTCGCCGCCGCCCTGGCCCGGATCCGGCCCGGTACCCGGCTCGTGTCCATCTGCACCGGCGGCTACGTCCTGGCCGCCGCCGGCTATCTGGACGGCCGCCGGGCCACCACCCACTGGGCCTCCGCCGAGCACTTCCAGCGGACGTTCCCGGCCGTGCGGGTCGACCCCGGCGTGCTCTACACGGACGACGGCGACGTGCTCACCTCCGCCGGAGTCGCCGCCGGCATCGACCTGTGCCTGCACATCGTCCGCCGCGACCACGGCGCGGCCGTCGCCAACGAGGTGGCCCGGCGGACCGTCGTACCGCCCCACCGGGAGGGCGGGCAGGCGCAGTTCATCCAGCGGCCCGTGCCCGGACCGGAGCAGGCCAGCACCACGGCCGCGCGCGCCTGGGTGCTGGACCGGCTGCACGAGCCGCTGCGGCTGACCGACCTCGCCCGGCAGGAGGCCGTGTCGGTGCGGACCTTCACGCGCCGCTTCCGCGAGGAGTCGGGGGTCAGCCCCGGCGAGTGGATCACCGCCCAGCGGGTGGAGCGGGCCCGGCGGCTGCTGGAGCGGACGGGGCTCCCGATCGAGACGGTGGCGCGGGAGACGGGCTTCGGGACGGCGCAGTCGCTGCGCAAGCACGTCCAGGCCGCGCTGGGGGTGAGCCCGACGGCCTACCGGCGCACCTTCCGGGCGGCGGAGCCCGGTGGCCCGGGGCTCGCGTCCGGCACCCCGCCATCTTCTGATGGGCCATCAGTCGCTGCCGGTTCCGCGCCTTGACTTCTCCCGGCGCCCGCTCGTGAATGGCCCCCTGTCGGGGCGACGGAACGCGGGGGGCGGGCAGTGCGAACAGGCGCGCGCAACAGGGGATGGCGGGCGGCCACCGGGGTGGCGGTGCTCGCGGCCGTGGGCGGGGGCGCGCTGAGCGGACCCGCTGCCGCCGTGGAGGAAACGCCCCCGGGCCAGGTGGAGTTCCCGGTGCACTGCCTGCCGCCCCAGGAGGCCGGAGCGCCGCCCGCCGACGGCCCCACGACGGCCCGGATCAGCGTCGACGACCCGGCCCCGCGGGTGGGCGACACCGTCACCGTGACCTACCGGGTGGCCCGGACCCCCGCCGTGAACCCGCTGACCTCCGCACTGCCCGCCGACGTCCTCACCCCGGCCGGCCGGGTGGTGCTCGGCGGCGCGCAGAGCGGCGAGGTCACCGTGGTCGGCCCCACGCGCAACGAGCCCGTACCGGCGGGGGCGCCCCTGCCCGAGGTCACCATGACCGGCACCTTCACCGTCACCGCCCCCGGCGCGATCACCCTCGCCCCCGGCGGCTACACCCTGCACACCGGCCACCTGCTCGACCTGGACACCGTCTGCGAGGTCACCGGCGCACCCGTCTCCGAGCGCCTCACCGCGAGCCCGCTGCCCACCGCCAACCTGCGCCGCGTCCTGCTCACCACCGCCTACGGGGCGCCGGGCGCCCGGGTCCGGGTCACCGCGGCGGGCTTCGCGCCGGGCGCCGGCGTGACCGTGGCGGGCCGCGCGGGCGCCGCCGAGACGGCCGACCGGGCTGCGGGCACCGCCGACGCGCGCGGGGAGTTCACCGTCGAGCTGCCCGTCACGGACCGGGCCACGACCGCGCTGGTGGCCTACGAGGGACCGGCCTGGTCGGCGCGACGCGGCTCGGGCCCGGCCCCGTACGCGGTGGTCGAGCCGGCCGCACCGGCGCCGCGCACCCAGCAGGTGCGCGCCACCGTCGAGCCGGGCACCCTGGCCATGACCCAGGCGGGGGACGCGGTGACCCTCGGCGCGGTCTCGTACGGGGACGGCGGCGCGGCCCCGGGCCGGATCGGCACCGTCACCGTCAAGGACGCCCGCGGCGGCCCGGCGGGGTGGTCCCTCACGGGCCGGGTCACCGACTTCGCGGGCCCCGGCGGCCTGCGCCTGCCGGGCGGCTCCCTGTCCTGGACGCCGTCCTGCACCGCGGCGCCGGGCAGCCCCAGCCCCTGTACGCCGGGCAGCGCGGGCCCGGTCGGCCCGGACGGGGCGGTCCTGGCGGGCACCCCCGACGCCCCCGTGACCGGGGGGACCTTCACCGTCGACGCCACGGTGGAGCTCCGCCTCCCCGCCTACACCCCGCCGGGGGCGTACACGGCGGTGCTGACCCTGACGCTGTCGTGAGGCGGGGCGGCTCCGGCGCCCTCCTCGGCCTCCTCGGCCTCCTCCTCGGTGTCCTGCTCGGGGTCTTCCCGCTGCCCGGGAGCGCCGCCACGGCGGCCGCCGCCGACAACGGGCAGTGGTCGGTCCTGCCCGCCGCCACCGCCGTCGGTCAGCGCCCGTACTTCTACCTCGCCGCCGCGCCCGGCGGGACCGTCCGGGACGCCGTCACCATCGCCAACCGCACCGACCGGCCGCGCACCTTCCGGCTCTACGCCGCCGACGCCTACAACACCGCCCGCGACGGCGGCTTCGCGCTGCGCGGCCCCGACGAACCACGGCTGGCCGCTGCCGCGTGGGTACGGCTGGACCGGGAGCGGGTCACCGTGGCGCCCCGCGGCGCGGTGGACGTCGGCTTCGGGCTCACCGTTCCCGACCGCGCCGAACCGGGGGACCATCCCGGCGCCGTGGTGGCCCTGGAGGACGACGCCCCGGCCCCCGCCGCCGCGGGCGCCGGCGGCATCGGCGTCCGCCAGGCCGTCGCGGCCCGGCTGTACCTGCGGGTCAGCGGACCCACCGCGGCCGCCCTCGCGGTGGAGGACGTACGGGTGGCCGCCGACGGGCGGGGCGCCGAGGTCTCGTACACCCTCCACAACCTCGGCAACGTCACCCTGCGCCCCCGCGCGTTCCTCACGGCCGCCGGGGCCCTGGGACGCCCCCTGCCGGGCCGCTCGCTCACCGGGGTGCCGGCCGAGTTGCTGCCCGGGCGGCAGGTCCGTCTCACCAGCCGCTGGACGGACCCGCCGGAGCTGGAGTGGGCCCGCGTCACGGTGCGCGCCGAGGCCTCCGGGATCACCGCCACGGGGACCGCCGACCACGCCGCGCACCCCCTGCTCAACCTCGCCGTGGCGCTCGGTACGGCCCTCGTGGCGGTGGCCTGGTCGGCGCTGGGAGCCGCATCGGGGAGAATGGCCCGTATGAGCGATCGTTCCCCCGAGCCCACCGCCCCGCACCGCGCGGGCTTCGCCTGTTTCGTCGGCCGCCCCAACGCGGGCAAGTCGACCCTGACCAACGCGCTCGTGGGCACCAAGGTCGCGATCACCTCCAACCGGCCGCAGACCACGCGCCACACGGTCCGCGGCATCGTGCACCGCCCCGACGCCCAGCTCGTCCTGGTCGACACCCCCGGCCTGCACAAGCCGCGCACGCTGCTCGGCGAGCGGCTGAACGACATCGTGCGCACCACCTGGGCCGAGGTCGACGTGATCGGTTTCTGCCTGCCCGCCGACCAGAAGCTCGGCCCCGGCGACAAGTTCATCGCCAAGGAGCTCGCGGGGATCAAGAAGACCCCGAAGATCGCCATCATCACCAAGACCGACCTGGTCGAGTCCAAGGTGGTGGGCGAGCAGCTGATCGCCGTACACCGGCTCGCCGAGGAGCTCGGCTTCGAGTGGGCGGAGATCGTCCCCGTCTCGGCGGTCGGCGACAGCCAGGTCCAGCTGCTGGCCGATCTGATCGCCCCGCTGCTGCCGGAGAGCCCCCCGCTGTACCCGGAGGGCGACCTGACCGACGAGCCCGAGATGGTCATGGTCGCGGAGCTGATCCGCGAGGCGGCGCTGGAGGGCGTGCGCGACGAGCTGCCGCACTCCATCGCCGTGGTGGTCGAGGAGATGATCCCGCGCGAGAACCGGCCCGCGGACCGGCCGCTGCTCGACATCCACGCCAACGTGTACATCGAGCGCCCCAGCCAGAAGGGCATCATCATCGGCCCCAAGGGTTCGCGCCTGAAGGAGGTCGGGATGAAGTCGCGCAAGCACATCGAGGCGCTGCTCGGCACCCCGGTCTTCCTCGACCTGCACGTGAAGGTCGCCAAGGACTGGCAGCGCGACCCCAAGCAGCTCCGCAAGCTCGGCTTCTAGCGCGGCCGCCGCACCGGCTCCCGGCGCGGCCGCCGCACCGGCTCCTAGCGCAGCCGCCGCACCACCACCGCGTTGTCCGTACGGGTCCCGGGCGTGCCGTCAGGCAGGTTCTGGACCCGTTCGTGTTCCGCGGCGACCAGTACCTCCCAGGCCCCCTCGGGCAGTTCGAGCTCGGCCACGACCTGGTCGGGGGTGGGGAAGCGGACCGCCCGCTGGAGTTCGTCCATGGCCGCGGTGTCCTGCCAGGGCGCCCAGCCCGCGTGGCCGGCCACCAGCAGCACCCCGCCGGGGGCCACCGCGCGGGCGGCCGTGTGCAGGATCCGCTCGCGCGGGAACGCGCCGAAGGTGTGCAGGAAGCAGGCGGAGACCAGGTCGTACTCCCCCGCGGGGAACGAGTCGGCCAGGTCGTGCCGCTCCCACGCGACGCGGTCGGCGACCCCGGCGTCACGGGCGTGGGCGGCCGCCCGCTCCAGGGCCACCCCGGAGATGTCGGTCCCGGTGACCCGCCAGCCGCGCCGGGCCAGCCACAGCGCGTCACCGCCCTCACCGCAGCCGAGGTCCAGGGCGCGGCCGGGGGTCAGGCCGGAGGCCTCGCGGACCAGGACGGCGTTGGGGTTGCCGCTCCAGACCCGCTCGCGGTAGCGGTCGTCCCAGTAGGACTCCCCCCAGCCGCTTCCGGGGGTCTGCTGCTGCGTCTGCTGGTGCCGGTGGTCGGACACGGGGCCTCCAAGGTGGTGCCGGACGGGACACCGCCGATGTTGCGCCGACGGTGGTGCCCCGGCAAACATCGTTGCCGTTCCGGCAAACCGGCGGCCTACGCCTCCGGGGGCTCCGCGATCAGGGCGGTTCCGACGCGGCGGAAACCGGCGCGGCCGTAGATCCGGGCCACGTCCTCGTCACCGGCCGACAGGAACACCGTCCGGGCTCCGCGCCGGCGGGCCAGCCCGATCAGGGCGGCCGTCACCGCGAGGGCCAGCCCCTGGCGCCGGGCGGCGGGCAGCGTGCCCACGCCGACGATCTCGGCGACGTCGCCGACCGGGTTGTACTGGCCCGAGCAGAGCACCACCCCGTCGCGCACGGCAGCCGCCATGCCGGTGCGGCCGTCCGCGAGCATCGCCGAGACGCGGTCCCGGCGGGCCTGCGTCTGCGGGTCCTCCAGGGCCCGCGCCAGTGCGGCGGGACCGGCCGCGCCCGGGGCCGTCCCCGGCGCGGCGAAGGCCAGGGCGGGCACCGTCACCGCCGCCCGCAGCAGCGGGTCCCCGGCGTCGAGCAGCCGCACGTCCGGGTGCGGCGGGAGCGGTTCGGCAGCGGAGTCCAGCACCATCAGCGGGTGAGCGTGGACGTGCAGCCCCGCGGCCTCCACGGCGGCCCGCAGGGAGGGGCAGGATTCGGCCACCCACTCGAAGGATTCGGGCACCTTCAGTTCCCGCTGCCGCTCCAGCACCCTGCGCACGTCGTCGGCGGTGACGCCGGAGCCGGAGCCGCCGAGCGCGGGCCGGGCGTAATAGGCCCAGCCGTCGCCCTCCTGGACGAAGAGGGTCAGGGGGCCGAAGTCCTCGCCCCGCGCACCGCCCACGCGGGGGACGGTGTCGTAGTAGCGCTCCAGGACGGCCAAGATCGTTCCAGTCATCCGGACATCCAAGCAAAGCCGCCGCGCCCGGTCACCCGGTTTCGGCGGCCCGCCCCGGGCACCCCCTCGTGCGCCCCCTCAGGCGCCCTCCTTGAGGACCCGCGAGATCAGGCTCCGCTGGGCGTCCGAAAGGTGCGGGTCCCGGCAGGACACCGTCCGTCCGTCCACCGTGATCCGGTACGAGAACCCGTCCGGGACCCCGCCGGCCGCCGGGCCGGGCCGCAGGGCCAGCAGGGCCAGGTCCCGCAGCTCGTCCTCGTCGGCCCGGCCCGAGGTGTCCACCTCGGCCCGGCGCTCGATCCCCGCGAAACCGCCCGTCCGCACCACTTCGATCCGCACGCGGCCTCCTCGCCCCGGAACGGCCCGCTACCCCAGGCCCACCGTCGCCCAGGCCTTCTGCAGGGCCCGGTGCTCGGCACCGCCGTCACCGTAGCGGGCCACGGCGGCCGCCACCGACAGCCGGGCGAAGTCCGCGAAGTCCGCCCGGGCCTCCAGCTGCCCGCCGGTCAGGGTGTCGTACCAGATCTGCCCCGCCCGCTCCCAGGCCTTGCCGCCGAGTTCGCTCGCCGCGACGTAGAAGGCGTGGTTGGGGATCCCGGAGTTGATGTGGACCCCGCCGTTGTCCCCGGAGGTGGTGACGTAGCCGTCCATCGTGGCCGGCTGCGGGTCCTTGCCGAGCTCGTCGTCGTCGTACGCCGTCCCCGGCGCCTTCATCGAGCGCAGGGCCGTCCCGCTCACGTTCGGCCCCAGCAGCCCGGCCCCGATCAGCCAGTCCGCCTGGTCGGCGCTCTGTCCGAGGGAGTACTGCTTGATCAGGGAACCGAACACGTCGGACATGGACTCGTTGAGGGCGCCCGACTGGCCGTGGTAGTCGAGGTTCGCCGTGTACTGGGTGACGCCGTGGGTCAGCTCGTGCCCGATGACGTCCACCGACACGGTGAAGTCGAGGAACAGCGCTCCGTCCCCGTCGCCGAAGACCATCTGCTCGCCGTCCCAGAAGGCGTTGTTGTAGTCCTGGCCGTAGTGCACGCTCGCGTCCAGCGCCAGCCCGGAACCGTCGATCGAGTTCCGCCCGTAGCCCTTCAGGAAGAGTTCGTACGTGGCGCCGAGCCCGGCGTAGGCGCGGTTCGCGGTGGCGTCCTTGACCGCCTCGTCGCCCTCCCCGCGCACCTTCTTCCCGGGCAGCCGGGTGCGGTGCTGGGCGTCGTAGACCGTGCGGCGGGGCCCCTCCCCGGCGGCCGGCGCGTCCGGCTCGGCCGCGACGATCCCGCGGACGGCGCTGATCCGCCGCCGGGTCCGCAGGGAGGCGTCCAGTTCGAGGGTGCGCTGCGCGGCGTCGGCCCGGGCGGAGTCCGCGGACCGGGCGGCCCGTTCGAGCAGGTGCGGCGGGACGACGGTGCAGAAGACGGGGCGGGCGGCGCTGCGGCCGGGGGAGGAGTAGGCATCCATGCCCGGCAATGTGGCAGTGGGTCACCCCCGTGTCACTAGCCGCAACCATGATTCATTCGACTGTCTGAATGGCGTCCCGGCGCGTTGACGGATCACCCTGACCTCCGTCGAGATGAAGAGACCTAGCTCACAAACAGCACAAATCGGACACACGGGTCTTGCATACTGAAACACGTCCTCGCGATGCGGGGCGGCTCGGTTAGGCTCGACCCATCATGCGTTTCGGGCTGCTTCTCCTTAGCTGCCGCGGCGAGGGTCTGTAGTCGTAGGCCGGCCCCCTCCCCGCGGAGTTTGGTGTTGCGGTTTTTACGACCGCCGTCGGCCGTTCCAGCGAACTACACGCGGACACGCGAGGAGCCCAACGCCATGAGCCAGCAGCCTTTTGTCGGTCGCCCCACGCCCATCACCAACGCGACCCACACCCAGAAGTCCTCCGGCATGCCGATCCACAAGTACGGCCGGTACGAGCAGGTGGACATCTCCGACCGGACCTGGCCGGACGCCCGCGTCACCAAGGCCCCGCGCTGGCTCTCCACCGACCTGCGCGACGGCAACCAGTCGCTGATCGACCCGATGACCCCCGCCCGCAAGCGCGAGATGTTCGACCTGCTGGTGCGGATGGGCTACAAGGAGATCGAGGTCGGCTTCCCGTCCTCCGGCGAGACCGACTTCGCCTTCGTGCGCTCCATCATCGAAGAGGGCGCGATCCCGGACGACGTCACCATCTCCGTACTGACCCAGGCCCGCGAGGACCTGATCGAGCGGACCGTGGAGTCCCTGGTCGGCGCCCACCGCGCCACCGTCCACCTGTACAACGCCACCGCCCCCACCTTCCGCCGCGTGGTCTTCCGCGGCTCGAAGGAGCAGATCAAGCAGATCGCCGTCGACGGCACCCGCCTGGTCATGGAGTACGCCGACAAGCTGCTGGGCCCGGAGACCACCTTCGGCTACCAGTACAGCCCGGAGATCTTCACCGACACCGAGCTGGACTTCGCCCTGGACGTCTGCGAGGCCGTCTGCGACGTGTGGCAGCCGGCCGAGGGCCGCGAGATCATCCTGAACCTGCCCGCCACCGTGGAGCGCTCGACGCCCTCCACCCACGCGGACCGCTTCGAGTGGATGGCCCGCAACCTGACCCGCCGCGAGCACGTCTGCATCTCCGTGCACCCGCACAACGACCGCGGCACCGCCGTCGCCGCCGCCGAGCTGGCCCTGATGGCCGGCGCCGACCGCATCGAGGGCTGCCTGTTCGGGCAGGGCGAGCGCACCGGCAACGTCGACCTGATCACGCTGGGCATGAACCTCTTCTCCCAGGGCGTCGACCCGCAGATCGACTTCTCGCAGATCGACGAGATCCGTCGCACCAGCGAGTACTGCAACCAGATGGAGGTCCACCCGCGCCACCCCTACGCGGGCGACCTGGTCTACACCGCCTTCTCCGGCTCCCACCAGGACGCCATCAAGAAGGGCTTCGACGCCATGGAGGCCGACGCGGCCGCCGCCGGCAAGACGGTCGACGACATCGAGTGGGCGGTGCCGTACCTGCCCATCGACCCCAAGGACGTCGGCCGCTCCTACGAGGCGGTCATCCGCGTCAATTCGCAGTCCGGCAAGGGCGGCATCGCCTACGTCCTGAAGAACGACCACAAGCTGGACCTGCCGCGCCGCATGCAGATCGAGTTCTCGCGGATCATCCAGGCCAAGACCGACGCCGAGGGCGGCGAGGTAACGCCGAAGGCGATCTGGGACGTGTTCTCGGACGAGTACCTGCCCAACCCCGAGAACCCGTGGGGCCGCATCCAGCTGCGCTCCGGTTCGACGGCCACCGACAAGGACGGCACGGACACGCTGACCGTCGAGGCGGTCGTGGACGGGGTCGAGGCCGTGCTGAACGGCACCGGCAACGGTCCCATCTCCGCCTTCTTCGACGCGCTGGCCGGCATCGGCGTCGACGCCCGCCTGCTGGACTACACCGAGCACACGATGAGCGAGGGCGCCTCGGCCGTGGCCGCCTCGTACATCGAGTGCGCGATCGACGGCCGCGTCCTGTGGGGCATCGGCATCGACGCCAACACCACCCGCGCCTCCCTGAAGGCGGTCATCTCCGCCGTCAACCGCGCGGGCCGCTGACGCCCGTACGAGAGCCCCGTCCCCGCCGGCCGCGCGGGGGCGGGGCTCCGCCGCCCCCCGGCCCCGTACGGGCCCCCGGCGGCCCGCGGCGGGGGCCGTGCGGCGGGCGCCGAGGGAGCCCGGCGGCGCACCCGGCCGCGGGGGCGCAACTCGGCCAACTGCGGGCCCCCGTACGAGGTTGTCTTGTCACACGACTGACGCATCCTCATCGATGTGGCTAACATCACGCCAACCCGGCGATGTTGCCGGAAGGTTACGGAGGTGCGACGTGCTGCCAGTTCGGGGTGGGGACGGCCGGAAGCTGACGGCCTGGGGCATCCGTACCACCTGGAGCACCGTGGGCGACGGGGAGTTCTTCTGCCCCGGCTGCGGCGGTGACCGCAACTACCGCAGGCGGACCGGACGCCGGCGGTTCACCGTGCTGGGCGTACCGCTGCTGCCCCGCGGCCACGCCGGGCCGGTCGTGGAGTGCCAGGCCTGCCGCCGGCGCTTCGACACCGAGGTGCTGGACCACCTCACCACCACCCGCTTCTCCTCGCTGCTGCGCGACGCCGGGCACACGGTGGCGCTGGCCGTGCTGGCCGCGGGCGGGACCGCCTCGCGCAGCGCGCTGGAGGCCGCCGTGTCGGCCGTACGGGCCGCCGGGTTCCAGGACTGCACCGAGGAGCAGCTGGAGTCCCTCGTGGAGTCCCTGGCCACCGACGAGGGCAGGCTCGGGCTGTACGACGGGCCCGAGTGCTGCGGGGCCGCGCTCTCGATCGAGCTCCACGAGGCGCTCGAACCGCTGGCCGCGCACCTGGCCGGACCGGGCCGCGCGTCGATCCTGCTCCAGGGCGCGCGGATCGCCCTCGCCGACGGGCCGTACATCCCGGCCGAGCGCGAGGTGCTGGCCACCGTGGGCGCCGCGCTGCGGATGGGCTCGGACGAGGTGAGCCGGCTGCTGTCGGCGGTGCGGGCGCCGTAGCCGCACGCGTACGCGGTTCCGGGCTCGGCGGGGAGACCTCCCGCCGGGCCCGCTCGCGTTCCCGGGCCGCCGGGGGCCCGGTCGCATCCGAAAGCGTCCGGATTCCTTCGTTCCGAGGTAACGATCCGGTCCGGCGTGGCCGAACAGCGCTGATTCGGAGCGCCGGGCCGGGGGCGCGGGCCCTCCCGCCGCGCTCGGCCGTCCACGCCTCGGACAGCCGCGGTCCCGGACCCGTCGGCGCGCGTCCGCGGCGAGCGAACGCCCCAAGGGCAGGTCAGGCGGGTCGGGTTCGCGGGTGCGCAGGGCGCATCGGGCCGGCCGCGGTCCGCCGGCCATACTCCCGTGACACGAGTCGGCGCCACTGGAGGAAGCTCCAGACCCCACGGCCGTCAGCCTCAACACTTTGTGTAAGCAGACGATATGTGTGAGCCCTCCCACAGGCGTTCAATTCCGGTCACACGACGAGACGCCGCCGGAAACACAGCGGGGCTTCGATCTACGTGTTCTCCCTGACACCCCGGCGGACCAACGGGTTAGCGACCCACTCCGGCCGGGACCACCAGATTCCTCTCAGTCACCTACCTTTCGAAGGGCAAGGCAGAGATGGCACGTGTCGCCGCCCGGCTTTCCACCGACGGAGAGCAGAGCACGCACCCGGTCGACGAGGTGCTCCCCCTCCCCAAGCTCGCGCTGTACGGCTTCCAGCACGTACTCGCCTTCTACGCCGGCGCGGTGATCGTCCCGATCATCGTGGGCAGCGCGCTCAAGCTGAGCCCGCAAGAGCTCGTCTACCTGATCAACGCCGACCTCTTCACCTGCGGCATCGCCTCGATCGTGCAGGCCTGGGGCATCGGCCGGGTCGGCGCCCGGCTCCCGATCATCCAGGGCGTCACCTTCACCGCCGTCTCCCCGATGATCGCCATCGGGCTCGGGGCCGGCGGCGGCACGGCCGCCCTGCTGGTGATCTACGGCGCGGTCATCACCGCCGGTCTGGCCACCTTCGCGTTCGCCTGGCTGCCCGCCAAGGCCTTCCGCGCCGTGATGCGGCTCTTCCCGCCGGTGGTCACCGGTACGGTCATCACCATCCTCGGCATCGTGCTGCTCCCCGTCGCCCTCAAGGACACCGTCGGCGGTGCCCCGCTGGTCGGCGACGGCGGGGACCCGGCGCAGCTGGCCTACGCGGCCGGCACGATGCTGTTCGTCCTCGTACTGATGCGGGTCGGCGGGCAGTTCCTGTCCAGCATCGCGGTCCTGCTCGGCCTCGTCGGCGGCACCCTCGTCGCCTTCCTGCTCGGCGACGCGAAGTTCGGCGCGGTCTCCACCTCGGACTGGATCGGCGTCACCACCCCCTTCCACTTCGGCGCCCCGAAGTTCGAATGGTTCCCGATCTTCCTCATGCTGATCGTCATGCTGATCACCATGGTGGAGACCACCGGTGACACCTACGCGGTCGGCGAGATCGTCGGCAAGGACATCGACAGCGAGACCGTGGCCCGCGCCCTGCGCGCCGACGGCGCCGCGACCGCAGTCGGCGGCCTGCTGAACTCCTTCCCGTACGTGGCCTTCGCCGAAAACGTCGGTCTGGTCCGGGTCACCAAGGTCAAGAGCCGCTTCGTGGTCGTCGCCGCGGGCGTCATCATGATCGTGCTGGGGCTGCTGCCGAAGGCCGCCGCGATGGTCGCCGCGATCCCGCCGGGCGTGCTCGGCGGCGCCGCCACCGTGATGTTCGGCATGGTCGCCCTGGCCGGCATCCAGACCCTCGGCAAGGTGGACCTCAAGGAGGAGAAGAACGCCCTGATCGTCGGTGTCTCCCTGGCCTTCGCGCTCTTCCCGGCCACCATCCCCGCCTTCTTCGAGAAGCACATGAGCGCGGACCTGTCCTCCCTGCTCAACAGCGGCGTCACCCTCGGCGCCACCGCCGCGATCGTGCTCAACCTGCTCTTCAACGGCGTCTCCAAGGGCGCCGGGCAGGGCGCCGGCCCGGGCTCCGAGGGGGCCGCGGAGCCCTCCCCGGCCGTGCCGGCCCCGGTGCTGCCCGCCGCCGCGGTGCCCGCCCCGGCCGCGCCCGCCGCCGGGCCCGCGAAGGCCGACGACGCCGCGACCCCGGCGTCCTGAACCTCCCAAGGGGTGCCGCCCCCGCCCGGACCCCGGTCCGGGCGGGGGCGAGCGCTGTCCCCGCGCGGGTCCCCGTACAGGCGACAATGGGCGCATGAGTCTGTTCCGCGACGACGGCATCGTGCTGCGCACCCAGAAGCTGGGCGAGGCGGACCGCATCATCTCGCTGCTCACCCGCGGTCACGGCCGGGTACGGGCCGTCGCGCGCGGAGTGCGGCGCACCAAGTCCAAGTTCGGCGCCGGGCTGGAACCCTTCTCCCACGCCGACGTGCAGTTCTTCGCCCGCGGCAGCGATCTGATCGGCCGCAGCCTGCCGCTGTGCACGCAGACCGAGATCATCGCCCCCTACGGCAACGGCATCGTCACCGACTACGCCCGCTACACCGCCGGCACCGCGATGCTGGAGACCGCCGAGCGCTTCACCGAGAACGAGGGCGAACCCGCCGTCCAGCAGTACCTGCTGCTCGTGGGGGCCCTGCGCACCCTCGCGCGCGGCGAACACGAACCGCACCTGATCCTCGACGCCTTCCTGCTGCGCTCCCTCGCCGTCAACGGCTACGCGCCCAGCTTCGAGAACTGTGCGAAGTGCGGCATCCACGGCCCCAACCGGCACTTCTCCGTCGCCGCGGGCGGAGTGGTGTGCGGGGACTGCCGCGTTCCCGGCTCCGTCGTACCCTCGTCGGAGGCCATCGCCCTCCTCAGCGCGCTGCTGACGGGCGACTGGAAACACGCGGACGCCTGCGAGGCGCGCCACGTGCGGGAGGGCAGCGGGCTGGTCTCGGCCTATTTGCACTGGCATCTGGAGCGCGGGCTACGCTCCCTGCGATACGTCGAGAAATAGGAGCTGGGCACATGGCACGACGCGGGATTCTGGGACGTTCTCGCCGCGAGTACAAGGTTCCCGAGCCGCACCCGTCCGGTGCGCACCCCCCGAAGATCCCCGGCGAGCTGGTCCCCAACCACGTGGCCGTCGTCATGGACGGCAACGGCCGCTGGGCCAAGGAGCGGGGTCTGCCGCGCACCGAGGGGCACAAGGTGGGCGAGGGCGTCGTGCTCGACGTGCTCAAGGGCTGCCTGGAGATGGGCGTCAAGAACCTCTCCCTGTACGCCTTCTCGACGGAGAACTGGAAGCGCTCGCCCGACGAGGTCCGCTTCCTGATGAACTTCAACCGCGACGTGATCCGCCGCCGCCGCGACGAGATGAACGAGCTGGGCATCCGCATCCGCTGGGTCGGCCGGATGCCGAAGATGTGGAAGTCCGTGGTCCAGGAGCTCCAGGTGGCCCAGGAGCAGACCGTCGACAACGACGCCATGACCCTGTACTTCTGCGTGAACTACGGCGGCCGCGCCGAGATCGCGGACGCGGCGCAGGCCATCGCGCGGGACGTGGCGGCCGGGCGGCTGGACCCCTCGAAGGTCAACGAGAAGACCTTCGCGAAGTACCTGTACTACCCGGACATGCCGGACGTGGACCTCTTCCTGCGCCCCAGCGGCGAGCAGCGCACCTCCAACTACCTGCTCTGGCAGAGCGCGTACGCGGAGATGGTCTACCAGGACGTGCTGTGGCCCGACTTCGACCGCCGCGACCTGTGGCGGGCCTGCCTGGAGTACGCCCAGCGCGACCGCCGCTTCGGCGGCGCGGTCCCGAACCAGTCGGAGAACGCCGCGGGCTGACCGCACCGCCCGCCCCGCCCGGCGCCTGCGCGTCCACCGCGGCCCCGGCGGGGCCCCGGGGGCTGCCCGAGCGCGCGGCGACGGAGCCGGCCGACATCGACCGGATCCGTTCGATCTTCGACCGGAACCCGACCAGGGCGTCCTAGCCGGCCGCCGCGCAGTCGGCGCAGGTGCCGAAGATCTCCACGGTGTGGGCCACGTTCACGTAGCCGTGCTCGGCCGCGATGGACTCGGCCCACTTCTCCACCGCGGGGCCCTCGACCTCGACCGCCTTGCCGCACTTGCGGCAGACCAGGTGGTGGTGGTGCTCGCCGGTGGAGCAGCGCCGGTAGACGGACTCGCCGTCGCTGGTGCGCAGCACGTCGACCTCGCCGGCGTCCGCCAGGGACTGGAGGGTGCGGTAGACCGTGGTCAGGCCCACGGAGTCGCCGCGGTGCTTGAGCATGTCGTGCAGCTCCTGGGCGCTGCGGAACTCGTCCACCTCGTCCAGCGCCGCCGCCACGGCGGCCCGCTGCCGGGTGGATCGTCCTCGTACTGGCGCGGTATTCATCTCGCCAGGCGCAGTCGCCACCGGTTCCTCCTCGTTTCGGCCTCGGCTCATTGTGCCAGGCGGCCGCTGCGGCTAGACCGTCACGCCGTCCCGGGTGCAGACCTCCTCGGACGCCACGGCGGCCCGCGCACGGCGCCTGGCCAGCGGTGCGGACAGGGCCGTGGTCGTGGTGAAGACCACGATCGCGAGCAGCACGATCGTCGCTCCGGACGGCGCGTCGATGTAGTACGTGGCCGTCGTGCCGGCGAGCGAGACCACGACGCCGATGACCATGGCCAGGGTCAGGGTCGCGGTGAACCCGCGCGTGATCCGCTGGGCGGCGGCGACGGGGATCACCATCATGGCGCTGACCAGCAGCAGGCCCACGATGCGCATGGCGACGGTGACGGTGACGGCGGCGGTGACGGCCATCAGCAGGTTCAGCGCGCGCACCGGCAGTCCCGTGACCCGGGCGAACTCCTCGTCCTGGCTGATCGCGAACAGCTGGCGGCGCAGCCCGAGGGTGACGGCGACCACGAAGACGGCGAGCACGACGACGGCCGTGATGTCCTCGGCCGAGACGGTGGTGATGGAGCCGAAGAGGTAGCTGCTCAGGTTGGCGGTGGAGCCGCCGGGCGACAGGTTGATGATCATCACGCCGCCCGCCAGGCCGCCGTAGAACAGCATGGCGAGGGCGATGTCCCCGCTGGTCTTGCCGCGGGAGCGGATCAGCTCCATGCCGACCGCGCCGATCACCGCGACCAGCGTGGCCATCCACACCGGGCTGGCGTTGAGCAGGAATCCGAGCGCGACGCCGGTCATGGCGACGTGCCCGATGCCGTCGCCCATGACGGCCTGCCGGCGCTGGACGAGGTAGGTGCCGATCGCCGGAGCCGTCAGACCCACCAGGAGGGCCGCGAGCAGGGCCCGCTGCATGAAGGCGTAGTCGAGGATCTCCATCAGCTCAGCAGTCCCGTCCGCAGGGGTTCGGCGTCGTGCGCCGCGTGGGGGTGTACGTGGTCGTGGCCGGGCAGGGCGTGCTGGCCCACGGCCTCCGGGGGCGGGCCGTCGTGCGTGACGCAGCCGTCGCGCAGGACGACGGCCCGGTCGATCAGCGGCTCCAGCGGGCCCAGCTCGTGCAGGACGAGCAGCACCGTCGTACCGGCGGCCACCTGCCGGCGCAGGGCGTTCGCCAGGACCTCCTGGTTGGCCAGGTCCACGCCGGCCATGGGCTCGTCCATGATCAGCAGTTCGGGTTCCACGGCGAGCGCCCGGGCTATGAGCACCCGCTGGTGCTGGCCGCCGGAGAGGGCGTTGACCGACGCGTCGGCGTACCCCTCCATGTCGACCAGTGCCAGGGCTCGCTCGACGGCGGCCTTGTCCGCCTTGCGCAGCAGCCCGAAGCGGGTGCGGGCCAGCCGGCCCGCGGAGACGACCTCGCGGACGGTCGCGGGGACGCCGCTGGCGGCGGTGGTGCGCTGGGGGACGTAGCCGATCCGCGACCACTGGCGGAAGCGCTGGAACTCGGTGCCGAAGAGGGACAGCGAGCCGCCGGTCAGCGGGACCTGGCCGACCACGGCGCGCACGGCGGTGGACTTGCCGGAGCCGTTGGCGCCGAGCAGGGCGACGACCTCGCCGCTGCGCACCACGAGGTCGATCCCGCGCAGCACGGGGCGCGAGCCGAGCGAGGCCGTGGCCCCGCGCAGGGATATGACGGTCTGGTCCGGGGCCTCTTGCGGCGTGGACTGCATGGCGCGCGCCTCCGTTACTGCCATTACTTGCTCCCGAGTGCCTTCTGGAGGTTCTTCAGGTTGGACCGCATGACCTCGAAGTAGTCAGCGCCCTGGGACTTGTCGGTGATTCCCTCGAGGGGGTCGAGGACGTCGGTCTTCAGACCGGTGTCCCGGGCGAGGCTCTTGGCCGTCTTGTCGCTGGCCAGCGTCTCGAAGAAGACGGTGGAGACATTGTCCTGCCTGGCGACGGCCTGGAGCTCCTTCATGCGGGCCGGGCTGGGCTCGGCCTCGGGGTCGACGCCGGAGATGCCCTCCTGGTCGAGCCCGTAGCGCTCCGCGAGGTAGCCGAAGGCGGAGTGGGTGGTGATGAAGGTCTTGGAGGCGGTGTTCTTCAGCCCGTCCTTGAACTCGGTGTCCAGGGCGCCCAGCTCGGCCACCAGCGCGTCGGTGTTCTTGCGGTAGTCGGCCGCGTGGTCCGGGTCGGCCTTCTCCAGGGCCGCTCCCAACCCCTTGGCGATCTCCGCGTACTTGTTGGGGTCGAGCCACACGTGCGGGTCCTCGCCGGCCTCGCCGTGGGCGTGGTCGTGGCCCTCGCCCCCGCCCTCGGCGGCGTGGTCGTGGTCCTCGTGACCGGAGGCGCCGTGCACTTCGAGCCGGGTGAGGGTGGCGGCGTCGACGACGTTCTTCACGCCGGACTGGGCCACGGCCTTGTCCACGGCGGGCTGGAGGCCCTTGAGGTAGAGCACCACGTCGGACTCGGAGAGCCGCCCGGTCTGCTTCGGGGTGATCTCCAGGTCGTGCGGCTCGACGCCCGGCTTGGTGAGGCTGTCGACCGCGACGTGGTCCTTGCCGATCCGCTCGGCGAGGAACTGCATCGGGTAGAACGACGCCGTCACGGCGAGCTTGCCGTCCTTGCCGCCGCCACCGCCGGAGGCCGTGCCGGTGCAGGCGGTGAGGGCCGTCGCGGCGAGGGCGACGGCACCGGCGAGGGCGACGGCACCGGCGAGGGCGGCCGTGGGTATGAGGCGTCGTACGTTCATGACATCCATTTTCATCAAAGATGGAAACGATTGTCAAAAACCCAGGTGGGCGGACCGCGCGGCTCCGTAGAAGGGGTCCCCGATTTGATAGGGGGGGTGTGGGCGCCGGTAACCTGAAGACTTCGCCGTTCGTCCTCGTAATGAAGAGAGCACCGTGGCCGCCGACAAGATCGAAACCATCGTCAGCCTGAGCAAGCGCCGTGGCTTCGTTTTCCCTTGCAGTGACATCTACGGCGGCTCCAGGGCTGCCTGGGACTACGGTCCGCTCGGTGTCGAGCTCAAGGAGAACATCAAGCGCCAGTGGTGGAAGGCGATGGTCACCGGGCGCGAGGACATCGTCGGCCTCGACTCGTCCGTGATCCTGGCCCCCGAGGTCTGGGTGGCCTCCGGCCACGTCGCGACCTTCTCGGACCCGCTGACCGAGTGCACCGCCTGTCACAAGCGCCACCGCGCGGACCACCTGGAAGAGGCGTACGAGGCCAAGCACGGCCGCCTGCCCGCCAACGGTCTTGCCGACATCAACTGCCCCCACTGCGGTGTGAAGGGCCAGTTCACCGAGCCCAAGCAGTTCTCCGGCATGCTGGAGACCCACCTCGGCCCGACCCAGGACTCGAAGGCGTACCTGCGCCCGGAGACCGCGCAGGGCATCTTCACCAACTTCGCCCACGTGCAGACCACCTCGCGCCGCAAGCCGCCCTTCGGCATCGCGCAGATGGGCAAGTCCTTCCGCAACGAGATCACTCCGGGCAACTTCATCTTCCGCACGCGCGAGTTCGAGCAGATGGAGATGGAGTTCTTCGTCAAGCCGGGCGAGGACGAGCAGTGGCAGGAGTACTGGATGGGCGAGCGCTGGAACTGGTACCGCGACCTCGGCATCCGCGAGGAGAACATCCGCTGGTACGAGCACCCGAAGGAGAAGCTGTCCCACTACTCGAAGCGCACCGCCGACATCGAGTACCGCTTCAACTTCGGTGGTAACGAGTTCTCCGAGCTCGAAGGCGTCGCCAACCGCACCGACTTCGACCTCAAGGCGCACTCCGCCGCCTCCGGCCAGGACCTCACGTACTTCGACCAGGAGGCCGGCGAGCGCTACACCCCGTACGTCATCGAGCCGGCGGCCGGCGTGAACCGCGCCATGCTCGCCTTCATGCTCGACGCGTACAACGAGGACGAGGCCCCGAACGCCAAGGGCGTCATGGAGAAGCGCACCGTGATGCGCCTCGACCCGCGCCTGGCGCCGATCAAGGTCGCCGTCCTGCCGCTGTCCCGCAACGCGCAGCTGTCGCCGAAGGCCAAGGGCCTGGCCGCCGACCTGCGCAAGAACTGGAACATCGAGTTCGACGACGCGGGCGCCATCGGCCGCCGCTACCGCCGCCAGGACGAGGTCGGTACGCCCTTCTGCATCACCGTCGACTTCGACACCCTGGACGACAACGCGGTGACCGTGCGCGAGCGCGACACCATGAAGCAGGAGCGCGTCTCCCTGGACCAGATCCAGAGCTACCTCGGCAGCCGTCTGCTCGGCTGCTAGGCCAGGACGTACGAAAGGCCGGTGGCCCGGTGCGCGATCCGCGCACCGGGCCACCGGCCTTTCCCCTTGCCCGTACGGCCTCCCGTACGAGCGGCTACGCGGGCGCCGCACCGCCCCCGGCGGCCGCCGCCCCGGCCAGGGCGGCGGCCCGGGCCTCGCCCTCGGCCTGGGCCCGCCTCGAGTAGCGGACGGTCCACAGGATCAGACCCCCCAGGAACCCGTAGATCAGGAAGGGGTTCAGGATCACCATCGTGGAGGTGGGCAGGGTGAAGGCCAGCACGACGCGCAGGGCGGCCTCGACGAGGTAGGCCACGCCCCAGACGGTGGTCATGCGGCGCATCACCGCGCGGAAGTCCGGGTACTGCCAGAGGCCGTTGAACTCGGCCACGCCCTCCTTGGTGCCGTCGGTGCCGAACTTGCGGCCGAAGTAGAACATCAGCGGCCGCGGGGCGAGCAGCGTGGCGAGGCAGAGCAGGCCGAACAGCCCCGTCACGGCCGAGTCCTTGATCAGCAGGGTCCGGGCCGAGTGGGTGCCGACGAGGGTGACGAACGCAGTGATCACGAGGAACACCAGCGTGACGACGGCGAACTCGTCGAGCTTGCGGCGCCAGGCCACGTGGACGGCGCTGTCGAGCACCGGCCAGATGCCGCTGAGCAGGAGCGCCGAGAACTCGCTCCAGCCGTGGTCCTCGGTGAGGGTGTTGAAGGTCAGGATCGGGGCGACCACATTGAGGCCGATGGTCAGGACCCAGCCGATGGCGGTGGCGGCGCCGGAGCGTGCGGGAGGTTTCTGCTGTGCGGTCTCGCCTGACAAGGTTCCCCCTGGTACGTGCCTGAATGACGTGCGGTAAAGGGACCGTAAGGACCCCGCACGGGCACGGACAAGGCACGCCGGACCAAAATGATCGCCAAGCTGTCCGGACGGCCGGGTTCCGAACCGCCTCCGGGCAGGCCCCGGATCCGCCCCGTCCCGCCGCGGACAAGCCGCAGGTCAGACGCAGTTCAGGCGCGGGTCAGGCGCGCAACCCCCGGATGATCAGCGAGGTGACCGCCTCGAACTCGGTGACGATCGTCGGCGAGAGCCAGTCCGCCGCGTACTGCGGATCGTGGAAGCGCCCGGTCGCGTCGAAGACGGCGCGGGCGGCGGCCGGGACGTCGGGCGCCGCCAGGGTGCCGGCGGCGACGCCCTCCGCGATGATGCGGGTCAGCTGCTCGATGAGCTGGCCGAGGTGGGCGTCGACCACCCCGCTGTTCTCCGCGAGCAGCACGGTGTACGTGGCGAACAGCTCCGGATCGGCCCCGGCCTTCTGGCGTTTGGCGGCGAAGAGCGCCTCCAGCCACGACTCCAGCTTGGAGGGGGCCGCCTCGGCCCCGGCCGAGGTGATGCCCTCCAGCATGACCTCGCTCTTGGCGAGCCAGCGCTCGGTGACGGCCTCGCGCAGCGCCGCTTTGGACGGGAAGTGCCGGTACACGCTGCCGTGGCTGACGCCCAGCGCCCGCGCCACGTCCACCACGGTCGCCTTGCCGGGACCGAAGCGGCGCAGCACTTCCTCGGTGGTTTCGAGGATGCGCTCGGGGGTCAGGGGCTCGGCAGCAGCGGGGGGCATGGGTACGACCGTACCGTTCGCTCAGTGCTCACTGTCGAGGTGGGCCATCTGGGCCGCCGGGTAGCGCTCGCCGGCCGCAGCTCCGGCCGGGACGGCCTCCTCGATGGCCGCCAGGTCGGCGCCGGTCAGCTCCACCCGCATGGCACCCAGTGCCTCGGTCAGCCGGTCCCGGCGGCGGGCGCCCACCAGCGGGACCAGGTCGAGGCCCTGCTTCGGCCCCTGCGCGAGCACCCAGGCGATGGCGGTCTGGGCGACGCTCACGCCCTTCGCGTCGGCGATCTTGCGCAGCGCCTCGACGAGGTCGAGGTTGTGCTGGAGGTTGTCGCCCTGGAAGCGGGGGCTCATGCCCCGGAAGTCGCCGGGGGCCAGCTCGCGGTCGCGGCCGAAGTGCCCGCTGATCAGCCCGCGGGAGAGCACCCCGTACGCCGTGACGCCGATGCCCAGCTCGCGGGCGGCCGGCAGGATCTCGGCCTCGATGCCGCGGGAGATCAGGGAGTACTCGATCTGGAGGTCGGAGATCGGGGCCACCGCGGCGGCCCGGCGCAGGGTGTCCGCGCCGACCTCGGAGAGGCCGATGTGGCGGACGTGCCCGGCCTGCACGGCTTCGGCGATGGCGCCGACGGTCTCCTCGATCGGGACGTCCGGATCCACGCGGGCGATCCGGTAGATGTCGATGTGGTCCCGGCCGAGTCGCTGAAGGGAGTAGGCCAGGAAGTTCTTGACGGCCTCGGGCCGGCCGTCGTACCCGGTGAAGCCGCCCTCGACGGTGCGCAGGGCCCCGAACTTGACGCTGGTCAGCGCCTGCTCCCGGGCGGCGGTCGGCGCGGTGCGCAGGGCTTCGCCGATGAGCAGCTCGTTGTGGCCCATGCCGTAGAAATCGCCGGTGTCGAGGAGCGTGTTCACGCCGGCGGGGGCGGCCTCCAGGAAGGCGTGGATGGTCGCGAGGGACTCGGCCCGGTCGGCCTCGCCGTAGAGCGCGGACATGCCCATGCAGCCCAGCCCCAGCGGGAAGACGGTGGGACCGGTGGCGCCGAGCCGGCGGGTGGTCGCGGTCGCGGAGGTGTTCTCGTTCGTCGTCATGGAACGAGAATGGCATGACGGGTGACAGCTTTCAATATCTGTCACCCGTCAGTGCGGCTGGCCTCGGACCGGAGGGCCGGACGGCCGCCCCGGACGGCGGGGGAGGGAGGAGGGGGAGCGTCAGGCCAGCGGGGGAGCGGCGGCCGTGGCGGAGGGAACGGGGGAGGGCTCCAGCTCGCGGGCCGCCCGGCGGGCCGTCGCGTCGGCCCAGGGGCCGGTGGTGGCGGCCCCGACGACCAGGACCAGCAGCCCGCAGGCGGTGATGATCCACCAGGCGGGCCGGGTGGCCGCCGCGAAGTCCCCGCCGCCGGCCGTCCCGGCGGCCAGCACCGCGCCGATCACCGCCACGCCCAGGGCCCCGCCGGTCTGCCGGCTGGTGGAGGCCACGGCGGCCGCGACCCCCGCCTGGGCGCGCGGCATCCCGGACACCGCCGTATTGGTGATCGGGGCGTTGACCAGGCCGAAGCCGATGCCGAAGAGCACGTACCCGGCGAACATCAGGGGCGTGGAACCCTCCGCCGAGAACACCGCGAACAGCAGCCCGCTCGCCCCCATGGTCACCCCCGCCACCAGCAGCGGCAGCCGCGGGCCCCGGGTGGCCACCAGCCGCCCCGAAACGGGCGCGCACAGGAAGGCGAAGGCCGCCATCGGCAGCATGTAGAGCCCGGCGTCCAGCGCGCTCAGCCCGCGCACGTCCTGGAGGTAGAGGGTGTTCAGGAAGAGGAAGCCCGACAGTGCGGCGAAGGCGCTCACCGCCAGTACCGTCGCGCCGCTGAAGGGCACGCTCCGGAAGAACCGGGGGTCGATCAGCGGCTCCGCGCGCCGGGGCTCGTAGACCAGCAGCCCCACCAGCGCGGCCACCGCGGCCGCGCCGCAGCCGAGGGTCTGCGCGGAGGTCCAGCCCGCCGCCGGGGCTTCGATGATCGCGTACGTCACCGTCCCGAGCAGGGCCATGACCAGCAGCTGGCCCACCGGGTCGGGCCGCCGCGGCCGGTCGGACCGGGACTCGGGGATGTAGCGCAGGGTCAGCGCGAGGGCCACGAGCCCGACGGGGAGGTTCACCCAGAAGATGGACCGCCAGCCCACGGAGTCCACGAGCAGTCCGCCGATCAGCGGCCCGGCGGCCATCGAGATGCCCACCACCGCGCCCCAGACGCCGATGGCGCGGGCCCGTTCCTTGGGGTCGGTGAAGGTGTTGGTGATGATCGACATGGCGACCGGGTTGAGCATCGAGCCGCCGACGGCCTGGATCATCCGGAAGGCGATCAGCCATTCGAGGGTCGGCGCGAGCGAACAGAGCACCGAGCCCGCCGTGAAGAGGACCAGGCCCGTCGCGAAGACCTTGCGCCGCCCGATCCGGTCCGCCGTCGAGCCGGCCAGCATCAGCAGCGAGGCGAGGACCAGGGTGTACGCGTCGATCGTCCACTGCATGCCGGAGACCGAGGCGTGCAGGTCGCGGCGCATCGAGGGGAGGGCGACGTTCAGGACGGTGTTGTCGAGGCTGACGATGAGCAGGCTCATGCAGCAGATCGCCAGGACGAGCACACGCCGCCGGGGACTCATGTGATGCATATTGCCGATAGTACGGCTAACTAACGAACAAGGCGTGCGCGACAATGGGGGGATGACCACGCTCCCCCCGCCCCTCGCGATCGGCCCGCACACCGTGCAGCCCCCGGTGGTGCTCGCGCCGATGGCAGGCATCACCAACGCCCCGTTCCGCACCCTCTGCCGCGAGTTCTCGGGCGGCAAGGGGTTGTTCGTGAGCGAGATGATCACGACCCGCGCCCTGGTCGAGCGCAACGACAAGACCATGCAGCTGATCCACTTCGACGCGACGGAAAAGCCCCGCTCGATTCAGCTGTACGGGGTGGATCCGGTGACGGTCGGCAAGGCCGTGCGGATGATCGTCGAAGAAGACCGCGCCGACCACATCGACCTGAACTTCGGCTGCCCCGTCCCCAAGGTCACCCGCAAGGGCGGCGGCTCGGCCCTGCCCTACAAGCGCAACCTGCTGCGCGCGATCCTGCGCGAGGCCGTCGCGGGCGCCGGGGACCTGCCGGTGACCATGAAGATGCGCAAGGGCATCAACGACGAGCACCTCACCTACCTCGACGCCGGCCGGATCGCCGTCGAGGAGGGGGTCACCGCGATCGCCCTGCACGGGCGCACCACCGCCCAGCACTACGGCGGCACCGCCGACTGGGACGCCATCGCGCGGCTCAAGGAGCACGTCCCGGAGATCCCGGTGCTCGGCAACGGCGACATCTGGTGCGCCGAGGACGCGCTGCGCATGGTCCGCGAGACGGGCTGTGACGGCGTGGTCGTGGGGCGCGGCTGCCTGGGCCGGCCGTGGCTGTTCAACGACCTGGTCGCGGCCTTCGAGGGCCGCCCGGAGGACTTCCACAAGCCGACCCTGCGCGAGGTCGCGGCCACCATGCACCGGCACGCGCAGCTGCTGGGGGAGTGGATCGGGGACGAGGCCCGCGGGGTGATCGACTTCCGTAAGCACGTGGCCTGGTACCTCAAGGGCTTCGCCGTGGGGTCGCAGATGCGCGGCAAGCTGGCCGTCACCTCCTCCCTGGCCGAATTGGACGCTCATCTGAGCGAGCTGGATCTGGATCAGCCGTGGCCCGACGACGCGGACGGCCCGCGCGGCCGGACGTCCGGAAACAACCGGGTTGTCCTGCCCGAGGGCTGGTTGAAGGATCCGTACGACTGTGCCGGGGTGAGCGAGGACGCCGAGCTGGACACGTCCGGAGGCTGACAAATCGCCCTCAGTGCGGCGTGATATACGCCACGCATGGGAGATGTTTCGCTCAGATGAGCGCAGAAGTCACGGGTAAGACTTTCAAAGGGTGGCACTGGGTGCCACCCTTTCTGCGTTCAAGACTTGAACGCAAATGGATCGATGATCGCTCATCCGAGCGGAATCAGGCCCTGAAGGGGCACCCTCTCTTCGGGAAATGAAGGATCACAGGGGGTTTCCTCTACCCGTGAGTTACTTTCGATCTGCTGGCGCACGGGTGGTTACAGCCTCATGACGACCAAGTGGACGTACCCAGAAGCCTTCGATCTGGGTATGTTCCTGGCCGTCAGGGCAGCCACCCGAGTCCTCGAGGAGTCGAGACCCGTGTCGGAAAACAAAGATCAGAAGCTCGTCTACGACTTCACCGAGGGCAACCGGGACCTCAAGGACCTTCTCGGCGGCAAGGGAGCCAACCTCGCCGAGATGACCAACCTTGGTCTCCCCGTGCCTCCCGGCTTCACCATCACCACCGAGGCCTGCAAGGTCTACCTGGAGAGCGGCTCGGCCCCGGCCGCGCTGCGCGACGAGGTCAGCGCGCACCTCGCCGCCCTCGAGGCGAAGATGGGCAAGAAGCTGGGCCAGTCGGACGACCCGCTGCTGGTCTCCGTCCGCTCCGGAGCCAAGTTCTCCATGCCGGGCATGATGGACACGGTCCTCAACATCGGCCTCTCCGACGAGTCCGTCGCGGGCCTCGCCGCCCAGTCCGGCGACGAGCGCTTCGCCTGGGACTCCTACCGCCGTCTGATCCAGATGTTCGGCAAGACCGTCCTCGGCGTCGAGGGCGAGCTCTTCGAGGACGCCCTCGACGAGGCCAAGGCCGCCAAGAAGGTCACCGTCGACACCGACCTCGACGCCGCGGACCTGAAGACGCTGGTCGCGTCCTTCAAGAAGATCGTCGCGAAGGAGGCCGGCCGCGCGTTCCCGCAGGACGCCCGCGAGCAGATGGACCTCGCCGTCGAGGCGGTCTTCAACTCCTGGAACACCGACCGCGCGAAGCTCTACCGCCGCCAGGAGCGCATCCCCGGCGACCTGGGCACCGCCGTCAACATCTGTTCCATGGTCTTCGGCAACCTCGGCCCCGACTCCGGCACCGGCGTCGCCTTCACCCGCGACCCCGCCAGCGGCCACCAGGGCGTCTACGGCGACTACCTGCAGAACGCGCAGGGCGAGGACGTCGTCGCGGGCATCCGCAACACCGTCCCGCTGGCCGATCTGGAGCAGATCGACAAGGTCTCGTACGACCAGCTCATGGCGATCATGGAGACGCTGGAGACCCACTACAAGGATCTCTGCGACATCGAGTTCACCATCGAGCGCGGCCAGCTGTGGATGCTCCAGACCCGCGTCGGCAAGCGCACCGCCGGCGCCGCCTTCCGCATCGCCACGCAGCTCGTGGACCAGGGCCTGATCGACGAGGCCGAGGCGCTCCAGCGCGTCACCGGCCACCAGCTGGCGCAGCTGATGTTCCCGCGCTTCGACGACGCGGCCAAGAGCACCCTGCTGGGCCGCGGCATCGCCGCCTCCCCGGGCGCGGCGGTCGGCAAGGCCGTCTTCGACTCGTACACGGCCGTCAAGTGGTCCCGCTCCGGCGAGAAGGTCATCCTGATCCGCCGCGAGACCAACCCGGACGACCTGGACGGCATGATCGCCTCCGAGGGCATCCTGACCTCGCGCGGCGGCAAGACCTCGCACGCCGCCGTCGTCGCCCGCGGCATGGGCAAGACCTGTGTCTGCGGCGCCGAGGAGCTCGACGTCGACACCAAGCGCCGCCGGATGACGGTCGGCGAGACGGTCATCGAAGAGGGCGACGTCGTCTCCATCGACGGCTCCACCGGCAAGGTCTACCTCGGCGAGGTACCCGTCGTACCGTCCCCGGTCGTCGAGTACTTCGAGGGCCGCATGCACGCCGGAGCCGACGACGCCGACGAGCTCGTCGCCGCCGTGCACCGGATCATGGCCTACGCGGACCGCGTCCGCCGCCTGCGGGTGCGCGCCAACGCCGACAACGCCGAGGACGCGCTGCGCGCCCGCCGGTTCGGAGCTCAGGGCATCGGCCTGTGCCGCACCGAGCACATGTTCCTCGGCGAGCGCCGCGAGCTGGTGGAGCGGCTGATCCTGGCGGACACCGACGGCGAGCGCGAGGAGGCACTCAGTGCCCTCCTGCCGCTGCAGAAGAAGGACTTCGTCGAGCTGTTCGAGGCGATGGACGGGCTGCCCGTCACGGTCCGCCTCCTGGACCCGCCGCTGCACGAGTTCCTGCCCGACATCACCGAGCTCTCGGTGCGCGTCGCCCTCGCCGAGTCCCGCAAGGACGCCAACGAGAACGACCTGCGCCTGCTCCAGGCCGTGCACAAGCTGCACGAGCAGAACCCGATGCTGGGTCTGCGCGGCGTCCGGCTCGGTCTGGTCATCCCCGGTCTGTTCAAGATGCAGGTCCGGGCCATCGCCGAGGCCGCGGCCGAGCGCAAGAACGCCAAGGGCGACCCGCGCGCCGAGATCATGGTCCCGCTCGTGGGCACCGTCCAGGAGCTGGAGATCGTCCGCGAGGAGGCCGACCAGGTCATCGCCGAGGTCGAGGCCGCGACGGGCACGGAGCTCAAGCTGAGCATCGGCACCATGATCGAGCTGCCCCGCGCCGCCCTGACCGCCGGCCAGATCGCCGAGGCCGCGCAGTTCTTCTCCTTCGGCACGAACGACCTGACCCAGACCGTGTGGGGCTTCTCCCGCGACGACGTCGAGGCCAGCTTCTTCACCGCGTACCTGGAGAAGGGCATCTTCGGGGTCTCGCCCTTCGAGACCATCGACAAGGACGGCGTCGGCTCGCTGGTCCGCAGCGCCGTGGAGTCCGGCCGGGCCACCCGCCCCGACCTCAAGCTCGGCGTCTGCGGCGAGCACGGCGGCGACCCGGAGTCGGTGCACTTCTTCCACGAGGTCGGCCTCGACTACGTCTCCTGCTCGCCCTTCCGGATCCCGGTGGCGCGCCTGGAGGCCGGTCGCGCGGCCGCCGAGTCGAAGGGCTCCGACAGCCGCTGAGCCTCGCGGGGACCGGTCATCGCCGGTCCCGCCCCGACCGCGCCCGTCCCCGGTGTCCTGACCGCGGGGGACGGGCGCGCCTTCTTTTCGAAGGCGGGGTATCGCCGCATATTCAACGAAGTCTTTACGGCACCAGGCGGTGGACGGATCCCCACCCGTCCACCGCCTGCCGCCTATCCGCCAGGCACGTCGGCGCTTCCCTGTGCGACCGACCGCCAGGCCCCGCAAAGCCCCCCACGGCCTTCACGGAGCGTTTCGGTCGCACCGGAGTGTGCCTGGCGGAGTACAGGATTTCGCTTGTCACGCCCCTGCCGAAAGGGGTTTCAACTGTGGCCGAAAGGGCGTGGTGACCACGTGTGACGGCATGCATACTCATGGGGCGGGGGGATTGCGGTTGCACAGCTGGGGGTTCGGTGCTTCGTATCCATTTCACTGGAGTGGACCTGGCACGCGTACGGATGGCAGGGCGTCCCGATGCGTTGTGGGAAACGATTCTTAGTTTTCACCGCTTAAGAGACCGGCGTGATGTCCGGTTGTTCGGTGAATGGCGTACGGAAACCCGGAGCCGGTTGAATGGTGAAACAAGGCTGCTCGGCGCGCTCATACCGGCGCGCGGCTATTTCCCGGATTTCCTGACGCCCACCGAGGGGCAGTACGGGTGGGACGTCGGCCTCGACGCCTTGCGCGGGCTGCGCCCCGAGCGGCTGCGGCGCGAGCTCTCCCTCGTGGGATCCGGCTCCGGTACGGGCTTCGGCGCGGCCTTCGGGACCCCGCCGCCCTCCCGGCTGCGGGAGTTCATCGACGGCGGCACCAAGCACCTGCCGCGGCTGCTGGCGGAGCTGCGCGGATACCACCGGGCGGCGGTGGAGCCGTACTGGACCCACATCCAGGCGCAGATAGAGGCCGAGCGGGCCGCGCGCGGCCGGGCGCTGCTCGACGGCGGCGCCGACGAACTGCTCGCCTCCCTGCCGCCGATGCTGCGCTGGCGGGCGCCGGTGCTCGAATGCGAGTACCCGGTGGACCGCGACGTACGGCTGCGCGGGCGCGGGCTGCTGCTCCAGCCGTCCTTCTTCTGCCGCCGCACCGCGGTGACCCTGCACGATCCGGAGCTGCCGCCCGTGCTGGTCTATCCGGCGGCGGCCCCACTGGCGTCGGCGGCGGCCGCCGGGGAGGCCGCCCGGCCGGCGGAGGAGCAGCGCCAGCGCACGCTGGGCAAGCTCGTGGGCCACACCCGTTCCGTGGTGCTGCGGGCCATCGGGGACGGGGCCACCACCAGCGAACTGGCCCGCCGCGCCGGGGTCTCCCTCGCCTCGGCGAGCCAGCACGCCTGCGTGATGCGCGAGGCGGGCCTGGTGACGACCCTGCGCCACGGCAACGCCGTCCTGCACACGGTGACCCCGCTGGGCGCGGCCCTCCTCAAGGGCGGCGCCGTGGCGTCCTGAGGGCCGGCGGCCGCGCGGCGGATCCTGGGGAAGAAAGTTTCCCGGAGAGCGATGAGTCCGGGGCCGGGCCCCGGTCTACCCCTCGGAAGCACCGCACGCGCCGGGCCCGCCGGACACACGAGAGAAGAGACACCGAGATGACCACCATGATCTTCGTCAACCTGCCCGTGAAGGACCTCGACGCGACCAAGGCCTTCTGGGGCAAGCTCGGTTACTCCTTCAACGCCCAGTTCACCGACGAGAACTGCGCCTCCATGCCCATCACCGACAGCATCGTCGCGATGTTCCTCACCGAGGCCCGCTACAAGGACTTCACCCACAAGGCCATCGCCGACGCCACCACCACCTCCGAGGTCCTGCTCTGCCTGAGCGCCGAGAGCCGCACCGCCGTCGACGCGCTCGTCGACGCGGCGGTGGCGGCCGGGGCCGGTGAGCCCCGCCCGCCGCAGGACCACGGAGTCATGTACGGCCGGGCCTTCGACGACCTCGACGGCCACACCTGGGAGATCATGTGGATGGACCCGTCGATGGTCCAGGGCTGACGGCCGCGCGGCCGGCCCGGCAGGCCCCCCTACGAGGCCCCGGCGGTCCGCACCGGATACGTCCGGACCGCCACCTCCTCGTCGTCCAGGCAGCGCCCCGACTCCAGGTCGAAGCGCTGCTTCAGCAGCGGCGAGGCCACGAACGGCCGGCCCGCCGCCCGCCCCAGCAGCCCGCGCGAGAGGACCTGGGCCCCGGTGAAGGGGTCCCGGTTGCCGATCGCGTACGGACGCCCGGCCCGGTCGAGGAACACCGCCGCCTGGCTCCCGTCGGGCAGCAGGGCGGCGACACCCCGGCCCGGGGTGAGCGCGGACAGCTCGCACACCGCCAACCAGCCGTCGGCCACCTTCAATTCCAAGGTCATCGGACCCCTCCGATCGTCAGGACGGCCAGATCGGGCTTGACCTGGTCGCGTTCGGGGACGAACCGCACCGTCGGGTCGGGGGCGCCGGGCGCGTTCACGAAGGACACGAACCGGCGCATCCGCTCGGGGTCGCGGAGCGTCTCCGCCCACTCGTCGCGGTAGTGCGCCACGTGCCCGGCCATCAGCGCCTCCAGCTCCGCGCACAGTCCGAGCGAGTCGTGCACGATCACGTCCCGCAGGTGGTCCAGGCCCCCCTCCAGCCGCTCCAGCCAGGTGGAGGTCCGCTCCAGCCGGTCGGCGGTGCGGATGTAGAACATCAGGAACCGGTCGATCAGCCGCACCAGTTCGGCGTCCGAGAGGTCCTGTGCGAGCAGGTCGGCGTGGCGCGGGACCGCGCCGCCGTTGCCGCCGACGTAGAGGTTCCAGCCGCTCGCCGTCGCGATGACGCCGAAGTCCTTGCTCTGCGCCTCCGCGCACTCGCGGGCGCAGCCGGACACCGCCGACTTCAGCTTGTGCGGGGCGCGCAGACCCCGGTAGCGCAGCTCCAGGCCGATGGCCATGCGGACGCTGTCCTGGACCCCGTAACGGCACCAGGTGCTCCCCACGCAGGACTTCACCGTCCGCAGGGCCTTGCCGTACGCGTGCCCGGACTCGAACCCGGCGTCGACGAGCCGGGCCCAGATGCCGGGCAGCTGGTCGACGCGGGCGCCGAAGAGGTCGATCCGCTGGCCGCCGGTGATCTTCGTGTAGAGGCCGAAGTCGCGGGCCACCTCGCCGATCACGATCAGCTTGTCGGGGGTGATCTCCCCGCCCGGGATGCGCGGGACGACCGAGTACGAGCCGTTGCGCTGGAGGTTGGCCAGGAAGTGGTCGTTGGTGTCCTGGAGGGCGGCCTGCTCCCCGTCGAGGACGTAGCCGCTCGCGCCGAGGGCGGCGGCGAGGGAGGCGATGACCGAGCCGACCGCGGGCTTGCAGACCTCGCAGCCGTCGCCGCCGCGGGCCTCCGGGCGGCCGTGGGCGTCCAGGATCTCCCGGTACGAGGTCAGGCGCCGGGTCCGGACGATCTCGTAGAGCTCCGCCCGGGTGTACGGGAAGCAACCGCACAGCCCCTGGCCGTCGGCGGCCGGCAGCAGCTGGCCGATCACCTTCAGGCAGCCCCCGCAGCCGGTGCCCGCCTTGGTGCACCGCTTGACCTCGGGCAGGCTCGCGCAGGCACTGATCGCCTTCTTGGTGACGTTGTGGCAGGAGCAGACCACCGCGGAGTCGGGGAGCGTGGAGGGGCCCAGTCCGCTCGCGGGGCCGAGCCCGGCGGGCAGCACCAGCTGCTCGGGGGCGACCGGCGGGACGCTGCCGGTGAGCGGGCGCAGCAGCCCGTAGGCGTCGGCGTCGCCGACCAGCACCCCGCCGAGCAGGACCCCCTCGGGGGAGACCACGAGCTTCTTGTAGACGCCCGAGCGGGCGTCGGACCACACCACCGCGAGGCTGCCGGGCGTCGTCCCGTGCGCGTCGCCGAAGGAGGCCACGTCCACGCCGAGCAGCTTGAGCTTGGTGGACAGGTCGGCCCCGGTGAACTCCCGCGCGCGGCCCAGCAGGTCCTCGGCGGCCGTCGCGGCCATCTCGTAGCCGGGCGCGACCAGTCCGTAGACCCGGCCGTCGGCGGCCAGGGCGCATTCGCCGACGGCGTACACCCGCGGGTCGGAGGTGCGGCAGCGGGAGTCGACGACGATCCCGCCGCGCTCGCCGACGGCCAGTCCGCAGGCGCGGGCCAGCGCGTCGCGGGGGCGGATCCCGGCGGAGAAGACGACGAGGTCCGTCGCGACGGCCGAGCCGTCCGAGAGCCGCATGCCGCTGACGGAGCCGTCCTCCGCGGTCAGCACCTCCTCGGTGCCGACGCCGGTGTGCACGCTCAGCCCCATCGACTCGATGGTGCGCAGCAGGGCCGCGCCGCCGCCCTCGTCGACCTGGACGGGCATCAGGCGGGGCGCGAACTCCACCACGCGCGTGTCCAGTCCGAGACCCTTGAGCGCGCCGGCCGCCTCCAGCCCGAGCAGCCCGCCGCCGACCACGGCCCCGCTCGCGCGCGTCTTCGCGTAGGCCTCGATCGCGAGGAGGTCCTCGACCGTGCGGTACACGAAGCAGCCGGGCGCGTCCCGCCCGGGGACGGGCGGCACGAAGGGGGAGCTGCCGGTCGCCAGGACGAGCACGTCGTACGGGAACACCCGCCCGGAGCGGGCGGTGACCGTACGGGCGTCCCGGTCGATGCTCTCGGCGGGGTCGTCGAGGTGCAGCGCGATGCCGTGGCGCTCCATGAACCCGTCCGGGGTCACGGAGAGGTCCTCGGGGGTGTTGCCGGAGAAGTACGAGGTGAGGCGCACGCGGTCGTAGGCGGGCCGGGGCTCCTCGGCGAGCACCGTGACGCGGTGGGTCGCGGTGGCGCCGCGCTCGGCGAGGGCCTCCAGGTAGCGCTGGCCGACCATGCCGTGGCCGATCAGTACGATCGCGGGCAGGGGCTCGGTCATGTCGGGGGCCTCCGTCGTCGGTGAGAGGGCGGAACGGGACGTCGTGTCCTCGAGCCTGCGCGCCCGCTGTTTCCCCGCCGCACCACCCCTGTTACCCGGACGGAACGCCGTCCTCAGCGCCGGGATTAAGGGTCGGTGAGGCCTCCCTCAAGGCCGTCTTAAGGATCACCGCGAGGGCCCCGGGCCCGCTTAGCGTGGCTGCCATGCGAGATGCGGCGGTACGGGTCAAGGGCGGGATGCTGGGCGGGGCGGGGCTGGTCGCCCTGCTCTGGGCGGCCCAGGTGCGCCCCTCGGCCCGGCTCGACGCGCTGTTCGCCACCGCCGCGCACCTGACCGGGCTGCTCGCCGGGTACGGGATCCTCGTGCTGCTGTTCCTCATGGCCCGGGTGCCCGCCGTGGAGCACGGCGTCGGCGCCGACCGGCTCGCCCGCTGGCACGCGCTGGGCGGCCGGCACGTGGTCCTGCTCTGCTTCGGCCACGGGCTCCTGGCGCTGCTCGGCTTCGCCGTCCACGAGGGGGTCGACGTGCTCACCGCCGTGCGGGACCTGCTCGGCTATCCCTGGCTCGGGGCCGCCGCGGCCGGGACCGTCCTGCTGGGCGCGGTCGGCGTGACCTCCGCCCGGGCGGTACGCCGCCGGGTCGCGCACGAAACCTGGCGCGGGGTGCACCTGGCCGTGTACCTCGCCGCCGCGCTTGCCTTCGGCCACCAGCTCGCCGGGCCTGACCTGGCGGCCGCCGCCTGGTTCTGGGCCCTGGCCTACGCCGTGGTGGGCGTGCTGCTGGTCTGGTACCGGGCCGTGGTCCCCGTACGGCAGGCCCTGCGGCACGCGCTGCGGGTGGCCGAGGTCAGGGTGGAGGGGCCCGGCGTGGTCTCCGTCGTCGTGCACGGGCAGCACCTCGCGGAACTGCGCGCCGAGCCCGGACAGTTCCTGCGCTGGCGGTTCCTGACCCGGCGGCTCTGGTACACGGCCCTGCCGTTCTCACTGTCGGCGCCGGTGCGCGGCACCGCCCTGCGGATCACCGTCAAGGGGCTCGGCGGACACTCCCGCCGGATCCGCCGGCTGCGCCCGGGTACGCGCGTCCTCGCCACCGGGCCGTTCGGGGCGCTCACCGCCGCCCGGCGGACCCGGCCCAAGGTGCTGCTGATCGCGGGCGGGGTCGGGATCACTCCGATGCGGGCCCTGTTCGAGACGCTGCCCGGCGGCCCCGGGGACATCACCCTGCTCTACCGGGCCGGTGCGGAGGACCAGCTCGTGCTGCGGGCCGAGCTGGAGGCCATCGCCGCCGGGCGTCAGGCCGGCCTGCACTACCTGCTCGGGCCGTCCGACGGGGCCTACGACCCGCTGGCCCCGCGGGCGCTGGCCGCGCTGGTGCCGGACCTGGCGGAGCACGACGTGTACCTGTGCGGGCCGCCCGGGATGACGGAGGCCACGCGGGGCGCGCTGCTGCGGGCCGGGGTGCCGGCCGGGCGCGTCCACACCGAGTGCTTCACCTTTTGAGGGGCCCGCGCGGTCCGGCCCGCGTGCCCGCTTCCGCTTCCGTTTCCACTGCCGCTTCCGTTCCCGCCCGTCCGTCGTGAAAGGCCCCCGCGTCATGCGCCACCCCCTGCACGTAGCCGTGCCCGTGACCCTGCCGGGGGCCCGCCCCGCCGCCCGGCACCGGGGGTCCCGCAGGTCACGCGGGTCCCGCGGGCTCCGCCGGGACTCCGCCCTGCGGGCCTGGGCGGCCGGGGTGGCCCGCGTACCCCCCGCGGGGCGGCTCGCGGCGGGGCTGGGGCTGGCCAGCGTGCTGGCGGCCAGCGCCCTGACGGCGCTGGTGGAGCCGGCCGCTCCGGTGGCCCCGGACCGGGTGCCGGCCCGGCAAAGCTCAACCTTTGCGCAAGTTTCCGGAGACTGATGGCTCCTGCATGGATCCGGTCCATAGGGTCGGCCCGTGCCTGACATATCACTGACCATGATCATCGTGCTGTGCGTCGCCGCGGCCGCCGCCGGCTGGATCGACGCCGTCGTCGGCGGTGGCGGACTGCTGCTCCTGCCCGCCCTGCTGCTCGGCCTGCCGCACGCCCACCCCGCCACCGTGCTCGGCACCAACAAGGCGGTGGCCATCGTCGGCACCACCGGGGCCGCCGTCACCTTCGCCCGCAAGGCCCCGGTGGACGTGAAGCTCGCCGTCCGGATCGGCCTGGCCGCGCTGGCCGGGTCGATGGGCGGGGCCGCGCTGGCGGGCGGGATCAGCAAGGACGCGCTACGGCCGCTGATCATGGGGGTGCTGGTGGTGGTGGCCGCCGTGGTCATCTTCAAGCCGGGCTTCGGCGCCGCACCCTCCACCACGCCCGTCTCCCGGCAGCGGGTGCTGCTCGCCATCGGCCTCGCAGGTCTCGGCATCGGCTTCTACGACGGCCTGATCGGACCCGGCACGGGCACCTTCCTGGTGCTGGCCCTCACCGCACTGCTCCACCTCGACCTGGTCACCGCCTCCGCCACCGCCAAGATCGTCAACGTGTGCACGAACGCCGGGGCGCTCGCGATGTTCGCGTACCAGGGGATGGTGCTGTGGCAGCTGGCCGCGCTGATGGCGCTCTTCAACCTGGCCGGAGGCATGATCGGCGCCGGCATGGCGCTCAGGAAGGGCAGCGGATTCGTCCGGGGCGTGCTGCTGACCGTGGTCGGCGCCCTGGTGATCAAGCTGGGCTTCGAACAGTGGGGATGACGCGACGCCGCCGCTGACGGCGGGCGGCGTCCTCAGTACGTCCCCGTGAGGTGGGCGAAGACGACCACGTTGCCCTGGTAGCCGGTCCGCGGGGAGAATCCGCCGCCGCAGGTGATCACCCGGAGCTCGGCGCGCGGCGCGGGGCCGTACACGCGCCCGTCCGGGAAGGCCCTGGCGTCGTAGACCTCGACCGCGTGGACCGTGAACACCGCCGTACGTCCGTCCGCGCGGGCGATCTCGATCTGGGCGCCCCGGCGCAGCGCGCCCAGGTGGTAGAAGACGGCCGGGCCGCCGGCGTCGTCGACGTGGCCCGCGACGACCGCGGTGCCGGTGGCCCCGGGCGTGGTTCCGTCGCGGTACCAGCCCGCGAGCTCGCGCCGGGTCGGCGGGGGCACTTCGAGGCCGCCGTCGCGGTCGAGGCCGAGGCCGGTGAGCGGGGCGTCGACGCGGATCGAGGGGATCCGGATCCGGCTCGGAGGGGAACCGGGGAGCGGGGCGATGGCCCCCGGGTAGCGGGCCCCGGCGCTCAGCGCCTCGGCGGCGGAGGGCAGCGGCGGCCCGACCGGCTCGCGGGAGCCGCTGGTCACGAGCCAGATGCCGATGACGGCGATGATCGCGACGAGTCCGGCGGGGCCGCGCAGGGCGCCCTGGGTGCCAGGGGCCGCTCCGGCCTCGAGGTGCCCGTGCGGGAGCCGGAAGCCGCCGTACATGCCTGCCCCCTCACCTCGCCGTTCGGGTCTGCCTCGCCGTTCGTGGGACTGGCCGTCGCCCGGCCCCGCGAACGGGGGGGACCTCGCGGGGCGGGCGACGGGGGGCGGTACCGGTCGGACCGCGGCCGGAGCCGCGGTGGGCGCCCGTCAGCTCCGCGTGCCGCTCGCCCGGCGACGCAGGAGCCAGGTACCGCCGACGGCGGCCGCGGCCAGTGCGGCCGCTCCCGCCGTGATCGTGGCGGGGTCGGCGGCGGTGGTCGTGCCACCACCCACCCCGGACTGCACGTGGCCTCGGGGGCCGTGCTCGCCGACGACCAGGTCGCCGGTGGCGAACTTGCCGTTCGCGCAGGTCGCGCCGATGCCGTAGGTGCCCGGCTTGAGCCCGCGCTCGACCCGGAACTGGCCCTCGACCACTTCCTTGTGGGTGCCCGGGACCAGTTTGAAGCGGCCGCCGCCGACCGTGCTGGCATCGCCCTCGGCCCGGCTGCCGGGTCCGCAGGCCTTGGTGTTCACCGTGACCGTGGTGCCCGGGACGGCGGACTTCGGCCAGACCTCCAGTACGGCGAAGTCCCCGGGGGCGAACGGGGCCATGCCGAGGTCCGCGGCGGCCACCGCTCCGGCCACCGGGCCGGCGAAGGCGGCCGCGGTCAGCGCGGTGGCGGTGAGCACGTGGGCGGTGCTGCGGCGCATGACTCACTCCTGGGGACACGGGGTCGTGTCTCGAGGAAAACCGGCGCCTCCGCCCCGCGCCTGCTGATGGTGCGTCAGATCACGCCCCGAGCGCCCCTCCGGAGGGCCCAGGCGCAGGTCAGAGGCCATGTGAGGGCATCGGGGTCCCCCCACCCCGTCCGAGTGACGCCGGGGACGCCCGCCGTCAGGCCCGGGGCAGGGCCACCGAGGCGGCCGCGCCCGAGGGGGCCGGGTTCGAGAGGGTCACGACGGCGCCGATCACCTGGGCCTGCCCGAAGGCGATCGTCAGGCCGAGCCCCGTGCCCTGGCCGCGTTCCGCCGTCCCCGTCCTGAACCGGCTCGGCCCCTCCCGCAGCAGGCTCCCGGGGAAGCCCGAGCCGTGGTCCCGTACCGTCACCGAGGCGCCGGACACCGTCACCGTGACCGGCCCCGACCCGTGCCGCCGGGCGTTGACCAGCAGGTTCGTCAGGATCCGCTCCAGCCGCCGGGCGTCGGTCCGCACCAGCGCGCCGTCGCCGTCGCCACCTGCCTGGTCCGACGGCCCGTCCTCGCCGGACGCGCCGACGAGTTCCGCCGCCACTCCCGAGCGCCGGGTGATCGAGGCGACCAGCGGCCCCAGCCGGTGCTCCTCCAGCCGCGCCTCCTCCCGGTTCGCGTCCAGCCGCGCCACCTCCAGCAGATCCTCCGTCAGCGTCCGCAGCGCCCCGACCCGGTCCCGCACCAGCTCCGTCGGCCGCCCGGGCGGCAGCAGCTCGGCCGCCGTGTGCAGGCCGGTCAGCGGGGTCCGCAGTTCGTGCGCCACGTCCGCCGTGAACCGCTGCTCGGCCTCCAGCCGGTGTTGCAGGCTCGCCGTCATGGTGTCGACCGCCGAGGCCAGCTCGACCACCTCGTTGCGGTTCCCGGGCGCCGCCGTGAAGCCGATCCGGGCATCCAGGTCGCCCGCGCTGATCCGCCGTGCCGTCTCGGCGGCCGACCGCATGTCCTTGCTGAGCCGGCTCGCCATCAGCGCCCCGCCCACCGCCGCGAGCGCCACCACCCCGGCCCCGGAGGCGATCAGCGTCCCGTCCAGCTCCGCCAGTTCGGCCTGCTCGGCGGCGAGGGAGTGCCGCACCGTCAGCACCTGGCCGCCCCCGACCGGCCGCGCCGCCCACACCGCCGGATCGGATCCGGTCAGCTCCAGATAGGTGGTCCGCCGGCCCGCCAGGGCCGCCGCGCGCAGCGGCTCCGGTGTGCCGGGGCAGTCGATGCGGGCATTGGCCTCCCCGACCTTGTCGTAGTCGAGACGCCCGGTGAGCTCGTACACCTGCCGTACGCGGACCAGCTGCTCGGTCGCGCTCTGGCGGGCCGCGTCGGCGATCTGCCGCACGCGCGCCTCGTGGATCAGGACCCCGATGGTCAGCGCGACCAGCGAGCAGCCGACCGCCAGCAGGGCGGCGATCTTCCAGCGCAGGCCGAGGGCCCGGACCCGCGCACGGCCGCGGCGCAGCGGGGCCCTCACCGGGAGGTCCCCGCGGGCGCGGTGGGGGCACCGGGCACCTTGTTGTAGCGGCGCTCGTCGCTGACCACCGTCATCCGTTCGCCGTCCCAGCGGTAGCGGACGGCCTGTTCGGAGCCGTCGTCGGCGGCCGTGTGGATCAGCAGGTCCCGGCCGAGGGACTCGGCGGCCATCCCACGCCCGATGGTGAACAGGACGGGGACGATCCGGGTGCCCTCGGCGGCGTAGACGCTCAGCGCGGTGCGGCCCGACTCGGTGTCGGCGGCGATCAGCAGTTCCTTCTTCCCGTCGCCGGTCACGTCGAGGAGCACGGGCGGGCGGATCCCGGCCCGCCCGGGAGCGTTGATCTTCCCGGTGCCCAGGAACTGTCGCATCCGCTTGTCCGCCCGTACGACGTCCAGCTCGTTCACCGCCCCCAGGCCCCGCGCACCGACCGCCGGCCCGTTCGCCAGCGGTGACGGAGCGGGCTGGCGGGTGCCGGTGGCGACGCCCGTGCCCGGGGAGGAGCCCTCGGCCCAGGCGGGCCAGAGCGTCTCCGGCAGCGGCTGCGGGGACGCCGGAGCCACCGGCTCGCCCGTGGCGAGCCCGTCGGGCGAGGCGCAGCCGCCGAGGGCCAGCGCGGTGGCGCAGAGCAGCAGGGCGGCGGTGGAACGGCGGGGTGATGGCGTCATGGAGGAGGGAACCGTGGGGTCGGGGAGGGGTCGGCTCCCGACGGTAGCCGGGAGTCGTCACGGGGGCCGGGAGATCGTGTAACAGCGGTGCGTACGGTGGGGGTGCGCGGCCGGGACGGGACCTTGGACCCGGGCCGTGCACAGCCAGTCGTAGTCGAGGGGAGGGCTCCGTGACATCGGTCGAACGGCCGGAACCGGCCCAGCTGCCGTTCTTCGTGTACGGGACGCTGCGGCCGGGGGAGGTCAACCACGACCTGTTCCTGCGCGGCCGCACGACGGCCGAGGAGCCCGCGTCGCTGCCCGGCGCGGTGCTCTACGAGGGCCCGGGGTACCCGTACGCGGTCGAGCGGCCCGGCTCCGCCGTCGCCGGGGAGCTGATCACCGCGTCGCCGCAGGCGTACGGGGAGCTGCTGACCGCGCTGGACCGGCTGGAGGAGTACCGCGGCCCGGGCCGCCCGGACAACCTCTACGACCGGCTCGCCCGGGTGGCCGTCCGCCCCGACGGCGTCCGCGTCCGCGCCTGGGTCTACCTGGCCGCCGCCCCGCTGGCCGGCCGCCTCGCGCGATCGGGCACCGAGATACCCGGCGGCGACTGGCACCGCCGCGCCGGGGCCGGGAGTTCCTAGAGGCCCTCGGCGCCGCGGTTGCGCAGCCGCCGGCCGTACTGCTGGAGGACCCACAGCTCCTGCTGGACCGCCGCGTGCTGCTCCGGCGGCGCCTGCGGGCTCAGCCGGGTCATGGTGCCCTGGATCTCCAGGACCCGCCGGTCGACGGCGCGCAGGCGGACCTGGACGAGCTGGACGCCCGCGTAGATCTCGTCCACCGTCTTGGCGTGGATCGCCTCCACCGCCAGCTCCGTGACCATCGCGCGGACGGTGTCGTTCGGTGCGGCCTCGCGCACCCGGGCCAGGTAGTCGTCGGTGCCCTGCGCGGCGCCGCCGGCGTCCTGGATGGCCTGGCGGACCGCCGCGTACGGCGGGGCGGTGAACTCGTCGATCCCGTACGCGTCGAAGGCGGGGGAGACCAGGGCCGGGCGCTGGAGCGCCAGCTTGAGGAGCTCGCGCTCGGTGCGGTGGGCCGGGCTGCGCAGGTTCAGCGCGGGTCCGCCGCCGTTCGGTGCCGGGGGCGCCGGGGCCGGCTCCTGCTGGCGGGCCCGGCCCTGCTGCTGCGGCTGGTTGCCGCGCTCGCGGGCCCAGCGGGCCAGCTGGGCCACCCGCTTGACGACGAACTGCTCGTCGAGGATGCCCAGCATCCCGGCGAGCTGGACCGCCGACTCGTGCTGGATCGAGAGGTCCTTGATGCTGGCGACGACCGGCGCCGCCTCGGCCAGCGCGGCCGCGCGCCCCGCCGGGTTCTCCAGGTTGTGCCGGGCCACGATGTGCCGCAGCGCGAACTCGAACAGCGGGGTACGGGCGTCCACCAGCCCGGACACCGCCGCGTCGCCCTGCGCGAGGCGCAGGTCGCAGGGGTCCATGCCGCCGGGGGCGATGGTGATGGAGGTCTCCGCGGCGAACTTCTGGTCGTCCTCGAAAGCGCGCAGGGCCGCCTTCTGTCCGGCCGCGTCCCCGTCGAACGTGAAGATCACCTCGGCGGTCGCGTTGTCCATCAGCAGCCGGCGGAGGATCTTGATGTGGTCCCCGCCGAAGGCGGTGCCACAGGTGGCGATCGCGGTGGTGACCCCGGCCAGGTGGCAGGCCATGACATCGGTGTAGCCCTCGACGACCACGGCCCGGGAGGTCTTCGCGATCTCCTTCTTGGCCAGGTCGATGCCGTAGAGCACCTGGGACTTCTTGTAGATCGCCGTCTCGGGGGTGTTCAGGTACTTCGGCCCGTTGTCGTCGTCGCGCAGCTTGCGCGCGCCGAAGCCGACGACCTCGCCGCTGATGTCGCGGATGGGCCACATGAGACGGCCGCGGAAGCGGTCGATGGGCTTGCCGCTGCGGCTGTCCTGAGCCAGGCCGGAGAGGATCAGCTCCTTGTCGCTGAAGCCCTTGCCGCGCAGGAACCGGGTCAGGTGGTCCCATCCGGCCGGGCTGTAGCCCACGCTGAAGTGCTCCGCCGCCGCCTGATCGAAGCCGCGCTCCGCCAGGAAGCGGCGGCCGATCTCCGCCTCGGCCCCGCCGAGCTGCTCCGCGTAGAAGAGGGCCGCCGCCTTGTGGGCCTCGACCAGGCGGATGCGCTCGCCGCGGCCGCTGGTGCCGGCGGTGTAGCCGCCCTCCTCGTACCGCAGGGTGATGCCGGCCTGTCCGGCCAGCCGCTCGACCGCCTCCGAGAAGGAGAGGTGGTCGATCTTCATGATGAAGTCGAGGGTGTCCCCGCCCGCCTGGCAGCCGAAGCAGTGGTAGAAACCCTTGCTCGGGCTGACCTGGAAGGACGGGGACTTCTCGTCGTGGAAGGGGCACAGGCCCTTGAGGTTGCCGCCGCCCGCGTTGCGCAGCTGGAGGTACTCGGAGACCACGGCGTCGATCGGGACCGCGTCCCGTACCGCCTTCACGTCGTCGTCGTTGATCCGTCCAGCCACCCGTGAAGTCTACGGCCGTGCGCGGACAGTGCGGTCAGCCCCCCTGGGCGGCGAGCAGCGAGTCGAGCGGAACCTCCGGGTCCGTGAGCTGGTCGGCGTTCACCGTGCGCCCCGACCTGATCAGGGCCTGGATGTGCTCCGTGACGTCCCACACATTGACGTTCATCCCGGCCAGCACCCGGCCCTCGGAGAGCCAGAAGGCGATGAACTCCCGCTTGCCCACGTCCCCGCGGATCAGTACCTGGTCGTAGCTCCCGGCCGGGGCGTAGCCCGAGTACTCCAGGCCGACGTCGTACTGGTCGGAGAAGAAGTACGGGACCCGGTCGTAGCTGACTTCCTGCCCGAGCATCGCCCGCGCGGCGGCCGGGCCGCCGTTGAGGGCGTTGGCCCAGTGCTCCACGCGCAGCCGGGACCCGATCCAGGGGTGGTGGGCGGCGGCCACGTCCCCGGCGGCGAAGACGTCCGGGTCGGAGGTGCGCAGGGACTCGTCGACCGCGATCCCGCCGCCGTGCTCCCGGTCGACCAGGGCCAGCCCGGAGGTCTCGGCGAGCGCGGTCCGGGGGGCGGCGCCGATCGCGGCGAGCACCGCGTGCGCCGGGTGCTCCTCGCCGTCCTCGGTACGGGCGGCCAGCACCATGCCGTCGTGCCCGACGATCTCGGTGAGGCGGGCCCCGAAGTGGAAGCGGACCCCGTGCGCGGCGTGCAGGTCGGTGAAGAGCCGGCCCACCTCCGGGCCGAGCACCGCGTGCAGCGGGGTGGCCTCCGGTTCGACGACGGTGACCTCGGCCCCGTACTCGCGGGCCGCCGCCGCGACCTCCAGGCCGATCCAGCCCGCGCCCGCGATCAGCAGGTGGCCGTTGTCCCGGCCCAGGGCGGCCAGGACGCCCCGCAGCCGCTCGGCGTGCGCGAGGCGCCGCAGGTGGTGCACCCCGGCGAGGCCCGTCCCGGGCACGTCCAGGCGGCGCGGCTCGGCGCCGGTGGCCAGCAGGAGCTTGTCGTAGTGCAGCAGGGTGCCGTCGCCGAGGCGGACCGTCTTGGCCTCGCGGTCCAGGTGCACCGCGGGCTGCCCGAGGTGGAGCTCGATCTCGGCTCCGGCATACCAGGACGGTTCGTGGACGAAGACGCTGTCGCGGTCGTCCTTGCCCACCAGGTAGCCCTTGGACAGCGGTGGCCGCTCGTACGGATGCTCGCGCTCGTCCCCGATCAGGATCACCCGCCCCGTGAACCCCTCCGCCCTCAGCGTCTCGGCGGCTTTCGCCCCGGCGAGCCCTGCGCCGACGATGATGAACGTCTGGTGTGCGTCGACCACCTGATGCCTCCTCATAACCTCTTCGTCACATGCGACCACATGCGAGCGTCCCGCACCGAGCCTGCCGCGTGAAGGGGGGATGGCCCGATCGGCTCACCCTTCGGCGCGTCGTCCGCGTCTGGTGAGACGGGCGTGCAGGGAGCGGGCCGAGGAGTCGGTCAGGCACGCGATCTGGTCGACCACCGCCCGCTTGCGCGCCTTGTCGTCGGGCGCGGCGTCGAAGATGGCCCTGAACTGGGGGTCGAGCCCCTCGGGCGCGCGGGCACTGAGGGCCTCGGCGAGTTCGGTCAGGACGACGCGCTGGTCCGCGCGCAGCCGCTCCTGTTCGTCGCGCTGCATCACGTACAGGTCGGCGACCGCCTTGAGGACGGCGCATTCGTTGCGCGCCTCGCGCGGCACCACCAGCTCGGCCTCGTACCGGGTGAGGCGGCCGGTGCCGAACGCCTCGCGGGTGGCGCCCTCGGCGGCCAGGCAGAAGCGGCCGATGAGCTGGCTCGTGGCGTCCTTCAGGCGGGCCTGGGCCACGGCCGAGCCGTCGTACCCGTGCGGCCACCAGTCCTGTTCCATCAAACGGTCCAGGGCTTCGCGCAGTTCCTCGGGGGCGGTGCCGGCGGGCACGTAGCGGCCGATGGCGACCTGCCAGATCGCGGCCCGCTCGGGCTCGGCGAAGAGCAGGTTGGGGTCGAGGTGCCCGGCGTGCAGACCGTCCTCGAAGTCGTGCACCGAGTAGGCGACGTCGTCCGCCCAGTCCATGACCTGGGCCTCGAAGCACTTGCGGTCGGCGGGGGCGCCGCGGCGCAGCCAGTCGAAGACCGGCAGGTCGTCCTCGTAGGCGCCGAACTTCACCGAAGCGGGATCGGTGGGGTGGTCCCCGCGCGCCCAGGGGTACTTGGTGGCGGCGTCGAGGCAGGCGCGGGTGAGGTTGAGGCCGACGCTCATCAGGGTCCCGCCGTCCGGGCCGGTGACGAACCGCTTGGGCTCCAGCCGGGTCAGCAGCCGCAGCGACTGGGCGTTGCCCTCGAAGCCGCCGCAGTCCTTGGCGAACTCGTTGAGGGCTTCCTCGCCGTTGTGCCCGAACGGGGGGTGGCCCATGTCGTGGGAGAGGCAGGCCGCCTCGACCAGGTCGGGGTCGCAGCCGAGGGCCGCGCCGAGCTCCCGGCCGACCTGCGCGCACTCCAGGGAGTGGGTCAGCCGGGTACGGGGGCTCGCGTCCCAGTCGTAGGAGCGGGTGCCCGGGGTGACGACCTGGGTCTTCCCGGCGAGCCGGCGCAGCGCGGCGGAGTGCAGCACGCGGGCGCGGTCGCGCTGGAAGGCGGTGCGGCCGGGTCGCTTGTCGGGCTCGGGGGCCCAGCGCTCGGTGGCTGAGGGGTCGTAGGAGTCGTAGGCGGGAGCGTGCGCGGTGCCTTCCATGCTCAGACGTTAACCGCAGTCACCGACAATCCGAGCAATCCGAACGAACACAGCCTTTATGCGGTGGCCAGTTCCCGGCGCCCGCCGGCGCCGCGTGCGAGGGCCTCGTCGTAGCGCCGCAGGACCAGCCGGGCCAGCGCCGGGTGGTCGCCGAGCGGGGCGGCGGCCGGGCCGGGCGCGGCGGCGGCGCACGCGGCGGAGAAGCGGCCCGGGGCGGCGAAGTACGAGGCCACGGCGACCCGGTGGTGGCCCCGGGCGGCCAGGGCGCGGACGGCGTCCGGTACGGAGGGGGCGGTCGCGGAGGCGTAGGCGGGGACCACCGCCGCCGCTCCGAGGCGTTCGGAGAGCAGGGCGGCGGTGCGGCGGGTGTCGGCGGCCGCGTCCGGATCGCGCGACCCCGCGGCGGCCAGCACCACGGCCGTGCCCGGAGTCCAGCCGGCCTCCAGGAGCCGCTCGGACAGGGCCTCCACCAGCAGCGGGTGGGGGCCGAGCGGGGCCGCGATCCGGACCCGCAGGTGGCCGGCCCGGGCCGCGGCGGCGGGCAGGTCCCGCTTGACGTGGGTGCCCCGGCCGAGCAGCAGCGGTACGAGCACCGCCGCACCGCGGGCCCCGCCCAGGGCCTCGCCGAGCAGGGGCCGGTTCAGCTCGATGTGGCCGAGGCGCACGTCGAGGCGCGGGCGGAGCTCGCGGACCCGTTCGAGGAGGGCGAGGGAGGCGTGCGGGGCGCGGGGGTCGCGGCTGCCGTGGGCCACGGCGACGAGGGTGGGCTGCATGGGCGGTCTCCGTGGTGCCGGGCGCGGGGCGGGCGCACTCCGCTGAGCTGGCTGCCGAGCTGGTCGGTGATCCGGGTCAGCAGCTCGGCCGCGCCGCCGAAGGGGAGGGGATGGCTTTCGGGAGGGTGCACCGGCTCCGTCATGGACCGATCCTGCGCGGTGGAGGTTGCGGTGGCGTTGCGCAGGGGTGACGGGTCGTTTCCGCCCCGCTCACTCGCTCATTCGTACGAGTGAAAGGCGGGGCGGACGGAACTGGCGGGGCCGGGTGGTTCGTCAATCCGTGCGAACGGTGTGTGGAGCGAGGGGGCGGTCATGGGGAAGTCCGGGCAGGTCACGGGGGACGGGCGGGGCGGCGAGCCGGTGGCGGGCGAGCCGGGTACGGGGCGGTGGCGGACGGCGCGGTGGCGTACGGGGCGGTGGCGTACGGTGCGGGCGCGGCGGCGGGCCGTCCAGACCGTGATGGGGCTGTGCGTGCTGGCGCTGCTGCCCTCGGCGTGGACCCACGCGGCGGCCGACGGGCGGCTGCGGAGCACGGCCCGCGCGCCCGACGCGGGGGTGGCGGTGGTGTTCGGGGCGGGCCTGTGGAAGGGCCGCCCGACCCCGTACCTGGCCGCCCGGCTGGACGCGGCCGTGGAGCTGTACCGCACCGGCAAGGTGAAGGTGGTCCTGGTCACGGGGGACAACGGCCGCACGGAGTACGACGAGCCCGACGCGATGCGCACCTACCTCACGGGGCACGGGGTGCCGGACGACAAGGTGGTCAGCGACTTCGCCGGCTTCGACACCTGGGACTCGTGCGTGCGCGCCCGGGAGATCTTCGGGGTGCGCCGGGCGGTGCTGGTGAGCCAGGGGTTCCACATACACCGGGCGGTGGCCCTGTGCCGGGCGGCGGGGCTGGACGCGTACGGGGTCGGGGTCGCCGACGAGCACGACGCCACCTGGTACTACGGCGGGGTCCGTGAGGTGTTCGCGGCGGGCAAGGCGGCCCTGGAGGCGGCGTTCCGCCCGGATCCCACTTTCCTCGGCCCGAAGGAGGAGGGGGTGTCGCGCGCCCTGGGGGCTCTGGCAGACTGACGCCGCGATCGGCTTATGCCGATTAGTCATATACCTATCTGTACGGCAGGGGCGTGGAACCGTGGCTGTTGTGGATCTGAGCGGCAAGGTCGTCGTCATCACCGGTGGGGCCCGCGGCCTCGGTGCGGCGATGGCGCGGACGGTCGTCGACGGTGGCGGCCGGGTGCTGATCACCGACGTGCTGGAGGAGGAGGGTGCCGCGACCGCGGCCGGGCTCGGCGACGCGGCCCGCTTCCTGCGGCACGACGTGACCAGCGAGGACGAATGGCGGGCGGCCCTGGAGTACGCCGTCGCCGAGTTCGGCCGGATCGACGGGCTCGTCAACAACGCCGGGATATCCACCGGCCAGTTCCTGGAGCACGAGAGCGTCGAGCACTTCCGCCGGGTCGTCGAGATCAATCTGGTCGGCGTGTTCATCGGCATCAAGGCGGCGATCCCGCTGCTCCGGCAGAGCGGCGGCGGTTCCATCGTCAACATCTCCTCCGCCGCCGGGCTCACCGGCCTGGCCCTCACCGCCGGGTACGGCGCCTCCAAGTGGGCGGTGCGCGGCCTGTCGAAGATCGGCGCCGTGGAACTCGCCGAGGCGCGGATCCGGGTGAACTCCGTCCACCCGGGCATGACGCTGACCCCGATGACGGCCCCGGTCGGCATCCAGGCCGGCGAGGGCAACTACCCCGGAGCCCCGCTCGGAAGGGTCGGGGTCCCCGAGGAGATAGCCGCGGCCGTCGCCTTCCTGCTCTCGGACGCCGCCGGGTACATGACCGGCGCCGAGCTGGCCGTGGACGGCGGCTGGACGGCCGGCCTGACCGTGAAGTACCTCACCGGCCAGTAGCCCCGGCCGTCGGGCGGCCGAGACCATCTCTTGCCGGAGTCTTGGCCGCCGCTTTGGCGAGCGGTCAACCCGCCCGAACTACCGTTCCCGCCATGGTCTTTCGCCCCGCGCAGCCCCAGGCCTCCCGCGGCCTTCCGGTGCTTCCGTACCGCAAGCCGACCCGCGGCCGCGACTACTGGGTGCTGGACGACGTACTGCCCGACCCGGACGCCGTGCGGGCCCGCTGCCTGGCCAAGGAGGACTGGGTCCAGGGGGCGCCGCACAGGCCCGAACCCTGGCCCGGGCTGCGGGCCATGCCCGGGCTGGAGCCGGCCGAACTGGCCCGGGTGGAGCGGCTGGTGCGGCAGGCCACCGGAGCGGGGCGGATCTGGGCGCAGGACCCGGCGGGCGCGGGCACCTTCAACCACAACTGCGTCCAGGTCGTCGGCAAGGACGAGTGCGAGCCCCGCCCGCACACCGACTCCCGCACCCTGTGCCGCTACGCGGCCGTGCTCTACCTGAGTCCGGACACGCCCATGGACTGCGGTACCAGCTTCTACCGCCAGAGCCTGCCGGGCGGAGTCCTCGGCGGCAACCAGGTCCTCGCCCCGCACAACAACCTGGTCGACGCCCTCGGCACCCGCTTCGTCCCGGAGGACTCCTTCACCGAGGACGTCCGCGTCCCCCACCGCTACAACCGCCTCCTGCTCTACTCCGCCCATCTGATCCACAGCGCGACCGGATACTGGGGCACGACCCTGGAGGACAAACGGATGACGGCCGTCTTCTTCTGGATGGCCTAGGTCCCCTCCCCGTCCGCCCCCTCCCCGTCCGCCCCCTCCCCGTCCGTGTCCGCCTCCGCCGACAGGTCGCTGTCGTACAGGACGAGTTCGCGCTCCTCCGAGCGGATCTCGTAGCCCGCCGCCACCAGCTCCGCTATCAGCGTGTCGCAGGCCGCCGTCGCCCGCGAGGCGGAGCTGCGGACCCGCTGGGTGACGTAGCGCTCCTGGTGCCCGCCGGGGCCCGGCGGCACGCGGCGGGCGTTCCACGACACGTGGGCCCCGTGCAGGCGCACCAGGCCCTCCAGCACCGCGTGGTCGTAGCCGGCCGGCAGCAGCAGCTCCAGGCGGTGTTCGAAGTAGCCCCCGCCCGGCCCCGCGGGCTCCGTGCTCCAGGGCACCGTCTCGATCGTCACCCGCACCGGGTCGAAACCCGCCGCCCTCAGCTGCGGCACCAGCCGCTCGTGGCCCGTGCGGTCGGGCAGGGTCAGCATCGGCTGCGCGCCCGGTCTGCCCCGGGCGGACACGAGATGCGTGATCGTCAACTCCCGTGCCCCGGCCCAGGATTCGAGACGGTCCAGCTCCGCGGCGTCCGGGCAGCGGACCGTCACGTGGGTTTCGTGGGTTCCGTACGAAGACATGATGTCGATCATCTCGGACATGCGTCCGATCCGCATCGGGGTTGCCGCCGGGGGGTAACCATCCGGTCACGCACCGGACTCAGAAAGTGCTCGCACGCCCCTCGTGGCGGCGATGTGTCGTACCCCACACTGAGGTGCGGTGCTCGAGTCCTCGCCAGCCCTGGAGGTCGCCCCCGTGCAGACCCAGACCCTGACCGTGAACGTGAGCCACCCCGCCGGGACCGCGCTCTTCCCGGAGGACGAAGCAGCGGACGAAGCAGCGGACGAGGCCGTGGACGAAGCAGCGGACCAAGCAGCGGACGACCAAGCGCCCGACCCCGCCGCTGACGCGGCCGCCGACGCCGCGGGCGACGACGAACCCGAAGTCGTCGAGCTGATCGAGCAGGTCCCCGCGCAGCGCGCCCGCGCCGCGGACGCGGCCGGGGCGGCCGGGCCCTCCGCCGACCTCTTCCGCCAGTACCTGCGCGAGATCGGCAGGATCCCGCTGCTCACCGCCGCCGAGGAGGTCGACCTCGCGCGCCGTGTGGAAGCCGGCCTGTTCGCCGAGGAGAAGCTCGCCGGCGCGGACGACCTCGACTCCCAGCTCGCCGTGGACCTCGACCGGCTCGTCGTCATGGGCAGGATGGCCAAGCGCCGGCTCATCGAGTCGAACCTGCGCCTGGTCGTCTCCGTCGCCAAGCGCTACGTCGGGCGCGGACTCACCATGCTGGACCTGGTCCAGGAGGGAAACCTCGGCCTGATCCGGGCCGTCGAGAAGTTCGACTACGCCCGCGGCTACAAGTTCTCCACCTACGCCACCTGGTGGATCCGGCAGGCGATGTCCCGGGCGCTGGCCGACCAGGCCCGCACCATCCGCGTCCCCGTCCACGTCGTCGAGCTGATCAACCGCGTCATCCGCGTCCAGCGCCGGATGCTCCAGGAACGCGGGTACGAGCCCACCGCCGAAGAGGTCGCCGTCCACCTCGAACTCACCCCCGAGCGGGTGCTGGAGGTGCTCCGCCTCGCCCAGGAGCCGGTCTCCCTGCACGCGCCGGTCGGCGAGGAGGACGACGTCGCCCTCGGCGACCTCATCGAGGACGGCGACGCCGCCTCCCCCGTGGAGTCCGCCGCGTTCTTCCTGCTCCGCGAACACCTGGAAGCCGTGCTCTCCACCCTCGGCGAACGCGAACGCAAGGTCGTCCAGCTCCGCTACGGACTCGCCGACGGCCGCCCGCGCACCCTGGAGGAGATCGGCCGGATCTTCGGCGTGACCCGCGAGCGGATCCGCCAGATCGAGTCCAAGACCCTCAACAAGCTGCGCGACCACGCCTTCGCCGACCAGCTGCGCGGCTACCTCGACTGACGCGCCGCAGCCCCCGGACCCGCCCGGACACACGGAAGGGGGCGCCCCGCAAGGCGCCCCCCAGCCCGTCGTGCCGCCCGAGGCCCGAGGCCTAGTCGACCTCGGCCACCGCCTGCGCGAACTGCGCCGCGTACAGCCGCGCGTACGCGCCGTCCGAGGACAGCAGCTCCTCGTGCGTGCCCTGCTCCACGATCGAGCCGTTCTCCATCACCAGGATCACGTCCGCGTCGCGGATCGTCGACAGCCGGTGGGCGATCACGAAGGACGTGCGGCCGTGCGCCAGGCGCGCCATCGCCTTCTGGATCAGCACCTCGGTACGGGTGTCCACCGAGCTCGTCGCCTCGTCGAGGACCAGGATCACCGGGTCCGACAGGAACGCCCGGGCGATGGTGATCAGCTGCTTCTCGCCCGCGCTGACGCCCGCGCCCTCGTCGTCCAGCACCGTGTCGTAGCCGTCCGGCAGGGTGCGTATGAAGCGGTCGGCGTGCGCCGCCCGCGCGGCCTCCTCGATCTCCTCGCGGGTGACCTCGCGCGAGGCGCCGTAGGCGATGTTCTCCGCGATGGTCCCGCCGAACAGCCAGGTGTCCTGGAGCACCATGCCGATCCCGCCGCGCAGTTCCTCGCGGGTCATCTTGGCGATGTCCACCCCGTCCAGGGCGATCTCGCCGCCCGTGACCTCGTAGAACCGCATCAGCAGGTTGACCAGCGTGGTCTTGCCCGCGCCGGTCGGCCCGACGATCGCGACGGTCTGGCCCGGCTCCACGCTCAGCGAGAGGTTCTCGATGAGCGGCTTGTCGGGCTCGTAGCGGAACGCCACCTTGTCCAGCGTCACCTGGCCGCGCAGCACCTCCGGACGCTCCGGAACCTCCGCGTCCGGCTCCTGCTCCGCCGCGTCCAGCAGCTCGTACACCCGCTCCGCCGAGGCGACGCCGGACTGCACGAGGTTCGCCATCGAGGCCACCTGCGTCAGCGGCATCGAGAACTGCCGCGAGTACTGGATGAAGGCCTGCACGTCACCGATCGACAGGGTGCCCGAGGCCACCCGCAGGCCGCCGACGACCGCGATCAGCACGTAGTTGATGTTCGAGACGAAGAACATCACCGGCTGCATGATGCCGCTGACCAGCTGCGCCTTGAACGAGGCCCGGTACAGCTCCTCGTTCTGCTCGGCGAAGACCGCCGCGGACTCCTTCTGCCGCCCGAACACCTTCACCAGCGTGTGGCCGGAATACATCTCCTCGATGTGGGCGTTCAGTGCGCCGGTGCTCTTCCACTGCGCCACGAACTGCGGCTGCGACTTCTTGCCGATCTTCGCCGCGATCACCACCGACACCGGTACGGTCGCCACCGCGACCAGCGCGAGCAGCGGCGAGATCCAGAACATCATCACCAGCACGCCGACGATCGTCAGCAGCGAGTTGAGCAGCTGCCCCATCGTCTGCTGGAGCGTCTGCCCGATGTTGTCGATGTCGTTCGTCGCCCGGCTCAGCACCTCGCCGCGCTTCTGCTGGTCGAAGTACGACAGCGGCAGCCGCGACAGCTTCGCCTGGAGCTCCTCGCGCAGCCGGTACACGGTGCCGTTCATCACGTGGTTCGACAGCCGCGTCGCCACCAGCATCAGCAGGCCCGCCAGCGTGAACGTCACCAGCGCCCAGAGCGCCACGACGCCGACGGCGCCGAAGTCGATGCCCTCGCCCGGGGTGAAGTCGAGGCCGGACAGCATGTCCGCCATCCCGCCCTGACCCTTGGCGCGCAGCCCCTCCAGGGCCTGCTCCTTGGTCAGCCCGGCCGGCATCTGCCGGCCGACGATCCCGCCGAACACCAGGTCGGTGGCCTCGCCGAGGATCTTCGGCCCGACCACCGCACAGCCCACGCTGCCGACCACGGCCGCGACCATGCCCCACAGCTTGGCCCGGTCGTACGCCAGCTGGCGCAGCAGCCGCTTGCCCGAGCCCTTGAAGTCCATGGACCTCTGGACCGGGCCCGCCATCATCCGTCCTCCGGGCCCGCTCATGCGGCCTCCGCCTCCGTCAGCTGGGAGAGCACGATCTCCCGGTAGGTCTCGTTTCCGGCCATCAGTTCGTGGTGCCGGCCCTCGCCCACCACCTGACCCTCGTCCAGGACGATGATCCGGTCGGCATCGCGGATCGTCGAGACCCGCTGGGCCACGATCACCACCGTCGCCTCCTCGGTCTCGCGGGCGAGCGCCGAGCGCAGCGCCGCGTCCGTCGCGTAGTCCAGGGCGGAGAAGGAGTCGTCGAACAGGTAGATCTCGGGCCGCTGCACCAGGGTGCGGGCGATGGCCAGGCGCTGGCGCTGGCCACCGGAGACGTTCGTACCGCCCTGGGTGACGGGCGCGTCGAGCCCGCCGTCCAGTGCCGACACGAAGTCCTTGGCCTGGGCCACCTCCAAGGCGCGCCACAGTTCCTCGTCGGTCGCGTCCGGGCGCCCGTAGCGCAGGTTCGAGGCGACGGTCCCGGAGAAGAGGTACGGCTTCTGCGGAACCATGCCGACCGTCCGGGCCAGCAGCTCCGGGTCGAGGCGGCGTACGTCCTCACCGTCTACGAGGACGTCGCCGCCGGTCGCGTCGAACAGCCGGGGCACCAGGCCGAGCAGCGTGGACTTGCCGCTGCCCGTGGAGCCGATCACGGCGGTGATCTCGCCGGGGCGGGCCACCAGGTCCACCCCGCGCAGCACCGGGACCTCGGCCCCCGGGTAGCGGAAGTCGGCGCCGCGCAGTTCCAGCTGACCGCGGCGCAGCAGCTTGCGTACCGGATCCGCCGGCGGCACGACGCTGGTCTCGGTGTCCAGGACCTCCTGGATGCGCTCGGCGCAGACCTCGGCGCGCGGCACCATCATGAACATGAAGGTGGCCATCATCACGGACATGACGATCTGCATCAGGTAGGCGAGGAAGGCCGTCAGCTGGCCGATCTCCATGCCGCCGCTGTCCACGCGCATCGCGCCGAACCAGATGACGGCCACGCTGGAGACGTTCACGACGACGATGACGGCCGGGAACATCAGCGCGAGCAGCTTGCCCGAGGCCAGGGAGACGCCCGTCAGGTCGGCGTTGGCGGTGCGGAACCGCCCCTCCTCGTACTCGTCGCGGACGAAGGCCCGGATCACGCGGTTGCCGGTGATCTGCTCGCGCAGCACCCGGTTCACGGTGTCCAGGCGCTCCTGCATCTGACGGAACAGCGGTCGCGTCTTGTAGACGATCGCGCCGACCGCCAGGCCGAGCGTGGGCACCACCGCGAGCAAGACGCCCGAGAGCTGCACGTCGAGCGAGAGGGCCATCACGATGCCGCCGACGCACATGATCGGCGCCGAGACCATCAGCGTGAAGGTCATCAGGACCAGCATCTGGACCTGCTGGACGTCGTTCGTCGTCCGGGTGATCAGCGACGGTGCGCCGAACTGGCCCAGCTCGCGGGCGGAGAAGCTCTGCACCCGGTCGAAGACGGCGGCCCGGACGTCGCGGCCGAGCGAGGCCGCGGTACGGGCGCCGTAGTAGACGGCCCCGACGTTGCACAGGAGCTGGACGAGCGAGACACCGAGCATCAGGGCGCCGGAGCGCAGGATGTAACCGGTGTCACCGTTGACGACACCGCGGTCGATGATGTCGGCGTTGAGGGTGGGCAGGTAGAGGCTCGCACTGGTCTGCAGCAGCTGCAGCAGCACCAGTGCGGCGATCGGTTTCCGGTACGGACCGAGATGGGTCCGCAAAAGTCGTATGAGCACGCGCAGGCTCCGGTCGGCATGATCGAGGGGGTTCAGTCCATCTTCTGCCAACCGGTGGGGTGATCCCCACCCGTTTTCGCAAAGCCCGGTCAAAAGGAGTAGGCCCCCCTGCGTCCCGCGCCCCACCCTGCGCCGGGCGTGCGGCGCCCCCGTGCGAGCCCCTACGCCTGGAAGGCCCCCGGGTGGAGCTGCTCACGGGTGGTCACGTACTGCTGGCGCACGGCCTGCCAGGCCGGGAACTCCTCGCCCGGCTCGAACACCTGCGCCGCGGCGGCCGGCCAGACCGGCGGGGTGTGCGCGGGCAGCGTGCCCTGCTGCACCCCGAGCGCCCAGGCCGCCTGACGGGCCGCGCCGAGCGCCGCGTAGTCCGCCGGTGCCGGTACGACGACCTGCGTCCCGAACAGCCCCGGAGCGGCGGCCTGTACGGCGGGCAGCTCGGCCGCCGCGCCCAGCAGGAACACCCGCCGGATCGGCACCCCCCGGTGCCGGAGCACGTCGAGGGCGTCCACCAGCCCGCAGAGCATGCCCTCGAAGGCGGCCCGCGCCAGGTGCTCGGGCTTCATCGAGTCCCGGCGCAGCCCGGACAGGGTCCCGGCCGCGTGCGGCAGGTTCGGGGTCCGCTCGCCCTCCAGGTAGGGGAGCAGGACGAGGCCGTGGGCACCCGGGGTCGACTTCAGCGCGAGCGCGCTCAGCCCCTCCAGGTCGGTGCCCAGCAGTTCGGCGGTGCCGCGCAGGGCCCGTACGGCGTTGGAGGTGTTCACCACCGGCAGGTGCATGCCGCCCGCGTCGGCCAGCGAGGTGATCAGCCCGCCCGGCTCCGACAGCGCCTCGTGGTGCACGGCCATCACCGACCCGGACGCGCCCAGCGAGACCACCGCGTCGCCCGGCCCCAGGCCCAGCCCGAGCGCGGCTGCCATGGTCTCCCCGGTCCCGGCCGATATCAGCAGGCCCTCGGGGGTCATCCCGGCGGCGTCGGCGGGGCCGAGCACCTCGGGCAGCAGCGCCTGGTGCCCGAGCGCCAGCTCGACCAGGTCGGGACGGTAGGAGCCGGTGGCCGCCGACCAGTACCCGGTGCCGGACGCCCCGGCGCGGTCGGTGGTGCGGCGGGCGGGCCGGCCGAGCAGCTGCCAGACGAGCCAGTCGTGCGGGGACATCACCACCGCGACCCGGCGCGCGGCCTCCGGCTCGGTACGGGCCAGCCAGGCCAGCTTCGCGACCGGCTGCGCGGAGTGCGGGACCGAGCCCACCGCGGCGACCCAGGCCTTGCGCCCCCCGAGCGCGTCGATCAGCTCGGCGGCGGCGACCTGCCCGCGCTTGTCGTTGCCGACCAGCGCGGGCCGGACCAGCGCGCCCTGCGCGTCCAGCGGCAGCACGCCGTGCTGCTGCGCGGAGACGCCGATGGCCTGGACGCCCTCCAGCAGCCCGCCGCCGGCGGCTTCGCCGAGGGAGAGCAGCCAGGCCTGCGGATCGGTTTCGTGGGGGAGGGTCTCACCCGCGGACGGTGGATGGGGCGCGTAGCCCTGGCGCAGCACGGCGCCCGTCTCCGTGTCACAGACCACGATGCGAGTGAAGGTGGAAGAGCTGTCCAGCCCGGCGACTATCCCCATGGGGTGAATTCTGCCGCACGCCGGGCCGGACTCATCGCGTCCGGAACCGCTCTCAGGTGTTGCTGGTGCCCCACTCGTCCTCGGGGGCCCCGCCCGCCCTGCCGCGCAGCACCCGCACCCGCTCGGCCAGCGAGTCCGGAACGGCGTCCCCGACCTTGTCGCCCACCACCGCGAACGCCTTGCCCGCGAAGGCGCGCCCGCTCTGCCCGGCGGTCTCGGCGGCGTTGCGCACCGCCGGGTTCTGCGCGATCTGCCGCGCGGATTTCCGCAGCTGCTCGTACCGCTCGCGTCCGGCCCGGGTCCCGAGCACGTACCCGAGGGCCAGTCCGACCGCGAACGTGACCTTGTACCGCATGGCTGTCACCCTTCGTCGTGTGGTGCCCGGCCCGCTCTGGATACCGATTGGCGGAGCACCCCCCTGCTTGCGCTAATCTATGACTCGCAACGGGCAGTCGCCCCCCGGCCAGGCCGGAGGTGGGCTGTTCGGTGCACCGCAGCAATCCCCTGTAGCTCAATTGGCAGAGCAGCCGGCTGTTAACCGGCAGGTTACTGGTTCGAGTCCAGTCGGGGGAGCGCGGTCCCCTGTAGCTCAATTGGCAGAGCAGCCGGCTGTTAACCGGCAGGTTACTGGTTCGAGTCCAGTCGGGGGAGCAAGGAAGAAGAGGACCCTGGCGGGTCCTCTTTCTTTTTGCCCTGATCCGGGAACCGGGCAGCCTTCGGCGCGGTCTCCCTGAACAGGCGTAGCCGATCATGCGGGGCATCCGAGGCAGGAGATCGTATGAGCGGCTATGCTGCGGCAGACGGCGCGCACACATGTACGCGCCACGCCGTAAAGGGGCGGTAGCTCAGCCGGTTAGAGCAGCGGACTCATAATCCGTCGGCCGTGGGTTCGAGTCCCACCCGCCCCACCCTTGCGCATACGGCGTGCAGAAACGATAAGGCGGCCCCGAGGGGCCGCCTTTCGCATGTCCGGCGCGGGAAGCGGGACGCACGGTCAGTCCCAGCCGATGACCCTGGGGGCGGGGGGCTGTGGGGGCATGTGGGCTCCGGGGTGGGGTGCGGGCGGTGGGTTCATCCTGAGGGGTGCGGGGGGTGGGCAGAAGGGGGTGGGGGTGGCAGCAAGGTGACTGACAGCTTGGTGCCGCGTATGGATCCGGTGTAGCCGCCTTCGGGAGCATGGCTCCGGGGACGGATTCGTGCGGGGGGCTGACTTCATGCTGGAAGCGTTGGGGCTGGACGCGCGCGTCGAGGGCGTCTACCGGGAGATGCTCGTGGATCCGGCCGGTGGGGTGGCCGGCATGGGGGTGCGGCTCGGGCTGAGCGAGGAGCAGGTGCGCGAGGCCCTGGACCGGCTGGTCGACCTCGAACTGCTCACCGCCTCCCGCGAGAACACCGGCGGGCTGCGCACCGTCAGTCCCGAGGCGGGGCTGGAGCTGCTCCTGCGCCGGCAGGAGGAGGAGCTGATCCGCCGCCAGCAGGAGCTGGCGCTGAGCAAGGCGGCCGCCGCGCGCGCCGTCGCGGAGTACGCGGTCCTGCGGCCGAACACGGAGACCGACGGCGCCGAGCGGCTGGTGGGGCTCGACGCCATCCAGTCCCGGCTGGAGGTACTGGCCCGGGGGCTCACCCGGGAGTGCATGGCGATCATGCCCGGCGGCGCCCAGTCGCAGGCGAGCCTGGACGCGTCGAGGCCGCTGGACGAGGACGCGCTCGCCCGGAAGGTCGGCATGCGGGTGGTCTACCAGGACAGCGCCCGCAACGACCCGGCCACCCTCGCCTACGCGCTGTGGACCGTCGAGCGGGGCGGCCAGGTGCGCACCAGCCCCGTACTGCCGCCCCGGCTGGTGATCTTCGACCGGGCCACCGCGGTGGTCCCCATCGACCCCGCGAACTCCCGTCTCGGCGCCCTGTGCAGCACGGCCCCCGGCATCGTCGCCTCGCTCGTCACCCTCTTCGAGCAGACCTGGGGGACGGCGGCGCCGCTCGGCGCCGCCCGCGAGCGGGCCGACGCGGACGGGATCACCGCCGGTGAGCGCGAGCTCCTCAAACTGCTGGCCTGCGGGCTGACCGACGAGGCCGCGGGCAAGCGCCTGGGGGTCTCGCTGCGCACGGTGCGCCGCCAGATGTCCGGGCTGATGGAGCGCCTCGACGCGACGAGCCGGTTCGAGGCCGGTCTGCGGGCCGCCCGGCGCGGCTGGCTCTGACGGAGCCGCGGAGCCGCCGGCGCTCGCGGGCGCGCCGCGGCCGCGGGCCGGTGGGCGCCCGCGGCGGCGGAGCCGGGTTCCCCCGGGCGTCAGTAGGCCTCCGTCTCCTCCACCAGGAGCCGCAGGACGTCCGTCACCTCCCCGCGGCGGGCGAACTCCGCGCGCTGGCGGGCCGCGCCCGAGCCGTCGCGGAGCAGACCGCCCAGGGTCTTGGCCGCGTGGTCGAGGTCGCCGGCGGCGGCCAGTTCCGGGGCGACCAGGTCGAGCAGGGCCTCCGCCAGGTCGGCCGCCGGGAGTTCGGCGCCCGTGTACGGGTCCAGGCCGAACCCCTCCAGCCCGTCGTGCGCCGCCCGCCAGCGCGCCAGGCGCAGCACCTCGTCCCGTACGGGCGGCTCGGGCCGCTGTTCGGCGATCTCCCGCAGGGCCGTGGCCACCAGGGCGCGGCCCAGCTCGGCCTGGAGGACGGCCGTGTCGATGTCCGGGGACATGTCGGGCGCGCGGATCTCCAGCGTGGGCCAGTTCCCGGAGGGGCGGAGGTCCCAGTAGACCATCTTGGTGTCCAGGGCCGCCCCGGAGCCGAGCAGGGTCTGTACCGAGCGCCGGAAGTGGGCCGTGGACGTGAAGTGCGGGGGCGGGCCCGCCGAGGGCCAGCCCGACCAGGCCATGGCCCGCCAGCTGGCGTGGCCGGTGTCGCGGCCGTTCCAGAAGGGGGAGTTGGCGGCCAGCGCGATCAGCGTGGGCAGCCATGGTCTGACCCGGTTCGACACGGCGACGGCCGTGTCCACGTCGAGGGTGCCGATGTGGACGTGGCGGCCGCAGCTGACCAGGGTGTCGGTCAGGGCGCCGAAGCGGCGGTGCTGCTCGCGCTGGCGGGGCTCGTCGTCGGTCAGGTGCAGCGGCCCCGGCACGGCGACGACGGGCGAGGGGGCGGCCAGCAGCCGGCAGCCGTGTTCGCGGGCCGCCGCGGCGAGGGTGCGCCGGAGGCCGGCGAGCTCCGCGCGCAGGGTGGCCGCCGAGTCGGCGACCGGGGTGGATATCTCCACCTGGTAGCGGGTTCCCTCGGCGTGCACCTGTGCGGGGAGCCCAGCGACGGTGGCGAGGACGAGCGGTGCGGCCGGGACCACCCGCAGGGTGTCGGTGCCGACGAGGAGGAACTCCTCCTCGACGCCGATCGTGAGGGGGGTGGTGACACCGCCCATGGTGCGCAGGCCTCGGCCCGCGGGGCTGGTGAGATGGGTGGGGGCCGGGTGGCCGGCATGGCCCGTGTGGCCGGTGTCACTGGTGCTCGTGGTGCTGTTGCCAGGTTCGATCACTACGCCTCCCTGGACATACGAGTCTTTCATCATGAGCCGAACGGGAGGCCGGACGGGCACGCCGATTCGGTCAAATATGCGAGGGCGGTGGCGGGTTAGCGGCAAGCCGGACCCGCCGCTGGGGCGTCGGATCCCGGTGGGGAGGACGTTGCGGGTGTGTGAACGCCGACCTCGCTCCAGGGGCGCCCGACCGGCCGCTGGTTATCATCCGCTGTGACCGGTACCGCCTCGCCTCCCCGCCCCCGACGCCGCATATTCGCCGACCTGACCCCCCTGCGGGCCTCCGCCCACTACCGGCGGCTGTGGGTCGGCAGCACCATCTCGTGGATGGGCCAGGCGATGACCGCCCTGGCCATCTCCCTCCAGGTCTACGAGATCACCGGGTCCAGCTTCTCGGTCGGACTGGTCGGGCTCTTCTCGCTCGTCCCGCTCGTCGCCTTCGGCCTGTACGGCGGGGCCATCGCCGACACCGTGGACCGCCGCAAGCTCGGCCTCTACAGCGCGACGGGGCTCACCGTGCTCTCCGTCGGGCTCGCCGCCGCCGCGCTGCTCGACTACCACCGGGTCTGGCTGCTGTACGCCGTCGTCGCGCTCCAGGCGGTCTGCGGGGCGCTGAACGGGCCCGCCCGGTCGGCCATGATCCCGAGGCTGCTGCCCGCCGAGCAGCTGCCCGCCGCCAACGCGCTGAACTCCGTCACCATGACCTCCGGGATGATGGCCGGCCCGGTGCTGGGCGGACTCATCGTCGGCTGGTGGGGCTACCAGGCGGCGTACCTGATCGACGCGGTGACCTTCGTCGCGGCCCTGTACGCCATGTGGCGGCTGCCGTCGATGCTGCCGGAGGGGCGCAAGGGGCGGGCCTCGGTGCTCGACGGGCTGCGCTTCCTCGGCACCCGGCCCAACATCCGGATGACCTTCTTCGCCGACCTGGCCGCCATGGTGCTGGCCCAGCCGAGGGCGCTGTTCCCGGCGATCGCCGTGCTCTGGTACGGCGGTGACGCCAAGACGGTCGGCCTGCTGGTGGCCGCGCCGGCCGTGGGGGCGCTGCTGGGCGGGCTGTTCTCCGGCTGGCAGGGGCGCGTCCGGCGGCACGGGCTGGCGATCCTGCTCTCCGTCGCCGGTTGGGGGCTGGCCGTCGCGGTCTTCGGGCTGACCCGGAACCTGTGGCTCGGGCTGTTCTTCCTGGCGCTGGCCGGAGCCGCCGACACCATCTCGATGGTGTTCCGTTCGACGATGCTCCAGGCGGCGACCCCGGACGCGATGCGGGGCCGGCTCCAGGGCGTGTTCATCGTGGTCGTCGCGGGCGGACCCCGGCTCGGGGACTTCCTCGCCGGGACCACCGCCGACCTGGCCTCGCCGGCCGTCGCGATCACCGGTGGCGGTGTCGCCTGCGTGCTGGTGCTGGGCCTGCTCGCCGCCCGCTGGCGCGCCTTCGCCCGCTACGACGCCCGCTCGCCGCAGGCGTAGGCGCGGGCGCGGGCGCGGACCGGCGCCGGGACGTCCGTTCCGGGCGGGTGTGACGGGGAGTTGGCGGTTTCGTTGCGCTGCCGTTGCCGCGCCTTCCCTTTTGTTTCGAACCGGCATATGACAGTTCGGCAGTCTTCCGCCCTCGCCGACGCGGGCGGTCCCGCCGTACCAGCCGAACCAGGAGGAAGGCCTCCATGCGCCTTCGTACGCTCGTCACCACCGCGGTGGCCACCGCCGCGCTCTGCGGAGCATCCGTCCCGCAGGCCGTCGCGGCCACGGCGCCCGACGCCGCCGCGCCCGAGGGCCGGGCCCGGGCCTGCTCCCCGTACATGTCCGTCGCGGGCTACTCCGACTCCCTCGACAAGAGCCTGCTCGACGGCAAGCTCGTCGGCGGCATCTCCGGCCTCGCCCTGGACCGCAACGGCGCCGTCGCCGCGATCTCCGACCGGTCCGCCCTGTACGAGCTGAAGGTGGCGCGCGGGAACACCCCGACCGCCACGGCCACCTCGCGGCTGCCGCTCACCGACGGTGCCGGGACGGTCCTGGACTCGGAGGGGCTGGTGGTCGACCGCGACGGGAGCTACCTCGTCACCGACGAGACGGCCCCCGCGATCCGCCGCTACAGCCGCACCGGCCGGGTGCTCGCCACCCTCCCGGTCCCGCCCGCCTTCCGCATCGCGCCGCAGGGCCGGGCCACGGTGAACCAGACCTTCGAGTCGCTCACCCTGCTGCCGGGCGGCCGCACCCTGGTCGCGGGCCTCGAAGGCGCGCTCGCCGGGGACGGCAAGGACGCGCAGGGGCGCACCCTCCAGCGGATCCAGACCTGGGAGCGGCGCGGGAACGGGGAGTTCGTACTGGGCCGCCAGTACGCCTATCCGGTCGACGCGGGGCACGGGCTGGTCGAGCTCGCCCCGACCCGCGACGGCCGGCTGATCGTGCTGGAGCGGGGCTTCACGCAGCAGTTCGCGATCACCGTCCGGCTCTACGTCGCCGACCCGCTGGGCGCGAGCGACACCTCGAAGGCGGAGACGCTGACCGAGGGCCCCCGGCTGCGGCTCGCCCGCAAGACGCCGATCGGCGACTTCGACGACTGCCCGACGCTCGGCGCCCCGTCGAAGCTGCCGCAGAACCACCCGCTGGTGGACAACATCGAGGGCATGGTCGCCACCGACTACGACGGCCTCGGCCGGGTCCGGCTGCTGCTGGCCAGTGACGACAACGAGTTCCCGCAGCAGATCACCCGCCTGTACGCGGTGGACGTGAAGCTTCCGCGCCGCTTCTAGCCGCACCCGGGACGCCCGGCGCCGGGGCGACCACGCCGCGCGCCACCCCCAGGGCCACCAGGTCCTGGGGGCGGATCCGCAGCTGGCCGGCGGTGGCGGGCGCCTGCGCGGCGGGGCGTTTGAGGATGGCCGCCGCGAGCTCCGGGGCGATGACGGAGAAGTAGCTGTCCGGGGTGACCCAGGTGTTCCCGGGCGCGGCCAGGGCGAGCGCCCCGCCGGAGCCGCCCTCGCCGATGAGGAGGGTGGTCACGGGGACCCCGGCCGCCGCGACCGCCGCGAAGGCGTCGGCGATGGCCGGGCCGGCGCCCGCCCGTTCGGCGTCGGCGTCGTTGGCCGCGCCGGGGGTGTCCACCAGGGTGAGCACCGGGATGCCGAGCCGGTCCGCGAGGCGGATCACGCGGGCCGCCGTACGGTAGCCCGCCGGGCGGGTGGCGGTGCCGCACTGGGCCGCGTACGCGACCGCCCGGCCCGCGCGCAGGCCGATCCCGCACAGCATGCCGGGGTCGGCGGCGCCGGCCCGGTCCCCGCGCAGCGGCAGCCGCAGCTCGAAGTACGCGTCCAGGTACGCCCCGGCCCGCGGGCGCCCGGGGTGCCGGGCCTGCCGGACGGCGTCCCAGCCGCTCTGCGGGGGTGCGACGCCGGCCAGCGCGGCCGGGGGTTCGACGGGCTCGGTGGCGCGGGGCGCGGCCAGCACCCGCAGCCAGTCGCCGAGGACCGCCGGGAGCTCCGCGGCGGGCACCACGGCGTCGACGTGCCCGGCGGCGTACTGCCCCTCGGCGGTGTAGGCCGCCGGGTCCGCGTCCACCGGGCGCACCCGGGACCCGGCGAAGCCGACCTGCGCCCCGGGCAGCGCGAGCACCACGTCGGCACCCGCGCCGAGGGTGGCCCAGCCGCCGCCGGTGGTGGGATCGCGCAGTACCGCGATCTGCGGGAGGCCGGCGGCCCGGGTCAGCACGCACTGGCGGGCCACGCGCTGGAGCTGGCTCAGCGCGAGCATCCCCTCCTGCATGCGGGAGCCGCCGGTCGCGATCAGGGACACCAGGGGCAGGCCGTGCGCGCGGGCGTGGGTGTAGGCGGCTTCGAGACGGTCGCCGGTGCGTTCGCCGAGGGATCCGCCGAGGAAGCCGAACTCGAAGGAGATGACGGCGGCTTCGCGGCCCCCGACGCGGGCGGTGCCGGTGACGACGGACTCCTGCTCGCCGGTGCGGGCGGTGGCGCGGGCGCGGGAGGCGTCGTAGCCGGTCCAGCCGAGGGGGCCGTCGTCGGGGGACTCCCGTGGCGGGGCGGGGAGTTCGGTGAAGCTGCCGGGGTCGGTGAGGGCGGCGATGGCGGCGCGGGCCGAGAGGCGGGTCGTCACGCGGTCACCCTAGGCGGTGCCTTCCGTTCGCGGGCAGGGCAGGGCAGGGCAGGGCGGGGCAAGGCAGGGCGGGCGCGGGCGCGGGCCGGGCGGGTCCGCCGGGGTCCGGGGGTCAGAGGGGGGCTTCCCACGTGGTGGTCGTGCCGGTGGGGGAGGCGGGGGTGTGGCCGTCATCGATGACGGTCAGCCGGGCGTGCGCCGAGGTGGCTTCCACCTGGACCTCGATCGAGGTGATGCCGCTGCGGCGGTGCGCGGCGGCCAGGGCGCCGCGCAGGGCGGCGAGCAGACCGGCCGCCACCTGCTCCGGCAGCAGCGCGTCCACCGCGCCCGTGAACTGCACCGACGGCTGGAACCCCAGCAGGACCGCCGCCCCGCCCGTCTCGCGCAGCACCCGGCCCCGGAAGGTCGTGGGGGCGTCGGTCGGCGGCTGCTGGAGGGCGAAGATGGCCGTGCGGACCTCCTGGATGGTGGAGTCCAGCTCGTCGACGGCGCGGCTCAGCTCGTCGCCCACGGTGTCCCCGCTCGGTGCGTTCGCGGCCCGGCGGCGGGTGCTCTCCAGCATCATCTCCGTCGCGAACAGCCGCTGCACCACGAGGTCGTGCAGATCCCGTGCGATCCGGTCGCGGTCCTCGTACACCGCGAGCTGTTCCCGGTCGTGCTGGGCGTCGGCCAGGACGAGGGCCAGCGCGGCCTGCGAGGCGAACTGCGAGGCCAGCAGCCGGTCCACCGCGTCGTACGGGGGCCCGCCGCGCTCGCGCGGCAGGGCCAGGGTGCCGATCAGCTGGCCGCCGCTCTGCAGCGGCAGCATCATGCTGGGGCCGAACCGCTCCCGGACGTGGGTGGTCATCCGGGGGTCGGTGGCCGAGTCCTCGATGAAGACCGGCTCCCCGCCGAGGAGCTGGACGAGCACGGGCGAGCCGGGGGCGATGGCGGTGCCGACGAGGTCACCGGGGTCCCCGTGCGTGGAGGCGGCGACGATCTCCATGCCGCCCTCCGGGGTCGGCTGGAGCACCACCCCGGCCGCCGCGTCCGCGAGCAGCCGGGCCCGTTCGGCCACGCACCTGAGGGCGTCCGCCGCGGGGCGGCCCGCGAGCAGGGTGGTGGTCACGGCGGCGGCGCCCTCGATCCAGCGCTCCCGGCGCCGCGCCGTCCCGTACAGCCGGGCGTTGCCGATCGCTATCCCCGCCTGCGAGGCCAGGACGCGGACCAGGGCGACGTCCTCCTCCGTGAAGGTGCCGCCGCCGGCCTTCTCGGTGAGGTAGAGGTTGCCGAACACCTCGGTGTGTACGCGGATGGGCACCCCGAGGAAGCTGCGCATGGGCGGGTGGCCGGGCGGGAACCCCACCGAGCGGGGGTCCGTCGTCAGGTCCTCCAGCACCAGCGGGCGGGGGTCGTCGATGAGCGCGCCGAGCACCCCGCTGCGGCCGTCGGGTAGGCGGGGGATCGCGGCCCGTTCGGCCTCGCTCATGCCGGCGGTGAACAGCTGGGTCAGCCGGGCGCGCTCGGGGTCGACGACCCCGAGCGCGCCGTACCGGGCCCCGCAGAGCTCGGTGGCCGAGTCCACGATGTGCTGGAGCGTGGAGTGGAGCTCCAGCTCGGAGCCGACGCTGAGCACCGCCTCCAGCAGTACGGGGAGGCTGGCGGGCGGCTCGGCCTCCGCCGTGGTCCGGGCCCGCGAGTCGGGCCGGGTCTGCTCCGCGGGCCCGGGCTGTGTCTCCTGCCGGGCCTGCGTCGCGCCCCCGGCCCGCGTCGCGGGCCCGGACTGCTGATCGCGCGTGTCCCGCGTCATTCGGCCAGCGGGTTGAGGACCATCGGGGCGATCTTCCCTTCGAGCATCGCGCCGAGACCCATCACGGCGCACACGTCGGGCCGTTCCGCGATGGCCACGGGCATTCCGGTCGCGTCCCGCAGCATCTGGTCCAGCCCCGGCAGCAGGGCGCTGCCACCCACCATCATGATCCCCCGGTCCGTCAGGTCCGCGACCAGGTCCGGCGGGCAGTCGCGCAGGATCTTGCCGATGCCGTCGATCACGGCCGTCAGCGGGGTGTGGATCGCGTCGCGGACGGCGGCGGTGTCCACGTGGACGGAGCGGGCCAGCCCGGTGGCCACGTCGCGGCCGTGGATCAGGGTGGAGGCCGGGCCCTCGGCGGTGATGCCGTTGCCGTGCAGGGCCAGCTGGAGCGGCCGGACGGCCTGGCTGGGCAGCATCAGTTCGTGCGCGTGGCGCAGGTGCTGGACCACGGCGTGGTCGATGGCCTCGCCGCCGATCGGGATGCGCTCGGCGGTGACGATCGAGCCGAGGGAGAGGACCGCCACCTGGGTGGCCGCCGCCCCGCACACCATGATCATCGTCGCGGTCGGCTGCTCCACGGGCAGGCCGCAGCCGACGGCCGCCGCGATCAGGGTGTCGACCAGTTCGACGCGCCGGGCGCCGAGCCCGACGAGGGTCTCCACGGTCGCCCGCTGTGCGAGCGGGTCGGCGTCGTGCGGGGTGCAGGCGGCGGCCCGCAGCCGGGGCTTGCGGCGCAGGGCGCGCCGGAGCTTCTCGCCGAGCAGGTGGCGCAGCATCCGCTGGGCCATCTCGATGTCGACGACGGTGCCGCCGGAGACGGGACGTACGACCCGGATGTAGTCGGGCGTGCGGCCGGTCATCCGTTCGGCGAAGCTGCCGACGGCGATGAGCGCGCCGGTCCGCGTGTTCACCGCGGCGACGCTGGGCTCGTCCACGACCAGTCCGGCGCCCTTGACGTAGACGCGTGTCCTGGCGGCTCCCAGGTCGACGGCGACGTGGCAGCGGCGCAACTGCTCAAGACTGACGGTCACGGCAGATCCTCCCGAGTGCGCTGACGCAAGAGACCGGCTGCTGCCGGTCGCAATTCATATCTTCTCGGGTAAACGGGTCAACACGCCCGTTGAAATGCTCCGGGTGGGGTGTGCCGTGCGGGGCGGGAGGTGCTGCACGGGGGTGGATTTCTGTACCGACAGGCACGACGATGCGCGCACCGTCCGTGCTACTCGTGCGTAACAAGGTAAAGGGGTCCCCGTGCTGACGCTCCGCCAGAAGTTCTTGGCGCTCCTCGCCCTCTGCCCCGCCCTGCTCCTGCCCTTCCCGGCGCAGGCGGCCGACGCCCCGTCCGTTCGGGCGGCCCCGCGGGTTCCGGTCGTCTTCGTCCACGGCTACAACGCCGACCCGGGCGTCTGGGGGTCCCTGCGCGAGGACCTCAAGGCCGACGGCTACACGGACGCGGACCTCTTCTCCTTCGGCTACGACACCCATCAGTCCGTCAACGAGGTGCTCTCGGGCCGCCTCGCCGCCTACGTCGACCAGGTCCGCGCGCGGACCGGCGCCGCCCGGGTCGACCTGGTCGGCCACTCCTTCGGCTCGCTCGTCAGCCGCTGGTACGTCAAGTTCGGCGGCGGTACGGCGGCCGTGGACCACTGGGTCTCCCTGGCCGGCCCCAACCACGGCACCTCCACCGCCTGGGCCTGCGCCCTGTGGGACCAGGCCTGCCGGGACATGACCCCGGGGTCGTACGTGGTGAAGAACCTCGCCGCCGGGGACGAGACCCCGGGCGCGGTGAAGTACGCGACCTTCTGGTCGTCCTGCGACGAGGTGGTCAACCCCGACGACAGCGTCCCGCTCGCCGGAGCGCTCAACACCCCGGTCGGCTGCCTGAAGCACAACGACCTGCTCGGTGACGACGCCACCTCGGCCGGCGTCCGCGCCTTCCTCGCCTCCTGACCGGCTGCCCGGCCGCCCGGGCCGTCTCCTCCGGATCTGGCCTAGGCCGCGGGCCCGGCCGTCGGCCGGACGCGCTGGAGCAGTCCGTACGTGAACTCCGCCACCAGGGGCCGCCCCGACGCGGTGAACGCCAGCTGCCAGCGCGTCGGCGCGGTGCCCTCCATCGGCCGGACCGGCGCGTAGGCGCGGGCCACCTCGTCCACCGTCGCCGACCAGGGCCGCAGGTCCCCGGCCGTCTCCAGTACGGGGCCCCGCGCGCCCGGGGCCCGCACCAGCCACTCGTTCCACACGGCCCCGTCCGGCGCCGCCAGCACCTCGAAGCGCAGCTCCGGCCAGAGCGGCAGCGCCCAGAGCAGCGCCCGGCACTCCAGGTCCCCGATCGTGCGCGACGAGTCCGACTCCGGCGGGCCGAGCACCGACCGGTAGCGGGCGAGCGCCCCGCGCGCCCGGGGCGAGCGGACCATCGCCTGCCAGCGCCGGTTCGCCTCCCGCTGCTCGGCGAGCGTGGCGCCGAGGCGCAGCCGGGCGGCTTCGGCGAGGTCCGGCTGGAAGTCGGCCATCCGGCGCAGCAGCACCAGCTGGAAGGCGCCGGGGCCGAAGGAACCGGGACCGCCCGGGGTCGGGGTCGCTGTCATGGACGTAACCATTCCACACAGGATCCTTACGTTCCCGGAATGATTATGTTGCCGGAGACGGCATAGCCTGCGGGCGCCATGAACTACTGCCCCGCCTGTCAGAGACATCTCAACGGAGCACTCGCGTGCGCCGGCTGCGGCACCCCGGCCGAGTACCTGGCCCCGGCCGGGCCGGCCGGGGTGCGGCCCGTCCACGAGCCGCAGGCCGCGCTGGCCGAGGTGTTCGCCGATTCCCTCGTCGTGCTGTCCGGTCCCCAGGGAGGCAGGGCGGGCACCCGCAAGCGCGCGGCCAGCCGCCGCCGGCGCGGCCGGGGCGTCCTGGCGCTCGGGCTGGGTCTGGTCCTCGCGGCCGGGGGCTCGATCGCGGTGGCCCGGATCGTGACGGACGACGAGGGCGTCGACCGGGCCGACGAGGTGGTGCTGACCGACGCCGGGCCCACGGCCCCCGAGCCGTTGCCCAGTGGAGTGCCCGCCGCGCCGTCGTCGTCGCCGGCCGCCGAGGGTTCCGGGGGAGCGGCCAAGACGGCCCGGCCCGGCGGCGGCCCGAGCGGGTCCGCGCAGCCGTCGGCGAGCGCGAGCGCCTCCGCCTCCGCGACGGCGGCGCCGTCGCAGAGCGTTCCCGGCGGTGGGGTGTCCGTACGTCCGTCGAAGCCGGGGAAGCCCGCGCCCGGTCCCACCGCCACGGCACGGCCGCCCGGGCCGACGCCGACGAAGACGGGGCAGCCGAAGCCCACGCCGAAGCCGACCCCGACCGAAGACGACTGCTGGTTCTTCTGCGGCCTGTTCTGACGCGCCCGTCACCGGCGGACGGCCGGCTCAGGCCAGCATGCGCCTGAGCAGGTCCCGCAGGGCCGTGCGCTCCTCGGCCGAGAGCCCGGCCAGCGGTTCGCGCGCGAAGCCCAGCGACTCGCGCAGCCGCTCCGCGGTCTGCAGCCCCTCCTGCGTGGGCGCGGCCAGCTTCACCCGGCGGTCGGCCGGGTCCGGACGGCGTTCGACCAGGCCGCGGGTCTCCAGCCGGTCGACGATCCCGGTCACGTTCGAGGGCTCGCAGCGCAGCTTCTGCGCGATGCGGCGCATCGGCAGCGGCTCCAGCGACAGCAGGGTCAGCACCCGGGCCTGGGCGCCGGTGAGCTGGTGGCTGGCGGCCGCGTCCTCGTACTCCATGTGGTAGCGGGCCACGACGTCGCCGATGAGTTCGACGACCTCGACGGTCACTGGGTCTGCGCGACGACTGGGCATGCTTCCAGCGTACCCATTTACTTGACAACATGAAATATCCAGGCGCATGGTTGTTTCACCTAGTGAAGTATCTGCCGTCTCGTACGGCCCCCTCGCCCCAGGAGTTCCGCATGTCTCAGATCCCCGCAGTCAGCCGCGAGTGGCACCTCGTCCGCCGTCCGCAGGGCTGGCCGGTGGCCGAGGACTTCGCCCTGCGCGAGGCCCCCGTCTCCGCCGAGCCCGCCCCCGGCCGGATCCTGGTGCGCAACCTCCACATGTCCGTGGACCCCTACATGCGCGGCCGGATGAACGACACCAAGTCCTACGTCCCGCCCTTCCGGCTCGACGAGCCGATGCAGGGCGGTGCGGTCGGCGAGGTCGTCGCCTCCGCGGCCGAGGGCTTCGCGGTCGGGGACCACGTCCTGCACCACCTCGGCTGGCGCGAGTACGCGGAGCTCGACGCGCAGCACGCCACCAAGGTCGACGCCTCCCTCGCCCCGCTCTCCGCCTACCTCGGCGTCCTCGGCATGCCGGGCCTGACCGCCTACGCCGGACTCTTCGAGGTCGCCTCCTTCAAGGAGGGCGACGCCGTCTTCGTCTCCGGCGCGGCCGGCGCGGTCGGCAGCCTCGTCGGCCAGTTCGCGAAGATCAAGGGCGCGTCCCGGGTGATCGGCTCCGCCGGCTCCGACGAGAAGGTGACGCTGCTCACCGAGAAGTACGGCTTCGACGCCGCCTTCAACTACAAGAACGGCCCCGTCGCCGAGCAGCTGCCCGCCGCCGCCCCCCAGGGCATCGACGTCTACTTCGACAACGTCGGCGGCGACCACCTCGAAGCGGCCATCTCCGCCCTGAACGTGCACGGCCGCGCCACCCTGTGCGGTGCCATCGCCGGCTACAACGACACCGAGGCCGCCCCCGGCCCGCGCAACCTGATGATGGTCATCGGCAAGCGGCTGCGCCTCCAGGGCATCCTGGTCGGCGACCACGCCGGACTCCAGCAGCAGTTCGTCCAGGACGTGGCCGGATGGCTGTCCTCCGGTGAGCTGCGCTACGACGAGACCGTCGTCGAGGGCGTCGAGAACGCCACCGCCGCCTTCCTCGGAATGCTGCGCGGGGACAACACCGGAAAGATGATCGTTTCCTTCACCGGTTAGGCTCACTCCACACCGTCGCGATCGTGGGCGCGCATCGCGGCGATTCATCTGGAGGATCTTCTTCATGTCCATCACGCAGTCCGACGTCGCTTACACCGCTGTCGCCACCGCCGAGAACGGCCGTGACGGCCGCGTCGCCACCAACGACGGGCAGCTCGACGTCGTCGTGAACCCGCCGAAGGAGCTCGGCGGCAGCGGTGCGGGCACCAACCCGGAGCAGCTGTTCGCCGCCGGCTACAGCGCCTGCTTCCAGGGCGCCCTCAGCGTCGCGGCCCGCAACGAGAACGTCGACGTCACCGGCTCCACCGTGACCGCCGAGGTCGGCATCGGCAAGAACGACGAGGGCTTCGGCATCATCGTCAAGATCACGGCTTCGATCCCGACCGTGGACGCCGCCACCGCCAAGGACCTGGTCGAGAAGGCCGACCAGATCTGCCCCTACTCCAAGGCGACCCGCGGCAACATCACGGTCGAGCTCACCGTCGCCTGACCCGCACCACACCGCACCACACCCCGCGCTCGTGGCGCGACGGTGACGGCCGCACCCCCCGGGGTGCGGCCGTCGCCGTTTAAACTGGGCCGCATGCGTGATCTTGCGGGGGGATTCCGGTACTTGCTGGCCGGCCAGGGATGGGTGTTCCGGAACGGCCGCTGGCTGGGCTTCGGCCTGCTGCCGGGCCTGGTCTCGCTGCTGCTCTACGCGGCCGCCCTGACCGGCCTCTTCTACGGCGCCGACGACTTCACCGCCTGGGCGACGCCCTTCGCCTCCGACTGGTCCTCGCCCTGGCTCGGCCTCTTCCGCGGGTTCCTGACCGCGCTGGTCATCTCCCTCGGCCTGTTCCTGACGGTGATCACCTTCACCGCCGTGACCCTGCTCGTCGGCCAGCCCTTCTACGAGTCCCTCTCCGAGCAGGTCGACCGCAGCGAGGGCGGCGAGGTCCCCGAGTCGGGCCGCTCGCTCTGGGCGGACCTGTGGATCTCCGCCCGGGACAGCCTGCGGCTGCTGGTGCGGGTGCTGCTCTACGGGATCCTGCTGTTCGCCCTCGGGTTCATCCCGGTCGTCGGCCAGACCGTCGTCCCGGCCATCGGGTTCTGCGTGTCCGGCTTCTTCCTGACCCAGGAACTCACCTCCGTCGCCCTCCAGCGCCGCCGGGTCGACCTCGACGAGCAGCTGGCCCTGCTGCGCGGGCGGCGCGCGCTGGCGCTCGGCTTCGGGGTGCCGCTGGTGCTGGTCTTCCTGATCCCGCTGGTCGCGGTCTTCCTGATGCCGGGTGCCGTGGCCGGCGCGACCCTGATGGTGCGGGACCTGACCGGTGCGGACGGGGCCGGGCAGGACGCCCGGGAGGACGCCGGGGAGGATCCCGGACAGGAGCCGGAGGGGGACGCCGGTGCGGGGCGGCCCGCGCGGGCCCCGGCCGGCGGGTTCGGTCCGCCGCCGCCCTCGTTCCCGTAGCCCCGGGCCGGCCGCGGCACGCCGCTACGCGGCGCCGCGCCGCAGCAGGGTGATGGCCCCGACGGTGTCCTCCGCGCCGTGCCGGGCCGGGTCGGCCTCCAGCCGCTCCCGCATGAGGTCCAGGTACGGGGAGATCAGCCCGGCGCCGACCCCCTGCTCCGCGGCGGTGCGCAGGAGGGTGCGGCTCCCCGCCACCTGCATGGCCAGGCTGGAGACCACCCCGGTGGTGAAGTCCCGCGAGGTCAGCCGCTCGGCGGCGTTCCCGACGAAGAAGCCCATCGCGCCGAGCCACTCCGACAGCAGCGGAGCCAGGTCCTTCGGGGCGACGTCCTCGCCCTCGATCAGCGCGTAGGCGTGCGAGATCCCCGCGAACAGCCCGTACATCGCGCTCAGCAGCGCCACGTCGTGCAGGGCCGCGTGGCCGGGGTCCGTCCCGACGAAACGGGCGGCCGCCGGTACCTCCAGGACGGCCCGGTGCCTGTCGAACAGGGGCCGGGAGCCGCTGTAGAAGACGTACGCCCCCGAGCCGGGGACGCCGACCATCGCCGGGGTGCCCATGATCCCCGCGTCGAGGAAGCGGGCTCCGCGCTCCCGGGCCCAGGCCGCCCGGGCCCGGCCCTCGGCGGGGGTGCCGGTGGTGAGGTTGACCAGGTCCTTGCCGGTCAGGTCGGCTCCCTCCAGAGCCGAGTCCAGGCTCGCGTCGTCGAGCAGGCACACGACGACCAGGTCGGCGGCGGCCACCGCCCCGGCGGCGCTCTCGGCGACCCGGGCGCCCGCGGGGGCCAGGGCCCGGGCCTTGGCGGCGGTGCGGTTCCAGACGGTGAGGGGGTGGCCCGCGGCGAGCCAGCCGTGGGCGAGGACGGTGCCCATGTCGCCGAGTCCGAGCAGGGCGAGGGGGCGCTTCGGAAGGTCTGTGTCGGTCATGACGTTTAGCCTGGTGGCAGGCCGTGAGGCACTCAAGTACGCACTTCGGAGTGGGTGGTTACCCCGAGGTGAGCGAGCAGGTGGGAGGGGTGGGCGCGATGGCGCTGACGCGAAGGCCCGGGGCGGACCACTGCGGGATCGCCGCCGCGATGTCGGTGATCGACGGCAAGTGGAAGGTCTCGCTCCTGTGGGAGCTGGAGCAGTGCCCGCGCCGCTTCGGTGAACTGGGCAGGCTGGTCCCGGGGGTGTCCGAGAAGGTCCTCGCCGCGCAGCTGCGCGAACTGGAGGCCGACGGCATCGTCCGCCGGGAGGTCTACGACGAGGTCCCGCCGCACGTCGAGTACTCCCTGACGCCGCTCGGCCGGGAACTCAACGGCGCCTTGGCGGCGTTGGGGAAGTGGGGCACCGAGAACCTCCTGGACCCCGGCCCCGCCTGAGCGGCCGCGGCCCCGGACCGGCCCCGGCCCGGGGTGCTCAGGGCGCGGTCGCGACGTCGGCCACGACCACCGCCGGGGTGCGGTCGTCGGCCTCGGCGAGCAGCGCCCCGCCCGGCGCCCACACCGCCGAGCGCCCGCAGCCCGTCCAGGGGCCCGCCGCCCCGGTGTGGTTGGCGAGGACCACGTGGAGACCGTGCTCCGCCGCGATCCCGGGGTACACGGCCGCCCGCTCCGCGATCCCGCCGCCCGTGCCGTACAGGGAGCTCGCCAGGTGCACCCGGCAGCCGTCGGCGGCGGCCCGGCCGGTCAGCTCCGGGAAGTGGTTGTCGAAGCAGATGCCGAGCGAGAAGCGGATCCCGCCGAGCTCGAAGCGCCCGTCGGCCGTGCCCGGGGCGAACACGCCGCGCTCGTGCCGGAACAGGTGCTGCTTCGCGTACGTCGTCAGGTGCGCGCCGTCCGCGTCGAACACCAGGGTCGCGATGGCCGGCAGCGGCCCGCCGGTGCGCAGCGCGGCGTTGACGGCCGTCGCGGTCCCGGCGGAACGGACCGGGTCCAGCCGGGGGTCGTCGGCGCCGTCCAGCCACAGGCCGGGATCCCCGGCCAGCACGGGCAGCTCGTAGCCGGTCAGGGCGAGCTCCGGGAACACCACCAGCCCGGCCCCCTCGGCGCGGGCCCGGACGGCCAGGCGGGCGGCCAGGGCGGCGTTGGCGGCGATGTCGGCGGGGACGCAGGTCAGCTGCGCGGCGGCGATCCTCATGACCTTCATGGTGACGGCGCCCGCGCACCGGGATGGCCGCGGGGGTCGACGGCGGGGCCCGCGGCCGCGATGCTGGAACGGCACGTCCGCATCCGGCACGTGACGGGGGGTCATGCCGTGGGGGGCCATGTCATCGGGAGCCGGGCCGTCCGGCGCGTCCGCAAGCCCGCACGCCGCGTCCGTCGCGCGATCCGGGGCGGGCGGCGGTGACGGCGCCCGGCTGGCTGCTGCCGGTCCTCGCCGCGGCCTTCCTGGTCCTGGCGTACCGCACGGTGCGCGCCGGCGGCGCCGGGCTGCGGGTGGCCGTGGCGCTCATGGCCGTACTGAACGCGGGGCTCCTGTGGCTGTTGTGGGACAAGGGGCCGCCCTGGTCGGTGCCGGTGGTCGCGGGGGTGTCCCTGGTGGCGGCCGTGGTGAACCTGCGGGCCGCCGCACTCGCCCTGATGGCCCGGGTCGAACGGATCGACCTGGCCGGGTTCCGCTCCCTCGTGGGGACCGTGGCCGCGGCGGCGGGGCCGCAGGTGATGGGCGTCTGCGCGCTGCACACCGGCACGGTGGCGCTGACCGCCTTCGGTGACGACGCCCGGCCCGAGGGACGGCAGTTCCACCTGCCGCCCGGTGCCCACTGCCCCCTGTGCCTGGTGGAGGACCAGATGCGGGACTTCCTCGCGGAACCGGAGCCGCTGCTGCGGGAGTACCGGGCCCACCTGCGGGCCGGCAGCAGTCGCCACCTGCTGGTCAAGCGCCGCTCGCCGCAGGACCCCTGGACGGGCCGGCTGCGCGACCGGGCCTTCTACCGGGTCCCGGCGGTGCGCCCGACCTGCCCGGTCCACGACCCGCTGTTCACTCCGTAGCACCGCCGGGAGCCCCGGCGGCCCCGGCCGCCGGACCGCGCAGGAGGGTGAGGAAGGCGCGGAACGCGGCGGGCATGTCCACCGCGTCGGGGGCGAGCAGCCACTGGTACTGGAGGCCGTCCATCACCGCCGTCAGCAGCGGGGCGGCCTGGTCCGGGGTGAGGCCGGAGGGCAGCCGCTCGCCGAACTCGGTGCGCAGCACCGCGGCCATCTCCCCGCGGACCTGGGCGTACCGCTCGGTGAAGAACTCCCGCGCCGGGTGCCCGTCGGTGACGCTCTCGCCGAGCAGCGCCGAGAAGGTCTGCACGATGCCGGGCCGCATGGCGTTGTACTCCACCAGGGAGTCCAGCAGGTCGAGGCGCCAGGTGCCGGCGGAGGCGCGCGAGCCGCCGCCCGTGTCCCAGCGGTCGCGTTCCTCCAGCACGGCCACCAGTAGGGCCTCCTTGGTGGGGAAGTAGTGCAGCAGCCCCTGCTGGGTGAGGCCCACCCGCTCGGCGACGGAGCTCAGTGACGCTCCCCGGTAGCCGCGCTCCGCGATCACCTCGACGGCCGCGCGGACGATCTCGCCGCGCCGTTCTTCGCTCTTCGCCCTGGCCATCGCCCGGCACCCCTTCCGTTCGTACGCGCCAGAAGGACCGTACGACACGTGGACATCACGAAAAGATTACAACCCCTACCGGTCTACAGGTAACGGGTCCACGATGGGGGGCACCACACGCACCGCACCGCACTCAACGAGGAGGCACGGCCGTGACCGATGCCGATCAGGCCCGCGACCGGATCCGCGAAGACGCCGTGGAAACGGCTCTCGACAAGCTGGATCTCGACACCAAGACCCGTCTCCTGGCCGGCCAGGACATGTGGTCCCTGCCCGCCGTCCCCGGGATCGGCCTCGGTTCGCTGGTGATGTCCGACGGACCCATCGGGGTGCGGGGCGTCCGCTGGAGCGCCGACGACCCCTCCGTCGCCCTGCCCTCCCCGACCGCGCTCGCCGCGTCCTGGGACCCCGAGCTCGCCCGCCGCGCCGGCCGGCTGCTCGCCCAGGAGGCCCGCCGCAAGGGCGTCCACGTCGTCCTCGCCCCCACCGTCAACCTGCACCGCACCCCGCTCGGCGGGCGCCACTTCGAGTGCTACTCCGAGGACCCCCTGCTGACCGGAGCCATCGGCACGGGCTACGTCAGCGGCGTCCAGGACGGCGGGGTCGCCACCACCGTCAAGCACTACGTCGCCAACGACGCCGAGACGGAACGCTTCACCGTCGACTGCGTCATCGCCCCCCGGCCGCTGCGCGAGCTGTACCTCGCGCCCTTCGAGGCCATCGTGGTCAACGCCCACCCGTGGGGCATCATGACCTCCTACAACCGGGTCAACGGCATCTCCATGACCGAGAACCAGTACCTGGTGAACGAGGTCCTGCGCGCCGAGTGGGGCTTCGACGGCTACAACGTCTCGGACTGGATGGCCGCCCGATCCACCACCGGGGACATCCTCGGCGGCCTGGACGTGGCCATGCCCGGCCCGCAGACCGTCTACGGGCCCGCCCTCGCCGCGGCCGTCCGCGCCGGGGAGGTCCCCGAGTCCGCCGTCGACGCGGCCGTGCGCAACGTCCTGCGCCTCGCCGCCCGCGTCGGCCTGCTGGACGGCGCCCCCGCCGCGGTCGGCGAGCCGCCCGCGGAGCTCGACGGGCAGGCCCTGGCCCGCGAACTGGCCGTACGCGGCTTCGTCCTCGTGCGCAACGCCGACGGCGCCCTGCCGCTCGGCGCGGCGGCCCTCGGCTCCGTCGCCCTCTCCGGCGCCGCCGCCCGCGACGCCCGCGTGCTCGGCGGCGGCTCCGCGACGGTCTTCCCCGAGCGGGTGGTGTCCCCGCTCGACGGGCTCGCCGCCGCGCTCCCCGAGGGCGCGCTCAGCTACAGCATCGGGGCCGACCCGAGCGAGGAGCCCGTCCCCGCCGACAAGGGCTTCGCGCTGCGCGCCGTCTGCCGCGACGCCTCCGGGACCGTCCTCGGCGAGGGCACCCTGCCCAGCGGCCAGGTGCAGTGGATCGGCGACGACCTGCCCGAGGGCGCCACGTACGAGACGATGGCGAGCATCGAGGTCATCGGCACCTTCGTGCCGCGCGAGAGCGGCGAGCACGTCTTCGGCACCCGCGGACTGGGTGCCTTCACCCTCGCCGTCGGCGGCCGGACCCTGTGGGAGGGGGTCCAGGAGGTGGGCGACGAGGCCGACCCCTTCGAGGCCTTCTTCGGCGCCCCCAGCGAACGCGCCCGGCTGTCCCTGACCGAGGGGGAGCCCGTCGAGGTCTCGCTGACCTACCAGGTCCCCGACATGAGCGCGATCCCGCTCAAGGCGATCATGTTCTCCCTGCTCCACCTCGGCCCGCGCCTCGACCCCGACGAGCTGATCGCGCAGGCCGTCTCGGCCGCCCGGGAGGCCGACACCGCCGTCGTGGTCGTCGCCACCACCGACCGCGTGGAGTCCGAGGGCTACGACCGCCGCGACCTCACCCTCCCGGGCCGCCAGGACGACCTCGTGCGCGCCGTCGCCGCCGTGAACCCGAACACCGTGGTCGTCGTGAACGCCGGCTCGCCGGTCGAAATGCCGTGGCGCGAGGAGGTCGCCGCCGTCCTGCTCACCTGGTTCCCCGGGCAGGAGGGCGGGGCCGCGCTGGCCGACGTGCTCCTCGGACACGCCGAGCCGGGCGGGCGCCTGCCCACCACCTGGCCGGCCGCCTTCGCCGACGCGCCCGTCACCGAGGTCATCCCCACCGACGGGCGCCTGGAGTACGAGGAGGGCCTGTTCATCGGCTACCGCGCCTACGAGAAGCACGGCGTGAGCCCCGCCTACCCCTTCGGCCACGGCCTCGGCTACACCGACTGGGCCTACGAGTCCCTCGACGTCACCGACGGCACGGCCCGGGTGCGCCTGACCAACACCGGCACCCGGCCGGGCCGCGAGGTGGTCCAGGTCTACCTGGCCCCCGTAGCCGACCCCGTCGAGCGTCCCGCGAGCTGGCTGGCGGCCTTCGCGGGCGTCGAGGCGGCCCCCGGCGAGAGCGTCGAGGTGCGCATCCCGCTGCCCGCCCGCGCCTTCGAGATCTGGGACGAGACCGGGCACGGCTGGCAGCGGATCGGCGGGACGTACGAGGTCCGCGCGAGCCACTCGCACGCCGACACCCGGCTGTCGGTCACCCTCGACCTGTGACCCGCCCGGCGGTCCGCTGACCCGCGCGACACGCCGTAGGGCCGACTTGGCCGGAAAACAACCATGAAAACGGCCGATGGACCGGACCGGGGGCGGGCCCTGACACCCGCCCCCGGTCCTTCGGCGTCAACGCGGAGGCTGCGCCGCCGTCACCTGTCGGTGCGCGAGTTCCGCGAGCCGCGCCTGCCCGTCCCGACCCGGGTGGAACCAGTCCCAACGGCTCAGCTGCTCCGCGGAGAAGGGGTACTGGAAGACGGCCCCGCCGTCGTAGCGGCACAGCTCGTCCTTCGCGCAGACCTCGCGCAGCACCTCGTTGTACTCGACCACCCGCGCCCGCACCTTCTCCCGGCGGGCGGTCGCGGCCCCGGCCCCCGACAGCGGGTCGGCCAGCATGGACTGACAGATCCCCAGCTTCCAGACCTGCCGCACCATCGGGGCGTCCTTGCCCTGCTCCCACAGCCGCTGGAGGTCCGGCACCGAGGACACGTACACCTGGGAGGCCGGCGAGGCCGCCCGCAACTGCCCCAGGGCCCGCTCGAAAGAGGCCCGGAAATCCGCCACCGGAGTCATCGAGGAAACCGTCGGACGACAGGCGTCGTTCGAGCCCACCATGACCGTGACCAGGCCGGGCTTGTTCTGCGCGGCCGCGGCGAGCTGTCCCGCGAGGTCCGCCATCCGCGAGCCGGTCACCGCGTGGTTCCAGCTGTGGGCAGGTGCCTCGGACGCGCCGAGCAGCCGGGTCGCGAGGGACTGCACCGCGGGATCGCTGCCGGTGGCCCAGGACACCTCCGGGCAGTCGGCCAGCACCGAACAGGCGTCGAAACCGCGGGTGATGGAATCCCCGACGGCCGCGACCGACGTGGGCGCGGTGTTCCAGCGCGGGGCCGCGGCCTGCGCCCCACGCTCACCCCCGGCAGCCGGCCCGTCCGAGTCGCAGCCCGTGACCGACGCGGCCAGTACGGCCACCGCCACGCCCGCCCCCGCGACGGTCCGGCGCACGCTGCGGCGCGGAGCGGTGGTGCGCATCGCGTGGTCCCTCCCTCGTCTCCCCCGTCCCTCCGGGGGCGTCCTGCTGAGTGAATGCTCCGTGTTTACGGCCCTCGGAGCGACCGTACGTCACACCAGGACCCCCGGCGCACGGTAGCTTTTTCCCGTGGCGTTTCGGCCGCAGGTGCCGCTACGCAATGTCAAATAATTTCCGTTACATTACATCACGTCACATACTGTCCGTTTTCTGGAGTTTATTCCCGACCTCGTCCCACACTGGAGGTCCCGGTGACGACACGTGGAGTTCTGTACGTGCATTCCGCACCGCGCGCGCTCTGCCCGCATGTGGAATGGGCTGTTGCGGGCGTGCTCGGGGTGCGGGTGAACCTCGACTGGATCCGGCAGCCCGCCTCCCCCGGCACCTGGAGAGCCGAGTTCTCCTGGCAGGCAGAGGCGGGAACCGCCTCGAAACTCGCCTCCGCCCTGCGCGGCTGGCATCTGCTCCGCTTCGAAGTGACCGCCGAGCCCTGCCCGACCGCCGAGGGGGAGCGCTACAGCTCGACCCCGGAGCTGGGCATCTTCCACGCCGTCACCGGCATGCACGGCGACATCCTGATCCCCGAAGACCGGCTGCGCGCCGCGCTCGCCCGCTCGGCACGCGGCGAGACCGACCTGGAGGCGGAGATCGCCAAGCTGCTCGGCAAGCCCTGGGACGACGAACTGGAGCCCTTCCGCTACGCGGGCGAGGGCGCCCCGGTCCGCTGGCTGCACCAGGTCGTCTGAGCCCGGCGACGCGAAAGGCCCACCCGGAGTCCGGGTGGGCCTTCGTCGTGTCCGGGACCGCTACACGCTGCGGAACGCCAGGGTCACGTTGTGACCGCCGAAACCGAAGGAGTTGTTGATCGCCGAGATCGGACCTTCGACCGGCAGCTTGCGCGGCTCGCCGCGCACGATGTCCGCGTCGATGTCGTCGTCCAGCTCCTCGACGTTGATCGTCGGAGGGGCGATCCGGTGGTACAGCGCCAGGACGGTCGCGACGGTCTCGATGCCGCCCGCACCGCCCAGCAGGTGACCGGTCATCGACTTGGTCGCGGAGATCGCGATGTGGTCGAGGTCGTCGCCCAGGACCTTGCGCAGCGCCTTCAGCTCGGCCGTGTCACCCTGCGGGGTGGACGTGGCGTGCGCGTTCAGGTGCACCAGCTCGGACGTGTCCAGGTTCGTGTTGTCGAGCAGGTTCTGCACGGCCGCCGCGACACCGCGGCCCGTCGGCTCCGGCTGCGCGATGTGGTGGCTGTCCGCGGACAGACCCTGGCCCAGCACCTCGCAGTAGACCCGGGCGCCGCGCGCGGCGGCGTGCTCGGCGGACTCCAGCACCACGACGCCCGCGCCCTCGCCGAGGACGAAGCCGTCACGGCCCTTGTCGTACGGACGCGAGGCGCCCGTCGGGTCCTCGTTGTTCTTGGACATCGCCATCATGTTGGCGAACGCCGCGATCGGCAGCGGGTGGATGGCCGCCTCGGTGCCGCCGGCGACGACCACGTCGGCACGGCCCGTACGGATCATCTCGACGGCGTAGCCGATGGCCTCGGCACCCGACGCGCACGCGCTGACCGGGGTGTGCACACCGGCACGGGCGTTGACCTCGAGGCCGACGTTGGCCGAGGGGCCGTTCGGCATGAGCATGGGGACGGTGTGCGGGGAGACCCGGCGCACGCCCTTTTCCTTCAGTACGTCGTACTGGTCGAGCAGGGTGGTGACGCCGCCGATGCCGGAGGCGATCACGGTGCCCAGACGCTCCGGGGTGATGGACGCGTCCTCGCCGGCCGGAGCGGTGTAACCCGCGTCGGCCCAGGCCTCGCGGGCCGCGATGACGGCGAACTGGGCGGAGCGGTCGAGCTTGCGGGCCAGCGGGCGGGGCAGTACCTCGCTCGGGTCCACGGCGGCCTGTGCGGCGATGCGTACCGGCAGTTCGGCGAAGCGCTCGCCCTCCAGGGGCGAAACGCCGGACCGGCCGGCGAGCAGACCTTCCCAGGTCGAAGCGCTGTCGCCACCCAGCGGAGTGGTTGCGCCGATACCGGTGACGACCACGGTGCGATTGGTCGGGCTCACAGGAATTCTTTCTCCACGTCTCAGGGGGTGCTGAATTGTCACGGCGCCACCGCCAGGTGGCGACAAACGCTCGTCAGGCTCAGGCCTGGTTCTTCAGGATGTAGTCCGCGGCGTCGCCGACCGTCTTGAGGTTCTTGACGTCCTCGTCCGGGATCTTCACCTCGAAGCGCTCTTCGGCGGCGACGACGACCTCGACCATGGACAGCGAGTCGACGTCCAGGTCGTCGGTGAAGGACTTGTCCAGCTGGACGTCCTCCTGCGGGATGCCGGCGATCTCGTTGACGATCTCCGCGAGACCTTCGAGGATCTCTTCCTGCGTGGCGGCCATGTGGCGCTCCTTCTGTAGCTAACTGGATGAATCAGGGCCGGAACGGGTCCCGTGCCCTAGGGGAGGGTAACGACCGTCGCGGCGTAGACGAGCCCCGCCCCGAAGCCGATGACGAGCGCCGTGTCGCCGCTCTTCGCCGCTCCGGTCGCCAGGAGCCGCTCCATGGCGAGCGGGATCGAGGCGGCCGACGTGTTGCCGGTGGTTTCCACGTCACGGGCGACCGTGACGTGTTCCGGCAGCTTCAGAGTCTTCACCATCGAGTCGATGATCCGCATGTTCGCCTGGTGCGGAATGAAGACGTCCAGGTCTTCCGCGGTGATCCCGGCCGCGTCGAGCGCCTGCTGGGCCACCTTGGCCATCTCGAAGACGGCCCAGCGGAAGACCGCCTGACCCTCCTGCGTGATGGCCGGGAACTTCTCCCCGCCGTCCTTGCCGAGGTACTCGTCCCACGGCACGGTCTGCTTGATCGTCTCGGACTTGTCGCCCTCGGAACCCCAGATCGTGGGGCCGATGGCCGGCTCGTCCGAAGGACCGACGACCACGGCGCCGGCGCCGTCACCGAACAGGAAGGCCGTCGCGCGGTCCTCCAGGTCGGTCAGGTCCGACAGCCGCTCGACACCGATGACGAGGACGTACTGCGCCGACCCCTCGACCACCAGGCCCTTGGCGAGGGTCAGGCCGTAACCGAAACCGGCACAGCCGGCGGAGATGTCGAACGCGGCGGGCTTGCCCGCGCCGATCCGGTGCGCGATCTCGGTCGCGACGGCCGGGGTCTGCTTGAAGTGCGAGACCGTCGAGACGATCACCGCACCGATCTGCTCCGGGGCGACCCCGGCGTCCGCCAGCGCCTTCCCGGAGGCCTCCACGGACATCGCGGCGACCGTCTCCTGGGGCGAGGCCCAGTGCCGGGTCGCGATGCCGGAACGGGAGCGGATCCACTCGTCGGACGAGTCGATCGTCTCCAGGATGACCTCGTTGGGCACCACCCGGGTCGGGCGGTAGCCCCCGACGCCGAGGATGCGGGCGTACGGGGAGCCCTTGGCCGGTTTGATCTTCGACATGCTGTGTGGGCTCCTTCTCTCAGGCCTGCTGCTCGGCGAGGAGCGCCGCGGCCTTGTCGAGATCGTCCGGGGTCTTCAGGGCCACGTTCGGAACGCCCTTCAGCGCCCGCTTGGCCAGACCCGTCAGGGTGCCCCCGGGGGAGAGCTCGACGATCCCGGTGACGCCCAGATCGGCGAACGTCTCCATGCACAGGTCCCAGCGGACCGGGTTGGCGACCTGGCCGACCAGGCGGGCGACGACGTCGGCGCCCTTCTCGACGACGAGGCCGTCCCTGTTCGAAACGTACTTCAGCGCCGGGTCCGCCGGGGCCAGGGCCTCCGTGGCCTTCTGGAGCGCCGCGACCGCGGGCGTCATGTGGTGCGTGTGGAAGGCGCCCGCGACCTTGAGGGCGACGACCTTCATGGACCCCTCGGGCTTCTCGGCCACCAGGGCGGCGATCTGCTCCGCGGTGCCCGCGGCCACGATCTGGCCCGCGCCGTTGATGTTGGCCGGGGTCAGCCCCAGCTTCTCCAGGTGCGCGAGGACCACGTCCTGGTCGCCGCCGAGGACCGCGGCCATGCCGGTCTCGGAGACGGCGGCGGCGTCGGCCATGGCCAGACCCCGCGTGCGGACGAAGGACAGCGCGTCCAGCTCGGAGAACACGCCGGCGTACGCGGCGGCGGTGATCTCACCGACGCTGTGACCCGCCACCGCGCCGAACGCGGCCGGGGCGCCGAGCGCGGTCGCCGACAGCAGACCGGCGGCGACCAGCAGCGGCTGGGCCACGGCGGTGTCGCGGATCTCGTCCGCGTCGGCGTTCGTGCCGTAGTGGGCAAGGTCGAGCCCGATGGCGTCCGACCACCCGGCGACGCGTTCGGCGGCGCCGGGGAGTTCGAGCCAGGGAGTCAGGAAGCCGGGCGTCTGAGCGCCTTGGCCGGGAGCGACGAGTACGAGCACCCTCACACTCTCTCTTGTGGACGGTCCCCGCCGCCCGTGGGGACAGGGACGAAGAACCGTCGGGCTAATTGTTGATGTCCGACAAATTCTAGGACTGCGGATCCCCGTCGGCCAGACGCCCCAGGATCAGGGCGATCCGCAGCGTGAACGCCGAACGCACGTCGGAGGGTGACCAGCCGGTGACGTCGGTCACACGTCGGAGCCGGTAGCGCACCGTGTTCGGGTGCACGAACAGCATCCGTGCGGCCCCTTCCAGGCTGCTCGCCTGCTCCAGATAGACGCTCAGCGTCTCCAGCAGAGCGGAACCGGCCTCTTCGAGCGGTCTGTAGATCTCCTCCACCAGCTGCTCCCTGGCCGAGGGATCCGAGGCGATGGCGCGCTCCGGCAGGAGATCGTCCGCCAGCACCGGCCGGGGCGCGTCCTGCCAGGCGGTGCAGGCCTTCAGCCCGGCCGCCGCGGCCTGCGCCGACTTCGTCGCGTTCAGCAGGTCGGGCACCACGGGCCCGGCCACCACCGGACCGGCCGCGAACGGGCCGATCAGCGACTTGGCCACCTGCATCGGGTTGTCGCTGCCACCCGCGATGACCACCAGCCGGTCGCCCAGCACACCCGTCAGCACCTGGAGCTTGTGGTGGCGCGCCGCGCGCCGGATCGCCTCGACCGTCAGCTCGCTGTCCCCCTCGGGGGCGGTGCCCAGCACCACGCACACGTGCTCCGGCGAGTTCCAGCCGAGCGCCGCGGCCCGCGACAGCGCGCCCTCGTCGGCCTCGCCCGAGAGCACGGCGTTGACCACCAGCGACTCCAGCCGGGCGTCCCAGGCGCCGCGCGCCTCGGCGGCCTGCGCGTACACCTGGGCCGTCGCGAAGGCGATCTCCCGGGCGTACACCAGCAGGGCCTCGCGCAGGATGGACTCGTCGCCCGGGGCCGCCACCTCGTCGATCGCGGTCTCCATGACCTCGATCGTCGTACGGACCATCTCGACGGTCTGGCGCAGGGTGATCGCCCGGGTCAGCTCGCGCGGGGCCGTCCCGAAGACGTCCGTCGAGATGGCCTGCGGGGTCTCCGGGTGCCGGAACCACTCCGTGAACGCGGCGATGCCGGCCTGTGCGACCAGGCCGATCCACGACCGGTTCTCCGGCGGCATCGCCCGGTACCACGGCAGGGTCTCGTCCATCCGCGCGATGGCGTTGGCGGCGAGCCGGCCGGAAGACTTCTCCAGCCGCCGCAGCGTCGCGCCGTGCGGGTGGGACGGATGCGCGGGACGGGTCTCGGGGGACTGCTCACGTTCGGGTTGGGGCACGGGACAAGACTGCCTTATCGGCGCCCCGGCGCGGACGCGGGTCCACGGGCGCCCTTCCGCCGGGAGCTACGGTGACCCCCATGATTGATGTACGCCGCGCCGCCGACCGGTACCGGGGAGGGGACGAGGACGCCGGGATCAGCACCCGCCACGCCTTCTCCTTCGGGTCCTCCTACGACCCGGACAACATCCGCTTCGGCCCGGTACTGGCCTGCAACGAGGAGCACCTCACCGCCGGATCCGGCTTCGACGAGCACCCGCACAGCCACACCGAGATCGTCACCTGGGTGCTGGAGGGCGAACTGACCCACTGGGACGCCACCACCGGCGAGAGCGGCCTGGTGCGGCCCGGGGACGTCCAGCGGCTCGGCGCCGGCGCCGGGGCGCGGCACGTGGAGCGCAACGACGGCGCGGCCCCGCTGCGGTTCGTGCAGACCTGGCTCGCGCCGCTGACCGCGGGCGGGGAACCCTCGTACGAGGTCGTACGGGGCCTCGCGGACGGTACCCCCTACGAGGTTCCGCGGGCCGGCGCCGTGCTGCACGTGCGGCGGCCGGGCGCGGGCGAGCGGGTCCCCGTACCGGCGGCCGAGCGGGTCTACCTGCACGTGGTGCGCGGCGACCTGCGGCTCGACGGGGCCGAACTGGGCCCCGGGGACTCGGCGCGGATCACCGGCGAGAAGGGCCTGGAGATCACCGCCGGGTCCCCGGGCGAGCTGCTGATCTGGGAGCTGCCGCTCTAGGCCGTGCGCAGCTCGGCGAGGACCGCGTCGGTGAAGGGGGTCCAGGCCTCCACCGCCCAGGGGCCGAAGGCGCGGTCGGTCAGCGCCACGCAGGCGGCGCGGGCGTCCGGGTCCACCCACAGGAAGGTGCCGGACTGGCCGAAGTGGCCGAAGGTGCGCGGGGAGGAGGTGGTGCCCGTCCAGTGCGGGGACTTGCCGTCGCGGATCTCCAGCCCGAGGCCCCAGTCGTTGGGGGACTGGTGCCCGTAGCCGGGCAGCACGCCCTTGAGGCCCGGGTGCACCACGGAGGTGGCCGCGGCGACGGTGCGGACGTCCAGCAGCCGGGGCGCCTGCAGTTCGGCGGCGAAGCGCGCGAGGTCGCGGACGCTGGAGACGCCGTCCTTGGCGGGGGAGCCCTCCAGGCTGCTCGCGGTCATGCCCAGGGGCTCGAAGACGGCCTGGTGGAGGTAGTCGGCGAAGGGGATCCCGGTGGCCTTGGCGATGTGGTCGCCCAGCACCTCGAAACCGGCGTTCGAGTACAGCCGGCGCTGTCCGGGCGGACCCATCACGCGGTGCTCGTCGAAGGCCAGGCCGCTGGTGTGCGCGAGGAGGTGACGGACCGTCGAACCCTCGGGGCCGGCCGGTTCGTCCAGCTCGACCGCCCCCTCCTCGTACGCGACGAGGACGGCGTACGCGGTGAGCGGCTTGGTGACCGAGGCCAGCGGGAAGCGGTGGTCCAGCGGTCCGTGGGAGCCGGCCAGGCTCCCGTCGGCGCGCACGACGGCCGCGGCGGCGGTCGGTACCGGCCAGCTCTCGACGGTGCGCAGGCTTTCCAGCGTGTTTGCGGACTCCAGGCTCTCCATGCCGTCGAGCCTACTTGCTTGGAGTGCACTCCAGGGTTTTAGCGTGGAGCCATGAGCCAGAGCCTGACGCAGACGCGGTACACGATCAGCGAGGTCGAGGCCCGGACCGGTCTGACCCAGCACACGCTGCGCTGGTACGAACGGATCGGCCTCATGCCGCACGTGGACCGCTCCCATTCGGGTCAGCGGCGGTTCACCGACAAGGACCTCGGCTGGCTGGCGTTCGTGGGCAAGCTGCGCGCCACCGGGATGTCGGTGGCGGACATGGTCCGCTACGCGGAACTCGTCCGCGAGGGCGACCACACGGTCGACGAGCGCCGGGAACTGCTGGAGCACACCCGCCGCGAGGTGCGGGCCCGGATCGCGGAGCTGTCCGACGCGCTGGGCGTCCTGGACTACAAGATCGAGACGTACGCGCTGAACACGGTCGCGGGGAAGGCACGGTCATGACGGAGTACAACACCGAGCACACCACCATCGGGCGGGTCGAGCTGGGCGCGGGCGGCCCCCTCGTCGGGATCCAGGGGCTCGGCTGCATGGGCATCAGCGAGTTCTACGGGGACACCGACGAGGCGGCCGCGCGGGCGACCCTGGACGCGGCACTGGCCGCCGGGGTGACCCTCTTCGACACCGCGGACGCCTACGGGCGCGGGGCGAACGAGGAGTTCCTCGCGCCGTTCGTCGCCGCCCACCGCGATGAGATCACCCTCGCCACGAAGTTCGCCATCGAGCGCAGCGACGACCCCGCCCACCGGGGCGTGCGCAACGACCGGGCCTACGTCCGCCGGGCCGTCGAGGGCAGCCTGCGCCGGCTCGGGGTGGAGGTGATCGACCTGTACTACATGCACCGGCGCGACCCGGCCGTGCCCTTCTCCGAGTCCGTCGGCGCCATGGCCGAGCTTGTGCGCGAGGGCAAGGTGCGCCACCTGGGGCTCAGCGAGGTCACCGGGGCGGAACTGCGCGAGGCGTACGCGGTGCACCCGATCGCGGCGCTCCAGTCGGAGTGGTCGCTCTTCAGCCGGGACGTGGAGCGCAGCGCGGTCGGGGCGGCGGCGGAACTGGGCGTGGCCTTCGTGCCGTACTCCCCGCTCGGGCGGGGCTTCCTGACGGGGTCCTTCGCGGACGCCACCGCCGAGCTGCCGGCCGGCGACTACCGGCGCGACCAGCCCCGTTTCACCGGGGTCAACGCCAAGACCAACGCGGCGCTGCTGGACCCGGTGCGGGAGATCGCGCGGGCGCACGGGGCCAGCCCGGCGCAGGTGGCGCTGGCCTGGGTGCAGCAGCGGGCGGTGGTGCACGGGCTGCCGGTGGTCCCGATCCCGGGCACCCGCAGGCCCGGCCGGGTCGCCGAGAACACCGCGGCGACCCGGATCACGCTGAGCGGGCCGGAGCTGGCACTGCTGGAGCCGATCGCGGACCGGGTCGCGGGGGACCGCTACCCGGACATGACCTTCAGCTCGGCGGCGCGCGAGGAGGGCTAGGGCGTCTCGGGTGCGGGTGCGGGCTACGCGTCCGCGGAGAGGCGCTCGCGCAGGGCCTCGTATTCCGAGTCGGTCAGCAGGCCCGCGCCGTAGAGCTCGCTCAGGTGCCGCAGGCGGCCGTCCTCGGCGGAGCGGGCGCGGGGGAGCGAGGCCACCGGGGTGCGGGCGCGCAGGGCCGCGAGGACGGCCGCCGCGAACGGCAGCGACTCGTGGACGGCCCCGTAGCCGATCCCGAACACGGCGGCGGCCAGGTCGTGGTCCGCGCGGGCGTCGCCGGCCCCGGGGACGGGGTCCCTGGGCAGCAGGCGCAGGTGGCCCACGCCCGGGCGCTCGGGGGAGACCCACTCGACGCCGGACAGGGCGGTCAGCGCGAACCGCTGGTCGCCCGCCCGCCACTTGGTGCTGGAGGCGCCGGTGCGCGACCACTGGAAGGTGACGGCCGAACCGTCGAAGCCCACCCGGGCGTCGTACGCCTTCAGGTGCAGCGGTGGCGGCGGGACGTGCACCAGGAAGTGCTCGCAGGGTTCGGCGGCCCCGGAGCCGATCCGCTCGCGCAGCGCCCCGGCGAATTCCTCCGCCTGCGCCGCCCGGTCCGCGGGCAGCGTCAGCCGGTACGGGTCGCAGACCTCCTTCAGCTGCCCGGCGGCAGCCTCCACCAGCGGATCCGCGCCCGCACGCGGCACGGCGCGCAGCACCACCGCGTCGCGCCTGCCCCCGGTCGCCTCCACGCTCACCCCGGACAACGCTTCCAGGGGGATCCGCCGCTCGCCCAGCGCGTGCCAGAGCCGTGGCGTCCGTATCCCCCGTACGAAGCGGATGAGCACCGAGTCCGAGTCGAACTCCCAGACGGCATGATTTCCGGCCAGTACGTCACCCATGCGGCACATCGTAGAGGGACGCACCCCCGCGCGTCCCCCTCGTCGGGCATGCCGTTTTTCCCGTGTGCGACGCCCACGGGCCCGGGGCGACGGCCCTCAGTGGCCGCCGGTGCCGGAAATTCCGCGTCGGCAGTCGTCGGCGCCGCTCGCACACGCGACGGAACCGAAGGCGCCGGTTCCGATCTTGGCGAAGTTGTCCAAGGAGGCCGTCCCTGGCTCGAAATAACCCGTATGGGTCCTGGCCCCGGCCGAGGACAGCACCCGGGCCCCGAACGCCGCGGAGACCGGGTCCGCGCCGTGGCCCAGCCCGCCGACCTCCAGGTGCGGTACGTCGGCGATCCAGTCGCCCTCGTCGCGCATGGCCCAGACCCGCGCGGAGGTGTGCAGCTCGGCGGCGTTCCCGGCGCGCATGCCCGGGCTGCCGGCCACCACCACGTCGGTCACCCGGCCCGGCAGCTTGTGCGCGGCCACCCCGCACACCACCGAGCCGTAGCTGTGGCAGAACAGGGCCACGCTCGCGTCCCCGGGCAGGGCCGCGGCCAGGGATTCCAGCCGCGCGGCGCCCAGGACGGCGAGCCGGCCGGTCGCGGCGTCCACGCCGAGCCCGGTGGGCGCGGTGTAGCCCGCCCAGGCGATGACGGCGCTGCGGGCGTCGGGCGCGGCCGCGCGCTCGGCCTCGTACAGGGACTGCGCCATGCCGACGGGGGCGGTGAGGCGGCGCTGGCTGCGCTCGAAGGTGACGGCGTCGGTGTCGACGCCGGGCACGATCACCGAGACCCGGCGGGCGGCGGCGAGGTTGCCGAACACCTCGGCGGCGAGGCCCGAGCCGGTGGGGTCGAAGACGAGGATCTGCCGGCCGGGCTCGGCCAGCGACTCGAAGCGGTGGGCGCGGCGTATCGCGCCCGAGCGGTCGGAGGGGGTCAGCGCGACGTCCTTGCCGCGGGCCTCCTCCACCCGGGCGGCCTGGGTCAGGGCGGCCCGGTTGGCCCGGTAGCGGGTCTCGGCCGGGGCCCCGTCGAGGTTGCCGACCACGAGCGGGTAACCGTCGGCGAGCCGGGCCCGCTGGGCGCCGTCGAGCCCGGCGAAGAAGCGGGAGACCGTCCGGACGGGGGCGTCGGCGGCCGGTACGGGCCGTCCGTCGATCCGGGCCACGGCCCACGCCGCGAGCGCGAGGGCGCGGGGGGCGGCCGGCGTCTCGGGGCGGTGCACGGCGGTCCAGCCGGTCGTCGCCAGCATCAGGAAGACCACGGCGAGCGCGAGCATCATGCGCAGGGCGGCCGGACGTACGGACACGTCGTCGTCGGCGGAGTGGGCGGGGTGGCCGGGCAGGTTCACTGGAGCCAGCGTAGGAGACCGCTCGAGCCCGTGGCGCTCCGGGTGACCGGTCTCACGGCCGGGCGGGCCGGCACCGCCCCCTCGGTCACGGTCAGTTGCGGCCCGACCCCCGTCGGAGTGGTTTCCGCCCCGCCCCGGCCGCGTCGGACGTGTCGTTCAGCTCGCGGCGGCGGCCGCGCCCGCGCCCGCGGGCCGGGGCCCGCGCCAGTCGGCCGCGAGGGCCGGGCCGATCTGGTCGAGGTAGGTCTGCGTCATCCGGCGGATCGCGGCGACGCTCGCGTCCTCGCCCTGCCCCCACAGCCGCCCGGTGACGCGCATCACCCCGCAGAACGCGGCCACGGCGACCCGGGGGCGCGGGTCCGCGTCGAGGTCCAGGCCCTCGCGGGCGGCGATCAGCCGGGCGATCCGCTCCTCCAGCTCCGTGGAGCGCCGCAGGTGCACGGCGAGCAGGGCCGGGGTGGACTCGATCAGCTGGTATCCCCGCATGTACAGGTCCACGGGGACCACCTCGGAGATGGCCTCCTCGACGGTGTCCCAGGCGGCGAGCACCGCGGCGCGCATGGCGGCGAAGGGCCCCTCGGCGGCGGGCCGGGCCCGCAGGGCGGCGACGAAGTGCGACTCGACGAGGTCCTGGACGGCGAAGGCGACTTCCTCCTTGTTCGCGAAGTAGCGGAAGAAGGTGCGCTGGGAGACGTCCACGGCATCGGTGATCTCGTCGACGGTGGTCCGTTCGTACCCCTGCGAGATGAACAGGAGCAGGGCGGAGCGCAGCAGGGCGTCCCGGGTGCGCCGCTTCTTGCGCTCGCGCAGTCCGGCTGCCGGGGCGGCCGGTGCCGGCCGCAGGTCGGTCATCACCGTGGGTCCTTTCTGACGCTGAGTGAGCGGTCAGGGTACCTGTGACGGACCTGACAGCGACTGTCTCGTTGGGCCGTCTGTGAAGTGTCAGTCACTGTCACTAACCTGGCGGCATGACGAGTCAGATCGCCTTCACCAAGGAATCGGACCTCGCGCACGGCCGCACAGGACGGCGCGGCCATCCATGGCTCACGCTCTTCGCCGTGGCGATCGGGGTCATGATGGTCACCCTCGACGGCACCATCGTCGCCGTCGCCAACCCCGCGATCCAGAAGGACCTCGGAGCCAGCCTCGCCGAGGTGCAGTGGATCACCAACGGCTACCTGCTGGCCCTCGCGGTCTCCCTGATCACGGCCGGGAAGCTCGGCGACCGCTTCGGGCACCGCCAGACCTTCCTCATCGGCATCGCCGGCTTCGCGCTCTCCTCCGCCGCGATCGGCCTGTCCTCCGGCGTCGGCCTGGTCATCGGCTTCCGCGTCGCCCAGGGCGTCTTCGGCGCCCTGCTGATGCCCGCGGCCCTCGGCCTGCTGCGCGCCACCTTCCCCGCCGAGAAGCTCAACATGGCGATCGGCATCTGGGGCATGGTCATCGGCGCCTCGACCGCCGCCGGGCCGATCGTCGGCGGTCTGCTCGTCGAGCACGCCAACTGGCAGTCCGTCTTCTTCATCAACGTGCCCGTCGGCGTCGTCGCCCTGCTCTTCGGGCTGTTCGTCCTGCTCGACCACCGCGCCGAGAACGCTCCGCGCTCCTTCGACCTCATCGGCGTCGTGCTGTTGTCGGGCGGGATGTTCTCGCTGATCTGGGCCCTGATCAAGGCCGCCGAATGGGGCTGGGCGGACACCAGGACCCTGCTCTTCCTGGGCGCCTCGGCCGTCTGCTTCGTGGTGTTCGCCGTCTGGGAGACCAAGGTCTCCGAGCCGCTGATCCCGCTGTGGATGTTCCGCTCGGTCCCGCTGTCCGCGGGCACCGTCCTGATGGTCCTGATGGCCTTCGCCTTCATGGGCGGGCTCTTCTTCGTCACCTTCTACCTGCAGAACGTGCACGGGATGCGCCCGGTCGACAGCGGCCTGCACCTGCTCCCGCTCACCGGCATGATGATCGTCGCGTCGCCGCTGGCCGGCGCCGCCATCACCAAGGCGGGCCCGCGTCTGCCGCTCGTCGCCGGCATGGCCGCCACCGCCGTCGCCTGCTTCGGGATGGCCCGGCTCACCCCGGACACCGGCACCCTCACCATGTCGCTCTGGTTCGCCCTCCTCGGCCTCGGGCTGGCGCCCGTCATGGTCGGCGCCACCGAGGTGATCGTCGGGAACGCCCCGCTGGAGCTCTCGGGCGTGGCCGGCGGCCTCCAGCAGGCGGCCATGCAGGTCGGCGGGAGCCTGGGCACCGCCGTCCTCGGCGCGGTCATGGCGGCCAAGGTCGGTAACACGTTCGGGGACAACTGGGAGCGGGCGCAGCTGCCGCCGCTCACCCCGGAGCAGCTCGACCTGGCGCAGAAGGGGGTCCAGGTCGGCATCGCCCCGGTGCCGCCCGGCGCGCCCGAGCCGGTGGCCCGGGCCGTCGCCGCCGTGGCCCACGACACCTTCGTCTCCGGGATGAGCACGGCGTTCACCGTCGCGGGCGCGGTCGCCGTGCTCGCCGCGGTCGTGGCCTGCTTCACCAAGCGCGGGGAGAACGCCGCCGCCGGTGCGGGCGCGGCCCACATCTGAGGCGCCCGCCCGGCCGTTACCGCCGGGTCAACCGCATGCCCCGCGCAGCCCCGCCGGACGGTTCCGGCGGGGCTGTCGCCTATCAGGGTGGACCCGCCCCCAGCCCCTTCCGCTCGGCCGTCGCCGCAGGTCAGCGTGGTGCCACGGAGCCTTCGGAAACCGTCCGGGGCCCGTCTCGTCAACGAGGAGCCGAACCGTCATGCGTACGTGGACCACCGCTCGTGCCACCACCCTCGCCGCCGCCCTGCTGGCGGCCACCGCCCTGATCCCGGCCACCGCAACGGGGGCCCACGCCTCCGGAGCCCGTGCCGCAGCCGCGCCGGCCTGCGCCACGGGCGAGCTGTGCCTGTGGACGAAACCGGACTTCAAGGGGACCAAGCAGATCTTCGACCTCAGCACGCTCACCATCAACAGCTGCACCGCGCTCCCCGCCGGCACCTACCAGTCGCTCATCAACCGGACCGGGCGCCCCGTGACCACCTACCAGTCGGACGTGTGCGCGGAGACCGGGGAGTTCCAGACCTACCCCGGTGACGGCGTCCTGCTGCCCCAGTCCCCCTACCAGGTCAGGGCGTTCAAGGTGTGGGAGACGTAAGGCCGGACCGGTCGGCGGGGGCGGCGGCCGGGGCGGGCACTGCCTCCGGCTCCCGTTCCGGGCCGCTGTCGGCGCCCCCGCCGCCGAGGCCCCCGCCGCCGCCGAGGTCCCCGCCGCCGAGCCGGGCCACCTCGATCCGCAGCGCCCGTACCTCCTGCTGGAGCTCCCGGACGGCCGCCAGCTGGAGCCGCTCCACCTGGTCGTCCCGCTCGAAGCGCGCGATGAACCAGGCGGCGATGTTGGCCGTCACCACACCCAGCAGGGCGATCCCCGACAGCATCAGCCCGACCGCCACGAGACGCCCGAGTCCCGTGGTGGGGGAGTGGTCCCCGTACCCGACCGTCGTCATGGTGGTGAAGGACCACCACACCGCGTCGCCCAGGTTCTTGATGTTGCCGCGGGGGGCGTCGCGCTCCACGCTCAGCACCGCCAGCGAACCGAACATCAGCAGCCCCACCACGGCCCCGGCCACGTACGTGGTCAGCCGCACCTGCGGAGCCATCCGGGCCCGCCGGCCCACCAGCATCAGCGTGGCCACCAGCCGCAGCAGCCGCAGCGGCTGGACCAGCGGCAGCACCACCGCCGCCAGGTCCAGCCAGTGCGTCCGCACGAACACCCGGCGGTCCGCCGCAAGCGCGAGGCGGACCAGGTAGTCGACGGCGAACGCCGCCCACACCACCCACTCGGCGTGGGTGCACGCGCGGTGCACGCTCCCGTCCGCGTCGGGCGCGACGATGGGCACCGCGTAGGCGACGGCGAAGGCCACGGCGAGCACCAGCAGCGGGACCTGCGTACGGCGCTCCCACCGCGCCTGACGGGAGGGTTGCTTCATGCCCCGCATCGTAAAGAACGAGTAAGGGGCGCCGGGACAGGTGTCCCGGCGCCCCCCCTCACGGATGACCGTTACGCGTCGCCGCCCGCGGCGCCCGGGTCGGCCGCCGCCACGTCCAGCAGCTGGTAGCGGTCGATCGCCTGCTTCAGCAGCGAGCGGTCGATCTTGCCCTCACGGGCCAGCTCGGTCAGCGTCGCCAGGACCACCGACTGCGCGTCGATGTGGAAGAAGCGCCGGGCCGCGCCGCGCGTGTCGGCGAAGCCGAAGCCGTCCGCGCCCAGCGAGGTGTACGTCCCCGGGATCCAGCGCGCGATCTGGTCCGGCACCGAGCGCATCCAGTCCGAGACCGCCACGAACGGCCCCTCCGCGCCCGACAGCTTGCGGGTCACGTACGGAACGCGCTGCTCCTCCTCCGGGTGGAGCAGGTTGTGCCGGTCCGCCTCGACGGCCTCGCGGCGCAGCTCGTTCCAGGAGGTCGCCGACCAGACGTCCGCCCGGACGTTCCAGTCGGCCGCCAGGATCCGCTGCGCCTCCAGCGCCCAGGGCACCGCCACGCCCGAGGCCAGGATCTGCGCCCCGATGGCCCCCTCGGTGCCCTGTGCGACGCGGTGGATGCCCCGGAGGATGCCGTCCACGTCCACGTCGGCCGGCTCGGCCGGGTGCTGGATCGGCTCGTTGTAGACCGTCAGGTAGTAGAAGACGTCCTCGGCGTCGGGGCCGTACATCCGCCGCAGACCGTCCTTGACGATGTGCGCGATCTCGTAGCCGTAGGCCGGGTCGTACGCCACGCAGCCCGGGTTGGTCGACGCCAGCAGCTGGGAGTGACCGTCGGCGTGCTGGAGGCCCTCACCCGTCAGGGTGGTCCGGCCCGCGGTCGCGCCGAGGACGAAACCGCGCGCGAGCTGGTCGGCCATCTGCCAGAACTGGTCACCGGTGCGCTGGAAACCGAACATCGAGTAGAAGACGTAGACCGGGATCAGCGGCTCGCCGTGCGTCGCGTACGCCGAACCCGCGGCGATCAGCGAGGCCGTGCAGCCCGCCTCCGAGATGCCGTCGTGCAGCATCTGCCCGGTCGGGGACTCCTTGTACGCGAGCAGCAGTTCGCGGTCGACCGCCTCGTACTGCTGGCCGAGCGGGTTGTAGATCTTGGCGCTCGGGAAGAAGGCGTCCATGCCGAAGGTGCGGTACTCGTCGGGCGCGATCAGCACGAACCGCTTGCCGATCTCCTTGTCCCGCATCAGGTCCTTCAGGATGCGGACGAAGGCCATCGTCGTGGCGATCGACTGCTGGCCCGAGCCCTTCTTGGCGGCCGCGTACGTCTTGTCGTCCGGCAGCTGGAGCGGCTTCGCGCGCACCACGCGCGTCGGCACGTAGCCGCCCAGCGCGCTGCGGCGGTCGTGCATGTACTGGATCTCGGGCGAGTTGCGGCCCGGGTGGTAGTACGGCGGGGCGCCGCCCTCCAGCTGCGCGTCGGTGACCGGGATGTGCAGCCGGTCGCGGAAGCGCTTGAGGTCGTCGACCGTCAGCTTCTTCATCTGGTGCGTGGCGTTGCGGCCCTCGAAGTTCGGACCGAGCGTCCAGCCCTTGACCGTCTGCGCCAGGATCACCGTCGGCTGGCCCTTGTGCGCCTTGGCCGCCGCGTAGGCCGCGTAGACCTTCTTGTGGTCGTGACCGCCGCGGCCCAGGTGCTGGATCTGCTGGTCGCTCATGTTCTCGACCATCGCGCGCAGCCGCTGGTCGCCGCCGAAGAAGTGGTCGCGGACGTAGGCGCCGGACTCGGTGGCGTACGTCTGGAACTGGCCGTCCGGGGTCGAGTTCATCTTGTTGACCAGGATGCCGTCGCGGTCCTGCGCCAGCAGCGGGTCCCAGGAGCGGTCCCAGATCAGCTTGATGACGTTCCAGCCGGCGCCGCGGAACTGCGACTCCAGTTCCTGGATGATCTTGCCGTTGCCGCGCACCGGGCCGTCGAGGCGCTGGAGGTTGCAGTTGACGACGAAGGTCAGGTTGTCCAGGCCCTCGCGGGCGGCGATGGACAGCTGGCCGAGCGACTCCGGCTCGTCCATCTCGCCGTCGCCGAGGTACGCCCACACGTGTGACTTCGAGGTGTCGGCGATCCCGCGCGCCTCCATGTACCGGTTCATCCGGGCCTGGTAGATCGCGCCGAGCGGGCCGAGGCCCATCGAGACGGTCGGGAACTCCCAGAAGTCCGGCATCAGCCGCGGGTGCGGGTAGCTGGAAAGGCCGTACGGCGCCTTCGACTTCTCCTGCCGGAACGCGTCGAGCTGCTGCTCGGAGAGCCGGTCCAGGAGGTAGGCGCGGGCGTAGATGCCGGGGGAGGCGTGCCCCTGGAAGAAGATCTGGTCGCCGCCGTCGCCCTCGTCCTTGCCCCGGAAGAAGTGGTTGAAGCCCACGTCGTAGAGGGAGGCCGAGGACGCGAAGGTGGCGATGTGGCCGCCGACGCCGATGCCGGGACGCTGCGCGCGCGAGACCATGACGGCCGCGTTCCACCGGGTGGCGTTCAGGACCTTGCGCTCGATCTCCTCGTTGCCGGGGAAGAACGGCTCGTCCTTGGTGGCGATCGTGTTGACGTAGTCCGAGCTGCGCATCTCGGGCACGGCCACGCGCTTCTCGCGGGCCCGCTCGATCAGGCGCAGCATCAGGTAGCGGGCCCGTTCGCGGCCCCGCTCGTCGATCGCGGCGTCCAGGGAGTCGAGCCACTCCTGCGTCTCCTCCGGATCGAAGTCCGGGACCTGGCTGGGGAGGCCGCCAATGATGATCGGATTGCGATCGGATGCGGAAGCCACGCTGTTCCTTCGCTGTCGGGGGAGTCGTGCCTTGGGTCGCCGCCTCCCATGGTCTTACGCTCGGCCGAAATCTTCACCTCTACCACTGGGTAACACCTGGAGCGGAGAAGGAGCGGCCGCCCGGCACTGCCGGGGACCGGGCCAAATCGCAACCTTACGCCCAAGACGATCAGGGGGTTCGTAAGGCCGTTCGTCCCTCAAACAGGTAGGAAAGTCCTCATGCGATGCCGAATCAGCTGGAATGGTGTGGGATGAATCACGAGTGGTACACCGGGGAAGCCTGAAAGTTGCGGCGAGACGGCCGCAATCGTCACCGTTTCGACGGTCTCGGCGGCCGGGTACTTGCGCGATCCGCCGCGCCCGTGTGGACTACGCCCAATGCTGCGCGTACGCGCGCCGCCGAAAGACATTCACCGAACATGAGCAGGAGGCACCCCGTGAGCGCGACCGCGGACCACGCGGAGAGCCTGGCCGCCCGGCTGGGTTTCCAGTCCGAACAGGTGGTCCAGGAGATCGGCTACGACGACGACGTCGATCAGGAATTCCGTGACGCCGTCGAGAAGCTCGTCAGCGAGCTCGCCGACGAGGACTACGACGACGTCGCCGACGCGGTGCTGTTGTGGTTCCGCGACGAGGACGGCGATCTGACGGACGCCCTGGTCGATGCGACCGAGCTGGTCGAGGACGGCGCACTGATCCTGCTGCTGACCCCCAAGACGGGCCGTGACGGCTACGTCGAGGCCAGCGACATCAGCGAGGCGGCCGAGACGGCCGGCCTCTCCCTCGCCAAGGGCCTGCCCGTCGGCAAGGAGTGGACCTCCACCAAGCTGGTGACGCCGAAGGCCGCCAAGGCCAAGCGACCGTAGACCCGCACCGAAGCGGACGCACGCCCCGTCGACCCGGATCTTCCGCGGTCGGCGGGGTGTGCGCGTTCGGCGGCCCGGCCGCGCCTAGGCTGGGGATCACCCGAACAGCCCCGTGCGGCGACGCAGGAACGAAGGGATGCGAAAAATGGCGATCGAGGTCGGAACCAAGGCCCCGGACTTCCAGCTCAAGGACAACCACGGCGCGACCGTGCGGCTCTCCGACTTCCGGGGGGAGAAGGCCGTGGTGCTCCTCTTCTACCCGTTCGCCTTCACCGGGGTGTGCACCGGCGAGCTGTGCGAGCTGCGCGACCAGCTGCCCCGCTTCCAGAACGACGACGTGCAGCTGCTGGCCGTCTCCAACGACTCGGTGCCGACCCTGCGGGTCTTCGCCGAGCAGGAGGGCCTGGAGTACCCGCTGCTGTCCGACTTCTGGCCGCACGGCGAGACCTCCCGCGCCTACGGCGTCTTCGACGAGGACAAGGGCTGCGCGGTCCGCGGCACCTTCGTCATCGACAAGGAGGGCGTCGTGCGCTGGAGCGTCGTCAACGGGCTGCCCGACGCGCGTGACCTGAACGAGTACATCAAGGCCCTCGACGGCATCTGAGGGCCCGGGGCGGATCCGTCGCGGGAAAAGCGCCTGCGGCCGGGAACCCGTCACTAGGATCGGAACGTTGATCCGGGTAGCAACGCACGACGGGGCACCGCCCCACACACATACCAAATGGAGGACCTGTGGGAGTCAGCCTCAGCAAGGGCGGCAACGTCTCGCTGACCAAGGCCGCGCCTAACCTGACGGCGGTCATCGTCGGTCTGGGCTGGGACGCTCGCACCACCACCGGCGTCGACTTCGACCTCGACGCCAGCGCGATCCTGACCAACGACCAGGGCAAGGTCGCCAGCGACTCGAACTTCGTGTTCTTCAACAACCTGAAGAGCCCGGACGGCTCGGTCGAGCACACCGGTGACAACACCACCGGTGAGGGCGAGGGCGACGACGAGGCCATCAAGGTCAACCTGGCCGGCGTCCCCGCCGATGTCGCCAAGATCGTCTTCCCCGTCTCGATCTACGAGGCCGAGAGCCGCCAGCAGAGCTTCGGCCAGGTCCGCAACGCCTACATCCGCGTCGTGAACCAGGCCGACAACAGCGAGCTCGCCCGCTACGACCTCTCCGAGGACGCCTCGACCGAGACCGCCATGGTCTTCGGCGAGCTGTACCGCAACGGCGCGGAGTGGAAGTTCCGTGCCATCGGCCAGGGCTACGCCTCCGGCCTGCGCGGCATCGCGCAGGACTTCGGCGTCAACGTCTGAGTCCGAGAGCAGTCCGTCCGACCGGCGCCGTGCACCTGTGTGTACGGCGCCGGTCCGGCTTTGCCACCATGACCGTTGGTGGCCGTGTCACCATCACCACGTCGTCCGGGGAGGACCAACATCATGGGCGTCACACTCGCCAAGGGGGGCAACGTCTCCCTGTCCAAGGCCGCACCCAACCTCACCCGGGTCCTGGTCGGCCTCGGATGGGACGCGCGCTCGACCACGGGGGCGGACTTCGACCTCGATGCCAGCGCGCTGCTGTGCAACAGTGGCCGTGTACTGGGGGACGAGTACTTCGTCTTCTACAACAACCTGAAGAGCCCCGAGGGCTCCGTCGAACACACCGGGGACAACCTCACCGGCGAGGGTGAAGGCGACGACGAGTCGATCATCATCGACCTCACCAAGGTGCCGGCCCAGGTCGACAAGATCGTCTTTCCGGTCTCGATCCACGACGCCGACAGCCGGCGCCAGAGCTTCGGCCAGGTGAGCAATGCCTTCATCCGCGTGGTGAACATGGCGGACGACCAGGAACTCGCCCGCTACGACCTGACCGAGGACGCCTCCAGCGAGACGGCGATGATCTTCGGTGAGGTCTACCGGTACGGCGGGGAATGGAAGTTCCGTGCGGTAGGGCAGGGGTACGCGTCGGGGCTGCGGGGCATCGCTCTAGACTTCGGGGTCAACGTTTCGTAAAGCCGTACAAGACGATGGGGTGCCAGTGGTTCTCAAAACCTTCGGCTGGTCGTTCGCAATCACTGCGCTCGGTCTGGCCGCTGCGGTGTTGTACGGGGGATGGCCCGCTTTCGGGATCGTGGCGATCCTGTCGATCCTGGAGATCTCGCTCTCCTTCGACAATGCGGTGGTCAACGCCGGAATCCTGAAGAAGATGAACGCCTTCTGGCAGAAGATCTTCCTCACCGTCGGCGTCCTCATCGCCGTGTTCGGCATGCGCCTGGTCTTCCCCGTGGTCATCGTGGCGATCAGCGCGAAGATCGGGCCGATCGACGCGGTCGATCTCGCCATGAACGACAAGGACATGTACAAGCAGCTGGTCACGGACGCTCATCCGTCCATCGCCGCCTTCGGCGGCATGTTCCTGCTGATGATCTTCCTCGACTTCATTTTCGAGGACCGTGACATCAAGTGGCTCGCCTGGCTCGAGCGTCCGCTCGCGAAGCTCGGCAAGATCGACATGCTCTCGGCGTGCATCGCCCTGATCGTCCTCGTCATCACCTCGATGACCTTCGCGGCCAACGCCCACCAGCACGGCGGCGCCCATGTGGACAAGGCGCAGACCGTCCTGGTCTCCGGCATCCTCGGCCTGATCACGTACATGATCGTCGGCGGTCTCTCGGGCTTCTTCGAGAACAAGCTGGAGGAAGAGGAGGAAGCCGAGCACGAGGCGGAGGAAGAGGCCAAGCGGAGCGGCAAGCCCGTCTCGGCCGTGGCCATGGCCGGCAAGGCCGCGTTCTTCATGTTCCTCTACCTCGAAGTCCTCGACGCCTCCTTCTCCTTCGACGGGGTCATCGGCGCCTTCGCCATCACCAACGACATCGTGCTCATGGCGCTCGGCCTCGGCATCGGTGCCATGTACGTCCGGTCGCTCACGGTCTACCTGGTCCGCCAGGGCACCCTCGACGACTACGTCTACCTGGAGCACGGCGCCCACTACGCCATCGGCGCCCTCGCCGTGATCCTGCTCGTCACCATCCAGTACGAGATCAACGAGATCATCACCGGTCTCGTCGGCGTCGTGCTGATCGCCTGGTCCTTCTGGTCCTCGGTGCGCCGCAACAACCGCCTCGCGGCGGAGGGCGGAGACGGCGACGGAGCACAGGCGGAGGTCGGGGCGGGGGTGTGACCCGGCCCTGAATGCGGAACCCTTTCCACAGAACCGTTTCGGTTTTGACGGGGCGGCCGCGCGGATCCATCGGACCGCGCGGCCGCCCCGCCGCACATCCGGTGCACGTCCGCCGCACGTCCGGTGCGCGGACGGGCCGACCTGGGGGGTTGGGACATGGGGTTCTTCGACGGGATCAGGGGCGCGCGCGCCATGGGGTTCGACTCGGGGCAGGCGTCCTCGAACGCGATCGAGCTGACCAGGCGGCAGTCGACGGTGTCGCTCACCCGCCAGCAAGCGGTGCACGGCAATCTGCGCGTGAACCTCTCGTGGCGCATGCGCACCTCGGACATCGGCGGCCGGCCGGCCGGCCAGAGCGGACAGCTGCTGCGGCATCCGTTCAAACTCTTCAAACCCGACATGGTGCAGGCGCACACCCAGGGCATGGTCAACGTCGACCTGGACATGGGCTGCCTGTACGAGCTGACCGACGGCACCCGGGGCGCCGTACAGCCGCTGGGCAACCTGCTGGGCGACCTCAACGACCCGCCGTACGTCAAGCTCAGCGGTGACGACCGCTTCGGTTCGGGCTCCGGGGAGACGCTTTACATCAATCTGGACCACGCCGACGAGATCAAGCGGATGCTCGTCTTCGTCTACATCTACGACCAGACCCCGGCCTTCGACCGGACCCACGCCATGGTCACCCTCTACCCGACCGCCGGGCCGCGGATCGAGATCCCGCTCGACGAGCGGCACCCGCAGGCCCGCTCCTGCGCCGTCGTCTCCCTGGCGAACGTCAAGGGCGAGCTGATCGTCCGCCGCGAGGTGAAGTTCGTCTACGGATTCCAGGCCGAGCTTGACCGGCTCTACGGATGGGGGCTCCAGTGGGGCCGGGGCTACAAGAGCAGCAAGGCCTGACCGGAGCCCCCGCGCCTCAGCGCCGGAGGAACTGCGGGCCCTGCACCGGCAGCCGGAACGACGGGTCCCCGGCCGGAGCCGGCACCACGGCGGGCGCCGGCGCCGGGGACACCGGCTGCGGATACCCGTAGGCGGGCTGGACGGCCGGCGGGGCCTGGGTGGGCGGGGCCGGCGGCAGCGGCGGCACCGACTCCGAGGGGCGCATGGCGGCGGTCCGCTCGTCGGCGGGCCCGCCCCCCGCGCCGGAGCCGGGTGCCGCGTTCTCGGCGGCGTTCTCGGCGGCGTTCTCGTCGACGGAGATCCCGTGGTCGGTGGCCAGCCCCACGAGCCCGTCGGAGTAGCCCTCGCCCAGTGCGCGGAACTTCCACCCCTCGCCCCGGCGGTACAGCTCCCCGCAGATCAGGGCCGTCTCGGCGCCGGTCTCGGGGCGCACGTCGAAGTAGGCCAGCGGCTCGGGGCCGCCGCCCGGGGTGGCGTCGTAGAGCAGGATCCGCAGGTCCCGGACCCGCCGGAAGGGGACGTCCTCGGCGGAGGCCACCACGAGGATCCGGTCCACCGCCGGGGTGACGGCCCGCAGGTCGGCCTGGACCGCGTCGGTGACCCCGTCGCCCAGCTGCTTCTTGCCCAGCCGCCAGACCGCGCCCGAGGGGTGCCGGGGCTGGTTGTAGAACACGAAGTCCTCGTCCGAGCGCACGCGCCCGTCCGCGCCCACGAGCAGCGCGGAGGCGTCCACGTCCGGCACCTCGGTACCGGTGGTCCAGCGCAGCACCGCCCGGACCGCCACGGGGGCCACCGGGATGTTCGAGCCCTTCTGCATCGCGTGCGTCATGCCGGTCATCCTGCCCTCCCGGACGGGACCGGGACAATGCGGCCCCCCGTAGGGCCTTGTCCAGAACGCACGGAGCTGGGCATGGTGCATGAGGGTTACCGGAACTTCATGTGCTTGAGGAACTCTTGACTCCTGTTCGTACGTACTATTACCGGCCACGCCAGTTGGGCCGCCGAGGCAGTACGGGGGAAGCACATGCGTCACTTCGGGCACATATCGCCCATCGTCCGCAAGGACCTCTTCCACCAGGAGCCGGTGGAATTCACCCTGTCCTCGCCCGCCCGGACGCTGGCCGCCGCGCTCGGCGCGACCCTCTACAGCCCGGCCACCCGGCCGCAGCTGGCCGCCGACATCCGCAAGCAAGCGGACCGCGGAGTCGTCTCCATGGTCCTCTGCCTGGAGGATTCCATCAGCGACTCCGACGTCCTGGGCGGCGAGGAGAACCTCGTACGGCAGTTCGCCGCCCTCGACGCCGACCCGGCGGGCACCGAGGACCTCCCGCTCCTCTTCATCCGCGTCCGCACGCCCGAGCAGATACCCGACCTCGTGCGCCGGCTCGGCGGACAGGCCCGGCTCCTGGCCGGATTCGTACTGCCGAAGTTCACCGAAAGCCGCGGAACGGCCTTCCTCGACGCCGTCGCCGAAGCCGAGGCCACCGCCGGACTGCCCCGGCTGTACGCCATGCCCGTCCTGGAGAGCCCCGAACTCCTCCACCTGGAGACCCGGGCCCCGGCCCTCGCCGGCATCTCGCGCACCGTGAACCGCTACCGCGACCGGGTGCTGGCCCTGCGCCTCGGCGTCACCGACTTCTGCTCCGTGTACGGACTGCGCCGCACCCCCGACATGACCGCCTACGACGTCCAGATCGTCGCCGGGGTCATCGCCGACGTGGTCAACGTCCTCAGCCGCGCCGACGGCACCGGCTTCACCGTGACCGGCCCCGTGTGGGAGTACTTCCGCAGCCAGCAGCGCCTCTTCAAGCCCCAGCTGCGCCGCAGCCCCTTCCTGGAGGAGGGCGTGGAGGAGCTGCGCACCGCCCTGATCGAGCACGACCTGGACGGGCTGCTCCGCGAGATCGAGCTCGACCGGGCCAACGGGCTGCTGGGCAAGACCTGCATCCACCCGGCGCACGTCACGCCCGTCCACGCCCTGTCGGTGGTTTCGCACGAGGAGTTCAGCGACGCCCAGGACATCCTGCGCCCCGAGCGCGGCGGCGGCGGGGTCATGCGTTCGGCCTACACGAACAAGATGAACGAGGTGAAGCCCCACCGGGCCTGGGCCGAGCGCACCATGCTGCGCGCCGAGGTCTTCGGGGTGGCCAGGGAAGAGGTCGGCTTCGTCGACCTGCTCACGGCCGGGCTCCAGGTGTGAGCCGCCCGGGGCGGACGGATCCTGACGGGAGGAACCCGGTTCGGCCGGACCCGGCAGGGCCGGACCCGGCAGGGCCGGACCCGGCAGGGCCGGACCCGGCAGGGCCGGACCCGGCAGGGCGGGGACCCGACCGGTCGGGTCCGAGGGAACGGGGCCCGATGGACGGGGACCCCGCACAGACGGAGAAGGGGAAGACGATCGACGAGGTGTGGTCGGGAGACTGGGTCGCGGACCGGCTGGGCGTCGCCCTGGAGGACGGCGGTGACCCGGCGGCGCCACGGCTGGACTCGCTGCTCGGGCTCGCCCTGCGGCGCAACCCCAAGCGGGCCCACCTGCTGGTCTCCCAGGTGCTGGGCAAGCACGTCCCGCAGTCCCCGGCGGTGGTCCACGCCGCCGGTCACGGACTCGGGCGACGGGTGCGGGCGCTGCTCGGCGAGGAGGCGGCCGCCTCGGCGGTGGTCCTCGGGTACGCCGAGACCGCGACCGGCCTCGGCCACTGCGTCGCCGACGGCCTGGGCACCGCGCCCTACCTGCACTCCACGCGCCGGCCCGTGCCGGGAGTGGCGACCGCGGGCGGCTTCGAGGAGGCGCACTCGCACGCCACCTCGCACCTGCTGCTGCCCGAGGACCCGCGCCTGCTGGCAGGCGACGGGCCGCTGGTCCTGGTCGACGACGAGTTCTCCACCGGCAACACGGTCCTGAACACCATCCGCGACCTGCACGCCCGCCACCCGCGCGGCCACTACGTGGTCGTCGCCCTCGTCGACATGCGCTCGCCCGCCGACCGCGACCGGCTGACCGCCTTCGCCGACGGGCTGGGCGCCCGCGTCGACCTCATCGCACTCGCCTCCGGGACGGTCTCCCTCCCCGAGGGCGTCCTGGCCAAGGGGCGGGCGCTGGTCGAGGAGTACGAGTCCGCGCCGCCGCCGCGCGCCCCCTTCAGGCCCTGCGGGGGCGTACGACGCCGCGCGGGGTCGGCCGGGTCGGCCGGGTCGGGCGGGCCCTCCGCCGGGTCGGGCGGGCCCTCCGCCGGGTCGGGCGGGCCCTCCGCCGGGTCGGGCGGGCCCTCCGCCGGGTCGGGCGGGTCCGCGGGCGCCGGCCGGTCCGGCCGGGGGAGCTCGGCCCCGGCGGGCCGCCCCCTCCCGGTCACCCGGGTCGCGCTCGACTGGCCCGCCGGGGTCCCCGACGGCGGCCGGCACGGCTTCACCCCCGCGCACCGCGAGGCCCTGGAGGCGGCGCTCCCCTCCCTCGCCGGGCAGCTCGCGGCCGCGCTGGGCGGGGCGCCCGGGCGGGTCCTCGTACTCGGCAACGAGGAGCTGATGTACGCGCCGCTGCGGCTCGCGCTGGCCCTGGAGGAGTCCGGCGCCGCGTCCGAGGTGCGCTTCTCCACCACGACCCGCTCGCCCGTGCTGGCCCTCGACGACCCCGGCTACGCCATCCGCAGCCGGCTGGTCTTCCCCGCCCACGACGCCCCGGCCGACGGCCCCGGCGACCGGTACGCCTACAACGTCAAGGGCGCGGGCTTCGACACCGTCGTCGCCGTCGTGGACTCCGCGGGGGACACCCCCGAGCTGCGCACGGGGCTGCTCGCGGAGCTCGCCCCGCACACGGGCCGGGTCCTGCTGGCCGTCGTCCCCGCGTACGTCCCGGCGTACGCCGCCCCCAGGACCGCCCCGCGCACCGCCCCCTCGTACGTTTCCCCGTACGGCCCCGACCGGCAGGAGCCGATCATGTCCGAGCCCGCCCTGGCCGAACCGCTGCGCGGGCCGGCCTTCTCCTCGTACGCCCCCGAGGACGTCGGCTGGCTGCTCCAGGACCTCTCCGGCGTCGAGCTGGAGGCCCCGACCGAGGAGCGCGAGGAGGCCATCCAGGCGGGCGGCGCCCACTACGCCGAGTCCCTGCCGGTGGAGTACCAGCCCTCCGAGGGCTACCAGGAGCTCTACCGCAGCGCCCTCGCCGCCTCCGCGGCCCGCATGGCCCGGGCCGTCGGCACCGTCACCGAGACCGTGCTCGCCGAGCGCTCCCCGTCCCCGGTCCTGGTCTCCCTGGCCCGCGCCGGGACGCCCGTCGGTGTCCTGATGCGCCGCTGGGCCCGCGCCCGGCACGGCCTGGACCTGCCGCACTACGCCGTCTCCATCGTGCGCGGCCGGGGCATCGACGCCAACGCGCTGCGCTGGCTGGCCGCCCACCACGATCCGGCCGACGTCGTCTTCGTCGACGGCTGGACCGGCAAGGGCGCCATCACGCGCGAGCTGCGCGAGGCCCTCTCCGCCTTCGACGGCTTCGACCCGGAGATCGTCGTCCTCGCCGACCCGGGCTCGTGCGTGCGCACCTACGGCACCCGCGAGGACTTCCTGATCCCCTCCGCCTGCCTGAACTCCACGGTCTCCGGACTGGTCTCGCGTACGGTCCTGCGGTCGGACCTGGTCGGTCCCGACGACTTCCACGGCGCGAAGTTCTACCGGGAGCTCGCCGGGGCCGACGTCTCCAACGCCTTCGTCGACGCCGTCGCCGCGCACTTCGACGCCGTCGCCGACGCCGTGGACGAAGAGGTCAAGGAGCTGCTCGCCGCCGACCGCACCCCCACCTGGGTGGGCTGGGCGGCGGTCGAGCGGATCAGCGAGGAGTACGGGATCCACGACGTGAACCTGGTCAAGCCCGGCGTCGGCGAGACCACCCGGGTCCTGCTGCGCCGCGTCCCCTGGAAGATCCTGGCCCAGCGCGGGGCCGGCGCCGACCTGGACCACGTACGCCTGCTCGCGGAGCAGCGGGGGGTGCCGGTCGAGGAGGTCGACGGGCTGCCCTACACGTGCGTGGGACTCATCCACCCCCGATACACGCGCGGCGCCACCGGCGCCGACGGAAAGGCAGTGGCCGCCAAGTGACCGTCCTCGTAGCCAGTGATCTCGATCGCACCCTCATCTACTCGGCGGCCGCCCTCGCCCTGACCATGCCCGATGCCCAGGCCCCGCGGCTGCTGTGCGTCGAGGTGCACGAGAGCAAGCCGCTGTCGTACATGACGGAGACGGCCGCGGGACTGCTCGCCGAGCTGACCGCCGACCCGTCGGCGGTCTTCGTCCCGACCACCACCCGTACCCGCAAGCAGTACCAGCGGATCCGCTTCCCCGGCCGCCCCGCCCCGTACGCGATCTGCGCCAACGGCGGTCAGCTGCTGGTGGACGGGGTCCCGGACCGGGACTGGCGGCGCGCGGTCGCCACCCGCCTCGCGCGGGAGTGCGCCCCCCTGGAGGAGGTGCACGCCCACCTGCTGTCCGTGTCCGACCCGGCGTGGCTGCGCAAGGCGCGGGTGGCGGAGGACCTCTTCGCGTACCTCGTGGTCGAGCGCGCGCTGGTCCCCGACGAGTGGCTGAAGGCGCTGGAGGAGTGGGCGGCGGAACGCGGCTGGGGGGTCTCCCTCCAGGGCCGCAAGATCTACGCCGTCCCGCGTCCGCTGACCAAGAGCGCGGCCATGCGGGAGGTGGCCCGGCGCACCGGAGCCACCAGCACCCTGGCCGCGGGCGACTCCCTGCTCGACGCCGACCTGCTGCTCGCGGCCGACCGGGCCTGGCGGCCGGGACACGGAGAGCTGGCCGACGCGGGCTGGACGGCGCCCTCGGTGACGGCCCTGGCCACCGGGGGCGTACTCGCCGGTGAGGAGATCATCCGCGAACTGGGCAGGGCGGTTGCGACACTGAGCGCATGACCAAGGGCAACAGCACCAAGATCACCGACGAGCTCTACGCCTACGTGCTCGCGCACAACCCCCCGCTGGACGCGGTCCAGCGGGGGCTGGTCGCGACGACGTGGGAGAAGTTCCCGGACGCGGCCGGCATGCAGTCCGCCGAGGAGCAGGGGCCGCTGCTCGCCTTCCTGGTCCGGCTGACCGGCGCCCGTCACGTGGTGGAGATCGGTACCTTCACCGGCTTCTCCGCCCTGTCGATGGCCCAGGCCCTGCCGGCCGACGGCCGCCTGATCGCCTGCGACGTGTCGCAGGAGTGGACCCGGTACGGCCGCGAGGCGTGGGAGGCGGCGGGCGTCGCCGACCGCATCGACCTGCGCATCGCCCCCGCCCTCGACACGCTCCGCGCGATGCCGGCGGAGCCGCACATCGACCTGGCGTACGTGGACGCCGACAAGGGCAGCCAGATCCTCTACTGGGAGGAGCTCGTGCCGAGGCTGCGCCCGGGCGGTCTGATCGTCACGGACAACACGCTGTACCACGGGACGGTCCTGGACGAGTCGCCGGAGAGCCGGGGGGCGGCCGTCCGCGCGTTCAACGACCACGTCGCGGCGGACCCCCGTACGGAATCCGTCCTGCTGGCCATCTCGGACGGAATCACCCTCTCGCGCAAGCGCTGACGCGCCGGCGGCGCCGGCGCGTCAGCGCTTGCGCCGCCGGCGTCCCGGTCAGCCGCAGCCGCCACCACCGCAGCAGCCGCCACCGCCACCGCCGCCGCCCATGGCGCGCGCGGGGGCGGGAGCGCCGGAGCCGCCGCCGACGGCGACGGCGGAGAGGAGCTTGACGGTGTCGGCGTGGCCGGCCGGGCAGTCGGCGGGCTCGGCCGACTCGGCCATCGGCCGGCTGATCTCGAAGGTGTCGTCGCAGGTCCGGCAGCGGTATTCATAACGAGGCATGCCCCCAGGCTACGCAGCCCCCCGCCCCCCGTGAAGCGCCGCGGCGAGACGCTCCGGCGCGTCGGCGCCCGCCCCGGCCCTACTGGCGGCTGCGGATCTGCCGGTAGCGGGGCGAAGAGGGGTCTTCCAGCGCCGTTGCCGTTTTCGAGCCGCTGTCCTTCACCCCTCCGGCCAGGGAGAGGGTGGCCTCCCCGGTGCGCGCATTGGTCGTCGCCTTGCCGACGCTGCCGTCCCACACCAACGGGTCCTTCGACCAGTTGACATCGGACAGCAGCGTGAGCAGCTGCTCACCCGTCCGCCGGGGTTCGGCGGCCCAGGGCATGGCCCGGTGGGAGACCGCGCCCAGCGCCGCGAGCATGGCGGGAGCCGCAATCACGTGGTCCGCACGGTTGTCGAACTGTTTGGCGAAGGCGCCGAAGATGAGGGTGGCGGCATCACCGATGGCCTCTTCTGCCAGTTCCACGGAACACCCTCGCGGCAGCTCGGTGATGGAGCCGCTCGTCTTGTCGAATCCCGCACGGCCGAAGAGGGCGGTGACCACGAAGGCGCGCAGGGAGGACAGGGTCATCCACTCGGGATCCGTGGCCTTGAGCTGGCGAGGACGCGTCGACACCAGGCGCTCCAGAGGGGCTTCGGAACCGGCGTTCGAACTCGGGATCACCACGCGCTCCAGCAGCGAGAACGTGATGTTGGTCGCCATGTTGCTGGAGTCCGAGGCGAGCGCGACGTTCTTGTTCGGGATGACGCCGAGCAGGTTGCGGTCGTGGAAGATCTGCCGGGCGTCCCGCAGTCCGATCTGGTGGTAGATCTCGACGCTCACCAGGCGGTTCGTGACCTGCCCCTTGGAGATCTGGTAGGTGGACGGATCCTCCTGGAGCAGAATGTGGGCGAGGTGCTGCGTCTCGGCGTCGACGAGCACCCCGGTCGCATCGAAGGGCATGTAGGCGAGGAGGTCGTCGCCGAAGGGGCTCCTGAACCGGACGACGTCCATGTCGCCGGGCAGCCACAGGGCGAACGGCGGAGTGGCCCAGCGCTCACCGCGGTCGCCGCGCAGGCCCGCTGCGATGTAGCTCGCGTAGTCCTTGGCATTGGCCTTCTTCTTGGTGCCCTGGATCGTCCGCTGGATCTCGTTGCGCAGCTCGGCCTGCTCCCGCTGTGCGGCCGAGAGGTACTGGAGCGCTCGCGGGATCTCCGCCTGCCGGGGGTCGGGCACGATGCTCTGGAGCTGCCCCCACGGCATGATCGCCAAGTAGCGCTGGGGGGTGACCTGCTGGATGCGGACCGGGCGTCCGCGGGAGAGGTCGACCTGGTCCACGTATTCCGGTTCCGTCGCGTTGTTCATCGGGTTCCTCTCGGGTGTGGGCGATGCGGAGGGCACCACTGCTGTCCTGATGCGCACACGGGCGAAGGACCGCCGGACCAGGGAAATGCGAATGGGGAGCTCAGCGTGGACGCGTGAACGGCCGTCCCGGGGGAGCAGGAATCGACCCGGGCTGGGCGTGGACAGAACTGTAGGTCCCCGTCGGCTCGTGGACCGGCCATACCGGCCAAACTCGTTGGCTTATATGAATGTTGCTCTCCTCATGGCCCATGAGGAGAGCAACATTCATATAAGCGTTGTCAACGCCGTCGCATTCCAGAACAGTTGGCTGAGTTCGGCGTCGTACCGAGAGAAGGAGGCAGCCGTGCCGGCGAAGTGGGTCAGTGGGAGCGGGGGGCGGGTCGGGGCTTTGCCGGGCCCGACCGGAGGGGTCGGATGAGCGTCGGCGGTGCAGGTATCCCGAGGCTCCAGGACCTTGCCTACGTGGAGGTCGCGGCCCTGGGCGTGGCGAACGGGCTCACCTTCGAGGAGATCCGCTGTGCCCTGGTGACGCAGGCGGCGACCGTGTCCCGGGAGAGCGATACGGACGGATCGTTCGACGAGCGGAAGTGGGAGCAGGCGCGGGGGGACGGCAGGCGGCACGTGTACAACACGGTCGACGTGCTGAAGGAGTTGATGCGGCTCGGCTGGGTCGAGCGGCACATCCTGCCCTCGACGCCGCGCTCGGCCTACGCTCACGCGGACGTGTCCTTCACCCTCACCAAGGAGGGCGAGGAGTGGGCCGAACTGGTGGGCAGGGAACGGCGCGCGGGGTACAACGCCCTCACCGGTGCACTACTGGAAGCGCACCCCCAGTTCGCGGGCTACCTCAAGGCCGTCGGTGCCCGGCCCGGTGCCGATGCGCCGCACCTGACCGTGCCGCTCCTCAAGTTCGGCAACGCCTCGGACCCCTCGCAGGAAGCCTTCCTGGGCGACTTCGTCGACTACGCGGCGGCGGCGGCGCGTCAGGGGAGCCTCGGGTGGACGGCTCCGCGCGAGACGATCGACGCGAGCGTCCGGGGGTACGTGGAGAAGGCCGGCCGGCGCTGGCGGGCCCGCCAGCGGGTGATGAGCCGCAAGCAGTTCGCGCTCACCTGCGAGGAAGCGATCGTCCGCTTCGCCTTCGAGGCGGCCGGCTGCCGGCTCGACTACATCAGTCACGAACTGCTGCGCCGGTGGACCCGGTTCCTCGGCCTCGCCAATTTCAGTTACTACGCCCCCGGGCCGCCGGCCCTGCGGTTCTGGGCGACCGCCGAAGTGGCGGGGCAGGGCGCAGACGTCGCCATCCGGCGCACGGTCGGGCCCCTTGCGCGGCGCGCGGCCCTGGACGCCCTTCTGCACGTCTGGCGGGAGCAGCAGGTGGATGCGTCCGGGGACATGTACCTGCCCATCTGGAGGGTCCGGGCCGCAGTCTGCTGGCGCCAGCGCATCAGCGACGACGAGTTCGACGCCGCCCTGGTCGAAGCCCTGGCGGGCAAGCACGCCGGGCTGGGCTTGCGCCTGCACCTGGACCAGGCCTCCAACGGGGCCACACCGGCCTCCACGAGGCCGCTCGTGATTTCCACGCAAGGCGGCATGCCTCGTGTGTTCAACGTCATTCGCGTCGTCCCGGCGCACCTGGACGAGGGGAAAGAGCAACGATGACCGAGGAATGCACCCCGGTGGCCGGACCGGTCTGGCTCAAGAAACGGTGGAGCCTCAAGAACAATCCGTTTCCGAGTACGGGAATCGCGAGGCTGGGCGGTACCGACCTGCGAGAAAACGGACTTTTGTACGAACCCAACGTCAATGGCGAACAATTGCGCGAGGCGATCGACAAATTCGTTCTCGGGGCGGCCTTTTCCGGCCTCAAGTTCGGCTACATCTGGTCGACGGGTACGGCCCCCGGCGACTCCGACGCCCGCGGGTTCGGAAAATCGGTCCTCATGCAGCACCTGACCGGAATCCTCAACAAGGACTTCGGGAAGGGGGCCTACCTCACCAGCGGCCTGGACGAGGACGATGCCGCGGAGGTCCCCATGTGCGGGCTCCTGACCAGCTTCGACACCGCCCACGTCCGTTCACTGGGCGCGGCGCTCTTCACCGCGGTGGAGTACGCGACGGACTTCCGGGCGGGCGACGGGGACGCCACGCTGTCGCAGTTGCTGCGTCAGGAGCTCGTGACCCGGACCGGAAGCGACGATCCGCGCACGCTGCTCAAGGTGGTCGCCGACGAGTACCGCTCGCTGCGCGGCCGTACGCTCGGTCCGCCGGACGACAAGCTCATCGTGGCGCTCTGCGACGAGGATCCGAAGGTCGCCGTGGACTACCTCGACCAGGTCAAGCCCACCTCACGCAACCGCAACGGGGCGGTCTACCTGGCCACCTTCCTGCTGTTCGCCGCCGCCGCGGGCATGAAACACGTCCTGCTCTGCTGCGACCAACTGGAGGACCTGGCCAGTACCACGACGGCCCGCGCCAAGCGGGACCTGGAGACGGAGCGCTTCCGCGACGTGATCGTGGAGACCCTGCCGATGGCCGACATGCTCAGCGTCGTCGTCACCATGCACCCCCGTGCTGCGCTCACGATCGGTACGGCATGGGAGCTCGCGGACCTCCCCCCGTTCGAGACGACGGAGGCGAACAGACACCGGACGGTGATCCTGTCGGGGCTGCGGAACGTATCGGAAGCCACCAAGCTGCTGACGAGGTACCTCGACGCGGCGGTGAAACCCGGTTCCTCCCGGGCGCCGGGCGACCTGTACCCCTTCACGACGGCAGCCATCTCCGCCCTGTTCGGCCGGTCCAACCGCAAGCCCCGCGACGTGCTGCGCAAGGCGCATTCGGTCATGGACTCCGCAGCCGGTGAGAACCTCGACGTCATCGACGTGGCCGATGTGAGCCGCTACCTCGATGCCCTGGGCAGCGCGTTCGACGACGAGGCTTCCCCGGGCTTCGCCGCTCCGGCCGGCACGCTGGACTGGAGCCGCGGATGACTCTGGGGGACGCCGCCGACGGGCAGGCCGGCGCAGGGGTGCGTCGGCCGGAGCCGCCCGCGCCGGAGGCACGCCGATGACGGACGGGCCGGCCGGTGTGCTCGCCGCCGGGCGCTGTCGGCGGTGCAGCGCGGAACTGACCGCCTGGGAGCGCAGCCGCTGCGGCTGCGGCGGCCCACTGGGCGCCAGCCAGGCCGAGACCCTCTACGCGGTCGCCTGCTCCCTCGCAGGTCCCGTCCACGTACGGGACCTGGTGCGCCTCGCCCTGCACGATCACCAGCACGCCATAGCGGAGGCCTCGGCGAAGGTGGCCGTCGCCTCCGACCGAAGGTTCTGCTGGTCGGGAGCCGGGGTGTACGCCCTGTACCGGCACGGTCCGCTGCCCGGTCCGCGGAACCTGGAGCACGTCAGCCGCGTCGTGCTCACCACGGCGGGCGGCCCGCTCACGGTGAACGCCCTCGACTACTGCCTGAAGGCGCTGGGCTACCGGTACAACCCGGCCTCGCTGCGGAACGCGGTCAGACAGTCCAGACGCATCGCCCCCCTCCCGGACGGACGCTGGTGGCACCCGGTGGGGGAGGAAGCCGAACGGACGCTGATCCGCGAGGTCCCGGTGGTTCCGCGCCAGGGGCACCGGGAATGGGCGGGGGTACGTGACGCACTGGCGGTGAGGGTGGCGACGGCACTGTCGGAGAGGGAGGCGAGGCTGCGCCCCGTGGCCGAGCCGGAGCGGTTCGGTCTCGACTGGGGCGGTCAGGTCTCGCTCTGGTAGGGGCCCCGTAGGCCGCGTCACCGCTCGGGGGTGCGGATCCCTCCTGCGCCCCGCTGTTCCCGGGCCGCCTGTTCGGGGTGGCGGGCGCGCCAGTACGGGTTGTCGTGGGGCAGGGCACTGCCGACCCGCCCGTACATCCCGAACCACATCAGCATCACGCCGACGACGAAGCTGAACAGCACGTTCGGCATGTGGAAGGCGAGGAAGTTCATGCTGGTGTCGAGCAGGGCCAGATTCACGAACCCGCTCGCGATGAACAGCAGCCCGAGCACGATGTTCAGGGTGGAGGCGAAGGTTCCGCCGATCACCATCCCCGCGAACAGCAGCGCCCCGATGCAGATCGACAGCACGCTCAGCGCGCCGTTGGTGTTCAGCGCGAGCACCGTGTCACCGCCGGTGCTGAAGAAACCGATGCGGTGGACGAGGCCGAGGATCCCGAAGACGACCAGCAGCAGACCCATCAGACCGGCGCCGACCTGGTAGATCTTGTTGAGCCGGTGGTCCGCGGGCAGGTGCTCGTCGAGCTTGGCGTTGACGGGGTGCAGCAGGCGGCGCACGAGGTGCGAACTCTCGGGCGGGGTCGCCGTCCCGTACGGCTCGTGGGCAACGTACGGCGCGTAGTGCTCGTGCTCCTCATGACACCCGTACGCCGCATGGGGCGCGAACGACTGCGGTGGCGCCGGGGGCGGCCTGTGGGACGTGCGGGCAGCAGCCATGGTGCGCTCCTCTGCTCCGGCCCCCCCGCCCCTCCCAGCATCCGCCGTCGAGGGCACCGGGACAACCTCTGGCGGCGCCCGGGCCGGCGGGGCCGGTTCCGTGGGCCCGGGCGGCCGGGGCCGTCAGCCGTGCCCGCGCTCCGTACGGATCCCGTTCACCACCCGGGCCACGGCACCCCGTACGTCCTCCATCTCCAGCAGGAACGCCCAGTAATCCGGGTGCCGCTCCTCCAGCCCCGCCAGCGCCCGTTCCACCCGCGCCACCGACTCGTCCAGCGGGCGCGCGTGCCGGGCATCGGGCACGCTCCGGCCCGCCATGGCCAGCCGCTGCGCGTCCCGGATCGCGAACCGGGTCCGCTCCACCTCGGCCTTCGGATCCCGCGCCACCGCCTCCAGCCGCGTGAGCCGGTCCTGCGCGGCCGACACCGCCTCGTCGGTCGCGTCCAGCGAGGCCCGGACCTCCTCCAGGAGCGCTCCTACGTCGGCCCAGCGCTGTTCCTCCCGCGCCCGGCCGGCCTCCCCGAGCCGGTCCTCGGCCCGCGCGACGTCCCGGACCGCCTGCTCGGGGACCTGCTGGAGGTCCTGCCAGCAGGCCGCACTGAACCGGCGCCTCAGCTCGCTGAGCACCGGATCCACCCGGTCCGCCCGGTTGCGCAGCGCCTGCGCCCGGGTCCGCAGGCTCACCAGCCGCCGGTCGATCTCCGCCGCCCGCTCCGGCAGCCGCGCCGCCTCTGCCCGCACCGCCTCCGCGTCCCGTGAGATCCGGTCCGCCCGCTGGACGGTCGCCTGGACCCCGTGCTGCGCCGCGCCCTGGTTCAGCAGGGTCAGCTCCGGACCCAGCGCGGCCAGGCGCGCGGCCAGGTCGTCGGCCCGCATCCCCCCGGCCCGCGCGCCGTCCAGCGCGTCGCTCGCCGCCAGCAGCGCCGCCTTGGCCCGCTCCCGCGCCGGCGCGACCCGCGCCAGCTGCGTCTCCGCTTTGTCCAGCAGCGGCTGCAGCCCCTGCTCGAAGCGCTCCAGCTCCCCCTTGACCCGTACCAGCTCGTCCCGCGCCCGCGTCAGCTGCTCCCGCGCCTGCGCGGCGACCGAGCCCTCCAGATCGACCCGGTCCAGGTCGTGCGCGTCGACCGCCTCGATGTAGACGTGGCTCACCTGGTCGATCCGCCGCCCGAGCGCGGCGAACCCCTCGGTGGCCTGCCGCGCGGCGGGAGACCCGTCCGCGGCGGCGATGGTCTCGATGGAGATCCTGAGGTCCCGCTGCGCGGTGTCCAGCTCGTAAAACGCGGCCGCGGCGGCGTCCTTGGCCGCCTGCGCGTCCGCCCGCCGACTCTCGTCCCGCCCACCGAACCACCGCCGGGATGCCGTCGTCACAATCCCTCTCCCGTGCCCCGTCCGCCTTGCCCCGCTCCATTCTCCCCCACGCTCACGGGTTTGCGTGGGGGGTGCGCCCGCCATGTAGGCTGTCCACTCGTCCACGGGTGCGTAGCTCAGGGGTAGAGCGCTGCTCTTACAAAGCAGATGTCGGCGGTTCGAAACCGTCCGCGCCCACCAGCGGAAACATGGATGGGGCCCAGGCCAGGCGGTGATTGCCAGGCCTGGGCCCTTCGTGTTCGCGGGGGTTCGATGGGTGTTCGCGTGGGCTCGTTCAAAGACCCCATCCCCTAAAAATCACCCAATCGATCATGGTCGTTTTCGCAGGTCTGAGGCACAATACGTAACGAGGGCTCCCCGGCCGCTTCATGGCCGGGGAGCCCTCGTCTTTGTGCCGGCCCCACCCGGGGGGTCACCTGGTGCAGATACCGGCACGCTCGTGAGGCAACGTCCGACGATGGGCCGGACGTTGCGCAATCTTCAGCCCGCCAGGGAGGCTACCCCCACCCGATGTCCGAGGGGGCCGCCGACGCGGACGGCGCGGGGGTCGGGCCGGTGGTGGGGGACCCCCATCCGATGTCGCCCTGTACCGGGGTGGTGGACGGTTCGGCGGATGCTGCTGCGGTCGCGGTCAGCATCGCGGTCGCGGCCATCGCGCACGCTGTGACGATCTTGGCGATCTTCGTCACGTGACTCTCCCTTCGCTTGGCCGATCGAAATCGAACACACCTTCGGCTGTTTGTTTCCAGGTGAACGATATTCCCACGCCCCCTTGACCCCGTCCAGAGGTGACGTGGTACCAGATTCGGTAGTGCCGAACACGGCACTCGTGCAGTTGGGGGGAACGCAAATGAACGGCCAGCAGGCGAGCTTGATATCGGACGATCATGAGACCTACAGGGCTGTCACCGAAGGGCGGGAGGTGCCCCCCGAAAGCATCGGGAGGCTGGTCGCCCTCGGCCTCGTGGCTGAGCATCCGTACGAGACCGGCCGCTGGGTCGCCATCGACCCCAAGGACGCCGCACAGCGGCTCCTCGATGCCCAGAGGGCCATCCTCAGGGCCAGCGCCGAGGCCGCCGCCACGATCGGGGCCCTGGCGGCCCTACAGCCCGCCTTCGACGCGCAGCGGATGTACAGCCCGGACGTCTCCGAGTTCCTGCCCGCGATGCAGCAGGTGAACGACAGGCTCGGCCAGGTATCGGCGCAAGCCCGCGAGGAGATCTACGCCGCGCAGCCGGCCGTCCCGGAAGCACGTTCCCCCGAAGCGCGGTCGATCGGCACGAGACGCAGTCTGGCGTTGGTTCGGCGGGGAGTGCAGCACCGGGTGCTGTACAGCGTCGGTGCGGTGCGGGACAGCCTCACGGCGGACTACGTGCGCGAATTCACCGACGCGGGAGGCGAGGTGCGGGTGTTGGACCGCCCCTTCCCCCGCATGGTCCTGATCGACCGGCGGCACCTCTTCATCGACGATCACGTGCGCGAAGGGAAGCGGCCCCACTCCGGTTGGCACGTACGCGACCGCGCGTCCGTGATGTGGGCCCGGTCCGAGTACGAGCGGTACTGGCAGGCGGCAGCGCCGTGGTCGCAGGCCGCGATCCGGCCGGACGACGTCTCGCTGACGGATCGCCAGGCCCTCATCCTGGACCGGATGGCTGCCGGGCTCGACGCTCCCGCCGTCGCGCGGGCCGCTCGACTCAGCCCGCGGATGCTCACCAACGAACTTGCCGCGATACGGGCAAAATTGGGCGTCGAAACGACGAATCAGGCGCTGGTCTGGTATGGCCGACGGACGGCCCAGCGCGAGAGGCTGTGACGGCAGCACAGCACGAACCCCCTCTGCGGCTTCATCGCGGAGGGGGCCCGTGGTCGATGTGTAGGGTGCACCCTACATACTTTTGCCCTTGATCACGTCAGCTTGTACGGGTGTCACGCGCGAACCCTGTACCCGATCACGTGCTCGTTCGACGACGGCAGGTTGGGCAGAACATTCGCGCAGCCCGGACGGCGCGACGCTTGTCGCAGCAGTTTGTGGCCGAGAGGGCTGGTGGCATGGATCGCGCCACCTATGTGCGCATCGAGCAAGGGCAAGCCAGCCCGCTTCTGGACACGCTCATCCTCGTCGCGGACGCGATCGGCGTGCCGCTCGCGCACCTCGTGCGTGACTAGGTCTGGACTAAGCGGAGCGTGCCCCTACGGTTTGGCATGGCCACACCGTACTGCCTAACCGGCATATCCGCGCCAGCTGTTTCAGGCCAGCCGAGCCGGACTCCAGCCACACTCAAGGAGAGCCCCGGCCGGCGGGGCATCGCCGGCCGGGGCGACTCTCACATCATGTGCCCGCAGCTGTTGCACACGAACGGGCCCGCCCCGATGGGGTTGCCGTTCTCGTCGGTCTCGATCGTCTTGTACATGGTGCCGCCGCACTTCGGGCAACCGGTCGTCTGGATCCTCGGGCTCATCGTGATCTCCATCTGGTCGGTGATCTCGCGGTCACGGATGCGCTGTTCCTCGCCGCCCGACCGTCGCCCGGCGATAGCCGCATCGAGCAGAGCCAGCACGGAGGCGGTCTCAGCCTCGCGCGCGGCCACCCGGTCGGCCGACTCGCCAACGTCCCGCCATGCCCCGCATCGGCACCACCATCGGTCGGCAGTGGCCTCGTGCTGGTACATCGGCTGGCCGCAGCGGTGGCACGTCATGCATCCTCCACGTGGCCGCAGTTAGCGCAGACCCACAGGTCGCGCTGCCGCCATGACGTACGGCGGCATCGGCCGCAGCCGCGGGTGTGGATTCCGGCGGGGCCGTACGGCGGCGGGTCCGGGGTGGATGCGGCGTACTCGATGATCTGGGCGCGGACGCGGTCGTCTGCGGTGGCTGCCATTCGGAGCAGGGTTGCCACCCGCGAGCGGGCCTCAAGGGCGAAATCGGTCGTGGTCATCTCGCGCGCAGGCTACGCGGTGGACGGGCGCGCGGGGGTCCGCGTTGCCTCGAATGACACGCACGAGGGATCATGATCACCACCTCAGTGGGTACCGAGGACGATGACGGCCAGCGCGCCGAGCACGATCACGACGTACAGGGCCTGCCGCTGCCACTCGCTCACCGGACGCTGCTGGGCCGCGGCTCGATGGCCGCCCTGAGGTTCCGCAGGATCCGGGCCAGGGCGCGCGCGTGGTTCCAGTTCGCGTGGTCGTCCCGCCCCATGGGGCCGGCGTCGACGAAGTACGCCCACTCGACCAGGGCCGCGCCGGCACGCTCCGTCCGCTGCTCCTGCGGGAGTGCTGCGACCCGGGCGTGCAGGATCTGGCCGTGGGTGATGAGGTCGTCGATGAGGTGGGCGACGGCCTCGGTGTCCGGCCGGTCCGAGTAGGGCACGATCGCCCGCCGGATGAGGTCGTCGATCGCCTGCGTCTCGCCGGGCTCCATAGCGGTGCTCCCTACCGTCGTCAGCGGGTGATGAACATCAGCGTCCCGGTGGCGCCGGATGGCCGCGAGGCAGCTGAGCGGCAGTTGAGCGGCAGTTCGGAGGCACCAGCACCGGAGATTGGACGGAAAGAGCCGCACGACGTGCATTGGCAGGGCAGTTCCTTCTACGGTTTGAGTCAGCCCCACGACAGGAGCGACGCGATGCGAACCCCCGCCAACGAGCGGCTGTTTGCGGCCCGGACCGCGCAGGGATGGTTCTCCCAGGAGAAAGCCGCTGAGGAGATTTCGCGAGCCGGGGCCGCGGCACTCGGCCGCCCCGGGTACGCGATCAGCGTACGAACGTACCGCGCGTGGGAGTCGCGGAACCCCCCGTGGCCGCGCCCCGACCAGGCGACTGCGCTCCGGGCCGCGTTCGGCCGCGGACCTGAAGCGCTCGGATTCCCGGGACTCACCGAGGCCACGTTTGACAGCCTGCCGGGGCCCCGGGAGATGATCCCGGACGTGGATCGACGAAAAGCCCTGGGCGTCGGTGCAGCCGTGATCGGCCTGCCCTGGCTCAATCCCTCATCCGCCCGCGCGCCCGCCGAGCTCCGCATCGGCCGGGACGAGATCGACCTGCTGACCGCGACTGCCGCCGACCTCGACGCCATCGATCAGCGCTTCGGTGGCGACCGGCTCTGGCGCACGGCCAAGATGCACCTGTCATGGGTGCACCACGTGATAGATCACGGTGTGTACACCGAGGACATCGGCCAGGAGCTGCACGGCATCGCCGGCCAGCTCACAACGTCCCTAGGCTGGTTCTGCTACGACGCCGAGCAGCAGACTGAGGCGCGGGTGTACTTCTCCGAGGCCCTTAACACCGCAATGATCTCCGGCGACGACCAGCTGGCGACCAGGACCCTGTCGAACATGGCCCGCCAGTCCGTCGATCTGGGCAAGCCGCGAGAGGCGATCCGTTTTGCCCGCACCGCCGAGCGGCATGCCACCCGGTGGAACGCCCCCGGGCGGGTGAGCGCACTCCTCGCAATCCGGCTGGCCCAGGGCTACGCGCGGCTCGGCGACGAGATGAACGCCTCGCACTCGATCAAGCGGGCGTGGCTGGCCTTCGACCAGGGCGTCACCAACCGCGACCCCGAATGGACCCGGTTCCTCAACGAGGCCGAACTTGTGTGCCTGGAGGGCATGTGCCGAGCCGACCTCGGCCAGCACCGACGGGCCGTACGGCTACTCGACCGGTCCTCCGCCCTCCAGAACATCGAGCACTCCCGCAACCGCGGCATGTGCCTCGCGCGTCTGGCGGACGCGGCTGTACAGGCTCACGAACTCGACCGCACCGCCGAGGCCGCCCGGGAGTCCCTGCGCCTCATCCAGGGCGGCCAGGCCTCCATGCGTAACCGACGGCAGCTCACCCTCGTCCGGGAGCGGCTGCACGGCAACCCGAGCCCGTCAGCGCGGGAGACAGCTGACCTGATCGCCGCGCAGATCGCGTAGCCCGAGCACGGGAGGAATCCCCGCATGACCCACCGCACCGCGCCCCACCGCACCACGCCCCAGCTCACCTTCACCCGTCACGCGCCTGAGGCGGCGCGCGCCCGCATCGACGAACTCCTCGCCCTGTACGCCGACGTCTACAACGTGCCCCCCTACATCGGTGACCCCTTTTTCTCCGTGGCGACGTACGGCGACCGGCTCATGGCCGCGTTCGACATGCTCGGCTTCGAGGTCGTGACCGCCCGCCTCGATGACGGCACCCTCGCGGGCTACGTCCACGGGGTCACCCTGACGCCGGACCGGCCGTGGTGGGCGTCCCTCGCTGGCCAAATTCCGGCAGAGTCTGCCGACGCGGCCGAGGCCGGCGAGGTGTTCTGGCTGCGCGAGTTGATGGTCCTGCCGACGCTCACGGGGCAGGGCATCGGCCGGGCTCTGCATGACGAGATGGTTGTCGGGCGCCGCGAGCCGTGGACGACGCTGACGTGCATCGTCGACAACGAGCCCGCCCGGTCGGCCTACCCCCGATGGGGCTACGACGTCGTCGGACAGATCAAGCACGCCCCCGAGTCCCCGGTCTACGACGCCATGCTCTTGCCGCCGTCGTAACGCACGAAAGCGCCCCCTCCCGCCCGTAGGCGAGAGGGGGCATTCTGCTGCTCAGGAGACGCCGTACCACTGGCTGGCCCAGCCGGTGTTGATGATGCTCGTCGACTGCTGCGTCAGGTCCAGTGTGGCCGGCAGGGAGGTCTGGCCGGTCAGCAGATTCGAGTACCTCAGCCGCGGCGCCGACAGCCCGCAGTTCACGGTGATGCCGGCGCCCGTGGCCTTGAAAGTGAGGACGTTGGTGCCCCACGTGCCGTTGAGGAGCAACGCCACGAAGTGCTCGCCGGGGCTGGCGGTGAACGGGGTTACCAGGTCGACGGACTTGCCGGTCGCGCCGGACATCAGGTTCGAGGAGATGTCGGCGGTGACGCCCTTCAGGGTGCCGGTCGAGTCGTACACGCCGAGGTAGCAGTTCGCGAGCGTCGCGCCGGTGTCGACTCCGGCCAGCCCGAACCAGATCCGCGACCACGTGATGCTCTTGCGGATCTGCATCTTCACCAGCGTGATCCGGCCCGCGACACCTGCATTCGACTGCGCCGTCACGTGCCCCGCGTCGTTCGGGTCCCCCGTCCACGCGAGGAGCCCCTGATCCGAGGGCAGCGGGTACGCCTGCGCCAGGTCGATCCCGGACGCCGACGGCCCCGACCCGGACGTCTTCACCACCCGCAGGAGCGAGCCGGCCTTGAGGGTGACTGGCGTCGCGTTGCTGGTCTGCTGCGCCCAGCGGAGCCGGAGCAGGCCCGCCGTGGACCCGGTGGAGACGATGCCCGTGGGCATGGCCATGATCCCGGCGAGCGTCGCCGAGGAGGCCATCACGCCGATATCCGAGTTCGAGCCGAACTGGCGGGCCGCCATCTTCAGCTGCGCGCTGCCGTCCGGGACCGTCGTGCCCAGCGTGCCCGCCAACGGCGTCCACCCGCCAGTGGCCCCCGACGGCACGGTGAACGTGATGCTCGCGTCGGCCGCCTCGGGTCCGTCGAAGAGGAGGTGCGCGGAGAACTGATAGACCGAGTTGGCCTCCAGCGAGGCGTACAGGTGCCCGTCGTCGGACACCGTCGTCACGGACGTGCGGGTCTCGTCCGCGGACTTGGGGATGGTCTGGGTGAGCGCTGAGAGGGCGGCGACCGCGCTGGCTGCCGCTCCGGCCGCGTCCGCGCCGATCGACGCCGCAGTGAGCTGGTCGGAGCCGCCGGTCGCGTGCGTGCCCGCATGGACGGTCGGCTGCCGGGCGTTCGTGGTCGTCGGGTCGTCGCTCTTGAGGGCGGTCGTCGGCCCGGCCCCGGCCGCGCCGAGCGGCGGCTGAGGACCCGTCGGGCCCGTCGCGCCGGTGGCGCCCGTCGCCCCGGTCGGCCCGGTAGCGCCGGTTGCGCCAGTGGTTCCCTGCGGGCCCTGGGCGCCGGTCGACCCGGTGTCGCCCTTCGCGCCGGTGGCGCCGGCCGGGCCCTGGGGTCCGGCCGGTCCGGTCGCTCCCGTCGGGCCGGTGGGCCCGGTCGATCCGGTGGGGCCGACCGGGCCGGTCGCGCCGGTGGCTCCGCGCACGTAGCCGGGAAGGCCCGGATCCTCGATGACGAGAGCGTTGATGTTGATGGTCGAGCCGTCGCCCGTCGGCAGCTCGAACACCCGGACCCGGACCGGGACCCCGGCCACGGACTCCGTCAGCCGGTAGTACCGGCCGGTGACCGGCTCGATGCCCGGCTCGTCCGTCGGCAGCAGCGACGCCGACCACGTTCCGGAGGTGACGACCACCGGGTGGTCGGGGGCCGCGAGGATCCGCCCGCCCGCCGTGTCGGTCCAGCGCCTGGGGAGCGCGGCCAGGGCGACGGCAACGCCGTCCGCCGCGGCGTCGGTGAACAGGTCGTCGACCGACCCGGTGACGGTACGTCTGGCCACGACGGCCTCCTACTGCGTGTCGGCGCGCTGGGCGCGGATGACCATCCGGGTGCGCTGCACCATCAGGACAGCGATGGCCAGGACCATGACGGTGCGCAGCCCCCGCAGGGCGAGCGCCGGGCAGCCGGTAGGCCACATGATGATCAGGACGGTGTACAGGCACAGCCCGCCGAGCGCCCCCGCGAGCAGCATCAGGTTCCGGCCCACCGCGCTGCGCCACCACGGGGCTCGCAGGTGGTAAACGAGGGCGAAGCTGGCGCAGGCGGCCGCCGCGACGCCGGAGGCGGCCATGTTCACCCACTGGTCCGGGCTCAGCTGCATCATCAGGTGCCCCCTCTCAGGGCCATCGCGATTCGCTCCGCGAAGTGGTTCTCGATCCGGGCCGTCCGCAGCACCCGGGCTGCGTCCTCGACCTCCGGCCGGCGGGCCTCAGCCAGGATCCGGGCCCGCTGCGCCCGGGCGAGCGCGCCGCCCGCGTCGCGCTGCCCGGCCGACGGCCTACCCCTGCCGATCAGACGTCTCAGCCAGGCGAGCACCCGCGTCCACCTCCCCCGGCTTCGGAAGGGCAGTCAGCACGTGGTTGGCGGTCCGGGACAGCTCCAGCAGTTCCGTGACCTGCTCGCGCTCTGCCTGCCGGGCGGCCTCGGACTCGCCGTGCGCGGCCCGCCAGGTGTCCCGCTCCTCCCGCATGTCGAGCAGGGTGGAGCGGGGCACGAGGCGGCCGGTGAGGATGAGGAGCACGACGAGGACGAGGAGCCCGGACACGCCGAGGTCGGCCGGGGTGAATCCGAAGAGCTCGCCCACGGCGCCCCCTTGTTGTATTGGGTCCGGCAAGGTCAGGCGTCCCGGTACTCCACCGCGACCGGCCTGGAGGCGAGCACCTCACCGCGTATGACGCTCTTGCCCTCCAGCGGCAGGCCGGGCACCGGGGCGGTCACCTGGCCGTGCTCGACGAACGCCAGCACGGTGGCGACGAGGGACATCCATCCGGCCTGCTCGGTTGCGGACAGGTCGAGGCCGAATCCGGCGAACAGCGCGAGGCCGGCCTGAGCCAGCTGGAGAATCGCGGCCCCTGCGGCGCCGGTCTTGAGGACGAACGCGGAGACGACCGCGACCGCGAGGGCGAGGAAGGTGTTGATGAGGGCCTGCTGGGTCTCGGTGACGTTCAGGCCGTAGGCGGCACCCAGCTTCATGGAGATGGCGATGAAGGCGAGGATGTAGACGGGTTCGCGTCCGAAGATGCGCATGGGGAGTCCTTCTGCTGGAGGGGGGTCAGACGTTGGGGACCTGGAGCTTTGCCCAGGAGGTCGGGCCGGGGATGCCGTCGGCGTCCGTACCCGAGTAGCCGAGCTTGCGCTGCCACGCCTGGTAGGACGCCTTGTCTCCGGAGCCCCACACGTCCGCGTTGAGGCTGCTCTGGTACCGGCTGCAGCCGACGGCCGTCAGGCGGGCGTGCATGGCCGCGATGATCGGGGAGCGACGGCCGGAGGCGAAGAACGCGGCCCCGGGGAAGGGCTCGTAGGCGGGCTTCGGCTGCTGGGTGCCGGACCCACCGGCGGCGAGCAGGGCGACCGTGTCGATGGCCCCCGGATCCCAGTGATCATTGCCCGGGATCTGGCAGTGTCCGTAGTGGCCGCCCTTCGACGTCCAGGTCGAGGTACTGCGGGACACGTCGTCATTCCCGGCCCGTGCGAGCCGTCCGGACGGCCAGACATCGGGAACGCCCCACGAGCGGATGGCCCGGAGCAGGGCGGCGAAGTTCGGGCCGGGCTTCCAGTAGCCGGTGAACGGGGTGCCCGCGCGGGCGAGCACCTCGATCTGGATGCACACCCTCCCGGTGCGGTTGGTGCGCAGGGAGCCCGCGTTGCGGAGCGCCCGGGCGGACTGGTTGAGGGGCCCGAACTGGCCGAGGGCATCGGTGGTCGGGTCGTAGAGGATGTGCGGCTCGTCGGAGTCATCGATGAGCCCGCTCGCGACCGCGCGGAACGCGGCCGGCCCGGCACCGGATTCGGTGCTGTGCCAGACGGAGCGGGGTTCAGCGTCCGGGGTGTCCATGGCGCCGCCGATGACGCCGTCGCCGAGTCGTGTCGCTTCGGAAATCCAGATCTCGCCCATGGGGCGATCACCTCCAGGGCATGAAGAACGCCCCAGCCAGCTGGACGGGGCGTGAAGTTCGGGGCTGGGCTACCAGCCGGGCGGCAGCGGCCGGGCCTGCTGCTCCTCGGCGGGTTCGAAGGGGAACTCGGGCTCGGCCGGCGGGGGGCAGCCGCAGGTGCCGCCCTTCCGCGGGCCCGTGCAAGCCGCCTCGTGCACGTACGCGGCTGCATCCGGCGACAGGGCGTGGTCGACGCACGCGTACACCGCGACCGTCGCGTCCGTCCCAGGAGCCGGAGTGTCCTCGTCGAGGACTGTCCCGCGGGCCTGCGCGGCCGCGCGCCGTGCCTCCTCGGCCCGCACGATCCGCTCCAGCTCGGCGGTGTCCGGCCGGCGCCGCCACTGCACCACGGCCGACGCGCCGCACGCGCAGGCGCTCATGCCCGGATCCAGTCGACGTACATCATGGACGCGGCCTCCCCAGAGAACGACGTGGACAAGGCACCGCCCGAGTTCTGGCCGCCAGCGACTTCCACGTAGTCGGACACATTCAGGAACAGGACGTGGCTGACCTCGGAGATGCCGTTCAGGGTGCCCGCGCCCGCGAGGTTCGCGGCGCCCTGGATGAAGCTGCCGTTTTTGTGGATGCGGCAGCCGCGGCTGCCCGTGCCGTTGGTGGCGAACGCCGCGCGGCCGGTGATCCGGTACCAGCCCGCGTACTGGCAGGTGTACCGCGAGGTGTTGGAGCTGGTGGAGTGCCCGTTGTTCGGGTCGGTGATCTCCGTGTCGAACGTGATCACCCCCCACGCGCCGTTCGCGACGGACTGGGTGATCGTCTGCTGGAGAATCGCGATCGGTTTCGCGTCGATCAGCTGGAGGGTGGCGGCGTAGATCGTGCCCCCGGCCGGGATCGGCATCGGGCCTCCTCTCTACAGGGCGGCGACGGCGGGCTGGGCGAGCGTCACCGCGTCGCCCGCGGTGTGCGCGCCCGCGAAACCGTTCACGCCGCGGGTGACGGTCATGGTCTGGGGGCTGCTGGAGCCCGTGACGGCGGTGACGTTCATGACCTCGCCGCCGATCGTGATGGGGATCGGCCAGTCCCCGGAGCTGGTGGACCACAGGGGCCCGAACGGGGTGGCGACGGACAGGCTCGTCGCCGAGGCCGAGACGGAGGAGACCAGCGACGAGCCGTTCGGCGCGGCCCGCGCGAGGTCGGCGATGGCCACCACCCACGGGCTCGCCGGGCTGCACACGAGCGACAGCTCCCAGCTCTCCGAGCCGACGTGCTCGGAGATCCCCTCGACGAGGAGGTCCAGCGGGCCAGGCGGCAGGTGGGCGGGCAGGCCTGTGACGCGGATGACGGAGCCGACGTCGAGGCGGGTCACCGCGTCGATGTACTGCGGGTATTTGTGCAGGTAGATCCGTACCTCGGGGTAGCGGGCCTCGTCGACGGTGCCCAGGTGCACGAGCCACTGTGCGAACGGCTGGCACTGCGAGTCGTCGGCCAGGTTGAGCGTGGCCTCGTCGTCGTAGATACCGATGCCGGTGGGCCAGTCGAAGACGGACAGGGAGCCGCTGAACTGCTGCCAGCGGGCGTAGCCGCCGTTCTGCCGGCGGACGGTGCGGTCGTTGCGGATCCGGGCGTCGTCGTCTCGCGGCGGCCCGAACTCGGCGAGGTGTCCGTACGGGATCGTGAGGATGGGGTTCTGGGAGTACAGGGTGGTGCGGGCCCGGTAGATGAGACCGAGCCGGTCGCGGTCCTCCAGGAGGATCCCGCCGTCGGCGGCCTCGCTCTCGGCGAGGACATCCAAGAGTTTCCCTGAGCCCTGCCAGCCCATGGCCTGCTGCGCGGTAGTGACGCCCCACACGTCGACGGGTATGGATTCCTCGTCGGCGAGGCGGGCAACACGCGCGCCGGCGAGTTCGCCGCGCCAGGCTCTGTCGTACGGCTCGTAGTCGGCGGCAGAGGATGGGAAAACAGTCAAGTGGCCGAAGGCGACCTTGCCGTCGAGGGCGGCCGTGTAGTCGGTGGCGATGCCGGTGACCCGGCCCATGGTGGTGTTCGTGAGGAGGTTGCCGCCGAGGTTGCCGACAACGTAGAGGTCGGGCCCGGTGGGGACTACCTGAATGGTCATGCGGCGCCAGGTGCCGTCGAACACGCCGGCCATGCTTGTGCTCACGACGAGGGTGGTCGCGCCCACACCGTCCTCGACGGACAGGTAGGCGGTGTTGTTGCCGAAGTAGATCGTCCAGATTGTCCACGGGCTGCCGGTCGTCGTCCACCGCAGGATCGGGCCCGACGAACTCGGCACCGTCGTGACCCGGTACACGAATGCCACGGTCCACGACACCGGGGAGTGCGTCGGCACAAGCCCGGTCATCGATGCGCCCGCCGCGACCGTCGGAAGGGGGCCCGAGCCCGGGTTCGTCGCGTCAGCGCCCATCCTCATGCTGGTCAGCGCCAGCGGCGACACCCCAGGGACCGGGCTGTAGGCGAGCGTTGCGTCCGCGCCGTCCTCCAACGGCCAGTACGCCACCGGGTTCAGGCTCGGCATGCCGCGCGTCAGCGTCGACCGCAGCGGTTTGCGGCCCTGGTTGAGCCGGTGCATGATCCCGGACGCCGTCAGCGGTGCCCGGACGTCGTTGCCGGAGATGTGCCAGCGGGGCGCCCACTCGGACACCTCGGCCACGGTCCGGGTGCGGCGCGAGGTGATGGCCGCCGCATCCTGCACGACCCACGTCCGCCCCGCGGAGTCCACGAAGTTCCCGGTGCCGCTGGCCAGGCCGTTGAAATTCGGGTTCGCGACGATCGTTCCGTTGATGCCGTTGCGGACCTGCACCGCGTGGATGAGCCGGCCGACGGCCTGCGTGGCGAGGTCGGGCATATCACCCACCCGGAGCGACGAAGACCCGGCCCAGATGGAGGTGGTGGAGGCCTGTACGACGGGGCTGCCGAGCGGCGTCCACGTGCCGGAGACGGACGAGGACGTGTAGAAGGCGATCGTGCGGCCGCCCGCGCCGTTGTCGACGTCGAGGGTCACGCGGATCGCTGCCCGCTCCCCGGGGGCCAGCGTCAGTGCGACGGTGCTGGTGGCCGAGCGGGCGGCGGTGCCGTCGGGTGACCAGGCCAGCGTGATCGTCCCGTCCGCGTTGATGGCCACGTGCCAGCTGGCGTCTCCGTAGTTGTAGCGCCCACACACCTCGAATGGTCCGTTGGGACGGATGCCGGTCCAGGCGACGGGGGTGAGATCGGCGCGGACGTCCAGGTCGGTCACCGCGAACGCCGCGTTGTAGCCGGAGTAGGCATAGCCGGCGTCCCCGGGGGCGATGGACAGCGCGACGGCCGCGCCGTCCACCGAGTACCGCAGGGGGACGTTGCGGCCGAGCAGCCCGTAGTACGGCGACCTGGGGTTCCGGGAGTTGTAGCGGCCGGTCGGGTCGTTGAGCGTGAGGGTGGTCTGGGAGGCATCGACGCGGGCGCCCTCCGAGCCGCGCCCGCGCCGGTGCCGGATCCCGTCCTCCATGCGGACGGGGGCGGTGACGTCCGTCCACACGCCCCCGATCTGTAGCTCCGCCCTCGGGCTGTGCACTCCCACAGGGGCCTCCTCTCTGGTCTACACGAGCTGGCCCAGGACGGTTTGGACGTTGCCGCCGTCCGAGGCGACGATCCGCCTGATCAGCTGTTTCATGTCCTGCGGGCCCGCCAGCTCGACGACGACCCGGGTTTGCGGGCCGCCCGCGGTCCCGCCCTGCGCGGCCATCGCGCCGGTGGGCGCGAGGGTCATGCCGGGCAGGCTGCCGGTCAGGCCGTTCAGCTGGTCCTCAAGGCCGGGCGTGGCGAGGCTGATGCCGCGTCGGAAGCCGTCGATCACGGACCGGCCGGCGGGGGTGAGCAGGCGGGCGTCCAGGCTCTCCGGGCCCTTCCAAGACGGGATCATGGAGGTGATCCAGCCGAGGTGATCTTTCAGGCTCGGGACCATCGCCCTCAATCCGTTGATGAAGCCGGCCATGGCCTGGGCCCCGGCGTCCCAGAGCGCGGAGCCGATGTCGCCGAGCGCCCTGCGTGCCAGCTCGGGCAGCTCGGTGAAACGCTTGATCGCGTCCTGCATGAACCCGCGCAGGGCCGTCTTTGCGTACTCTGCGGCGCCGGAGAAATCGCCCTTGAGGAGGGCCCCCAGGCTCCTGACCAGGGGGATTGCTGTGTCCTGGATGGATCGTGCCAGGTCGCCGATCAGGTAGGAGGCGATCTTGACGAACAGTTCCAGGACGGGCTTCAGGACCGGCATCAGGTCACGGAGCAGCGTGGTGGACAGCTCCGCCCACATCTCGATCAGCGGTGCCAGAGCCACCATCAGCTGGCCCAGCGACTGCCCCAGCATGATCAGGCTCGGTGCGAGCTCGACGAGGAGATCACCAAGTACACCCAGCCACATAGCCAGTTGGTCGCCGATCATCTTCGCCAGCGGCCCGATGATGCCCGGCAGCGCAGCCAGGATCGGCTGGAGCGTCGCGGCGAGCGTGTCGGCCACCTGCTTGATGACCGGCGCCAGAGCATCGAAGACGACCACCAGGGCGTCAAGGAACGGCGTCAGCGCCGGCAGCAGTGCCGCGATGAGGTTCCCGAACACGGGAAGCAGCGGCGCCACAGCCGTGATCAGCGACCCGAAAGCCGTCGCTGCCGACTTCAGCACTGGCCCCAGGGCCCTAATGACCGGCTGGAGTGCAGCACCAAGCGCCCGGATCAGGATCTGTACGGGCGGGCCGAGCGCGGTGAAAACGGGAGCGATGGCCTGGAGCGCGTCCGCGAGGAGCGGGCCGACCGTTTTGCCGAGAACGGACATCGTCTCGTAGATCGACCTCAGTCCGGCCTGTACCGCAGGGGTCGCGAAGGCGTCCGCCATCGACTGGGTGATGTCTTTCAGGAGCCCGATGAAGCCCCCGCCGGACGTCTCCATCGGCCCGAGGATGTTCGCGAAGATGCTGCCGACGTTCGCGAAGACGTCGAACAGTTGGCCGATCAGGCCGATGGCCTGGTCGATGGCCGTCTGCATCCGACCGGACTCGAACGCTGACGCCATCCGTGCGGACAGGCCATCCAGGCCCTTGGCCGCAGCGGCGGTGAGCCGCTCGAACGCGGGCCCCGCCGCCGCAGCGACCTGCCCCAGCCCGGTCACGACCTGCCCCGGCGCCCGCGACAGATTCCGCAGCCCGGCCGACGCCGAGGCCATCGCGCGGCCCAGCGTCCCCGAGTCGGCCAGCTCCCGCGCGGCATCCAGCACACCGCGACCCATGAGGTTCAGGGCGCCGGCCGAGTCGACCAGCCCCCGGCGCAGGACCGGCAGGACACTGCCCGCGGTGCGGGTCATCTCCCCGGCCAGGCCCCGCATCAGGGTCTGCTGCACGTCGAGGCGCAGCGCTTCCCACGCCGGTTTCAGCGCCACCAGGGCGTTGACGAACTCGCGGGCCGCGGGCGCCAGTTTGGCCATGGCCTCCGCGAACGGATCCGCCCCGCCGCCGGACGCGCCCGCGTCGGCGAGGGCCTGCTGTGCGCGGCGGACCTGCTCGATCCCGTCAGCCGCGGTGCGGGCGGCATCTTGGCGGGCCTCGGCCAGGTCGCGTTCCCGGTCTGCGACGGTCCGCTGGGTGTCCGCGATCCGCTCCTGGGCCTGCCGGACCGCGTTGGAGCCCTCCACCCCAGCCGCGTTGGCCTTCGCCGTCTCGGTGCGGAGCCGAGCGGTCTCGGTCGTCTGCTCTTTCAGGCGCTGCACCGCGCGGTCGTAGGCCAGCTCCGCGCGGGCGATCTCGCGCGGGTCCCCCTGCCCACGAGCCTTGGACAGCTCCAGCTCGGCATCCGCGACGTCCATCACCGCGTCCCGCTGCGACAGTTCGGCGTCCGCGAGCCGGTTGTTGATGTCCTCCAGGTCCCGGGCGCCCTGCTCCCGGGCATCGTTCAGGGCCAGCTGCGCCGCGCGGGACTCGCGCTGAGCGTCGGCCAGCCCACGTTCAGCGCTCGCGACCTGCTTGGCGGCCTGCTCGTTGGCGCGGGCCGCCGACTTCACCGCATCCGACAGGGACTGCTGCGCCGAAGCGGCCGCCCGCGCGCTGGACGCCGCGGCGCCGGCCGACTTCCCGGCCGCGCCGACCGCCTCGGCAATCCCCGACGTACCGATCTTGAACGCGCCCACGGCCTGCGCCACCGCGAAGATCGCGGACGCTCCAACCCCGGCCGCCGGAGCGATGTTCTGCAACGTCGCCACGAGCCCGGCGGCCACCGGCACGGCGGAGCCCAGGGCGCCGGCGATGAGGCCCCCCTTTGCGGCCACGCTGCCCAGGACCCCAGCTATCGAGCCCAGCCGCCCGAGCGTGGCGGTGAACCGGCGGCCCTCGCGGTCGCCGCCGCTGAGCCCGAGCGCCGCCCGCTCGCCGGAGGACAGGAACCGGCCGTCGAGCCCGCGCAGGCGCCCGGACGCGTCCGTCGTGTACCGGGCGACGGAGTCCTGGGCGTCGCGTACCGCGCGCTGTACCCGGCTGGTGTCCCCGTCGATGTCGAGGCGGATCGGCCGCCCCAGCGACGCGAAGCGGCCGTCGAGGGTGCGCAGCGACCCGTCCGTGGACTGCACAAAGCCATGCACCCGCAGCTCAGCGGCCCGCAGGTCACCCAGGGCGCTGAACTGGCCGTTGAGCGCCCGAAGGCGCCCGTCTGTGCTCCGTTGGAAGCCGCGCATCTCCAGCTCGGCGGCCGACAGCCCACGCGCGAACCCGCTGTCGTCGGCGTCGATCCGGGCGACGAGTTCGCCGATGGTCAGCGCCATGCGCGGCCTCCCCTGTCAGGTTGCGAGAGAGGCCAGCGCGGCCCTGATCTGGTCGGGATCGTCGACGATCGTGATTTCGTCACCGGCCACGCGCCGCCACATGGCGTCCGCGGACAGGCCGGCGAGCAGGACGTAGAAGCGGCGCCGGGTCAGCTGCGCGATGTCCTGCGGGCCGAGCCGGTACTCCCGCTGGAAATCTGCTTCGAGCGCCCACCAGTAGCGGCGGATCGCGCGCGTCGTGCGGTCCGGTTCGGCGGGGCTTTTCCCTCCGCGACGGCTTCCTGGGTGATCTTGTAGGCCTCTTCGAAGGAGGTCTCGGCGCCGCGGGCGTTGGCCATGCCCCAGGTGAGGACGACCCGGAACTCGACGAGGCCCATTCCGTTCGAGCGCCACTGATCGAGGCAGTCCTGACCGAAGATCATGCCGACCAGTTCGGCGATGTCGTCGAGGTTGGTCGAGTCGTGCAGCTCCTCGATGCGCTGCTCGACGAGCATCGGCATGTCGGTCGGGATGGCCACCTCGACGCCTCGGATCGTGGTCGTCTGCGGGCGGGACACGGACGCCCAGAAGTCGTCCCAGGACTGCGTGTCGCTGGTCTTGCGGGCGGTCACGGCTTGGCCGCCGTGGTGGACGGGCCGGACCGGGTGAACGTGGCCGACCAGCTGACCTCGTCGTTGTTGCCGCCGCCCTGGTCGCCGAGCGACACCCGCGTCTGAGCCCACACGGTCCAGGTCGTGTCCGTGGTGTGCGCGTACCGGAACCCGGTCAGGGAGTTCGGGCCGAGGCGGTCGTTCATCGCCTCGACGATGGCTTGGCCCGGGTCGAGCGCGCCCGTTGCGGAATCCCGCAGGCGGAACCCCTCCAGCTGGAGGGACTTGCCGATCTGCATTTTCATCGACTCGGCCTGACCGGCGGACCCGAACGTGGTCGTGTCCGTGGTCTCCTCGTCCTCGCTCTTCGTGAACGTGTTGATCGCGAGCGTCGAGATCGCGACCCAGGTGCCGGGCGAGGCGTAGTTCTCGATCTGGAACACGACGTCGCGCGCGTTGTACTTCGTGGCGGGCATGGTGATCTCCTCAGGGCATGGCGAGAAGCCCGTCGGCAACGCCGTGCGGGCTGAGGGGGAGGGGGTGGATCAGACGCGGTGCGCGGTCACCGACCGGACCTGCATCAGCGCGTTGAAAAGATGCTCGTGGCGGCGGTTGTCGTCCACGCCGATCCCGGCCACGTTCCGGGCAACCGACAACAGCAGCTCGGTGCCGTCCGGCAGAACGACCGGCCCCAGACCATGCAGCTCGGAACGGATGGCGTGCGCCCGCGCGCGGGAGACCCGCGGGTCGGTGGTGCCGCGGACGCGGACCTGCACGGCCACGGTGTCGTAGCCGATCCGGGAGTCCTGCACGCTGCCGTCGTCGTAGACGCCGAGGACGACGCACACGTCCGGGGTGCTGGGCAGGGACTCGATGAAGACGTTCCCGCTGCGGCCGGCTGGGTCGTACGAGACGAGGCCGCGGGCGGCGAGGTGGCGGGCGAGGCCGTCGAGGAGGTCAGCCACGCAGCCACCTCCGCAGTGACACCTGCATCAGTCGGAGCAGCACCTCGCGGTCCCGGTTGAGCGGGAGTTCCAGGTACTTCGGAGACCGGCCGGGCAGGTGTTTCCAGGTCAGCTCTTCGTGCTGGCGTTTCGCGTACACGGTGTCGTAGGTGACGGCCCCGTCGAGGCCGTCGCGGACGACGCGCCCGGACCGCTCCAGCGTGCCCTCCCGCAGCGGCACGAGTTTCCGGGACTCGGTGAGGAGGTGTTCCAGGGCCCGCTGGAGCCCCTCTTCCGCGCCGCGACGGCCGCGCCGGGTGGCGCCGAGCCGACCGCCCTCCCACCGGAGTTCGGTGTGCTGCCTGCTCACGTGAGGGTTACCTCTCGATGATCTGGTGTGGGAAGTCCGCCGCCGTCGTGCAGCGTGGAGGTGATGACGGAGGCCGCACGGCCGGACGGGGTGGTCACGCGGGACTCGGGCGGGCAAGCCTGAGTGGGGAGGAGGTAGACGGTGGTGGATGCGACGACCTCCTCGCCGCGCTGGTCCCGAACCGTGCGGATCTTCTCCTCCACGAAAGCCCTCGCGACGACGCTGGCCCCGTACTGGGGGCCATAGGCCGAGTCCCCCAGGTACGGCTCGATCGTCACCCAGTGCCGCAGCAGGAACTCGGGGATCACACCCATGCGCTCACCGCCCCCAGCCGGAAGCCGGCCGCAGCCAGGTCGGGTGAGCGCATGGCGTCCCACACGGCGGGAGCGACCTGCCGGGCCGGGGAAGCGTCGCCGGACACGGAAGTCACCGACCGGCCGAGCTGGACCGAGCCGATCGACACGTTGCCCCAGCCGGCGGCAGCCGCGCCCGTGGTGTCGCCGATCTGCACACCCCACTGAGCCTGCGCGCATGTGGCCCGCGCGAAGGCGGCCGCGACGGTCGCGTTCGTGGGGAGCCCAGTGCCGGTGGCCGCGACGTCGTACGAGCAGTAGGCGAAGACCTGCGCGTCGAGGAACTCCGAGGCCCGCGTGAGCCGGTGGTCGATGTCCGGTGGCGGCGCGGCTCCGGTGTAGTTCTCGTACTGCTCCGCGGTGGCGTAGATGCGGGCCATGGCCGCTACCTCCTACGCGGAGCAGCCGACGATGACCACGTCGTACGTCACCGACGTGGACCCCGCCGAGTTGGCGATTTTGAGGATGTCTCCGGTCGCGGCGGTGACCGGCCAGCCCACCGCGTCACCACTCCCGGCGAAGAACCCGCAGGCCGCGCCCGGCTTGAGGGTCACGGTGCCGGTCGCGGTGAACAGCGTCGCCCACGGGTTGGTGCCCGCGCCGACGATCACGTTGTTGGTGTTCGCCGCGGCCGCGACCACGAACAGGCCCTTGATCCGGGCGAAGGTGATCGTGGCCCCGTAGACGTCGACGAGGGATCCGGCAAGGTCGAGATCCTCGGTGGCGGAGGCGGCCAGGGTTCGCTGGTCGTGGAACGCCTTGTCCGCCTGGCCGGCGCCGGTGCCGGATTCCAGGTGCGTGGCCCAGATTCGGGCGAGGGGGTCGGTGGTGACCGTGAAGTCCTGGGCCCTGGTCTGGGCCACGCTGGCGGTCATGGAGAAGTCGCTGATCACGGGCATGGCGCCCCTACTTTCGTCGTCGGGCCGGTGTGGCCGGAGGGGTGTCCTCGGCGGGCTCGCCCTCGACCGGCTCCTCGGCCGCAGGCGGGTTGTCCGCGGGCTCGGGGGCCGGTTCGGGTTCGGGGTCGGGCAGGTCGAGGACCTCGACGTGGTAGCCGGGCTCGGCCCGGAACCAGGCCAGGGCGGGCCCGTACCGGGTCGCGTCCTCGACGAGGCCCTGTCCGTTGGCGAACGCGACGCCCATCACGCCGCCGGTCACCGGCCCGGGCGCGCTGACGCGGTACCGGACCGGCGGCGCCGGCGGCGGGGCGGCTTCCTGCTCCTCGGCGGGAGACATGCCGCTGTCCATCAGGTCGCCAGGACGAGCGGCACCTGACGCTTGAACGCCGGGGTCGCGATCGTCGCCGGGGCCGTGGTGGTCAGCGACGAGCCGGACGTCTGCGACAGGTTGCCCTCGCCGGTCAGGACCGGCTTCGCGCCGGCGGTCCCGACGAGGGTAGGCGGGGTGGACGCGGTCACCATGATCGCGGCGTAGTACATGCCGGACTTGGTGATCTTCTGGGCGCTGCCCAGCGCCAGCGTCTTCGCCGTGTCGGCGGCCCACGCGGTGGACGTCTGGTCGGCGGTCTGCGCGAGCAGCGCGCCGGCGCCGGAGTACAGCGCGAACCAGTACGCGGTCGGGCTGCTGGCCGCGGTGCCGCCGGAGATGAACGTGAGCGAGGTGATCAGGTCGCCCTCGTTGAGGTAGACCGGCACCGAAGTCATGACGCCTGTGGCGAGCGCGGTGACGTCGTCGAGGCCGACGCGGGGCAGGTTGGCCCGGTGGAACACCGCGCCGGGGTCGGGTCGGCCGGCGACGTTGAGCCAGCTGAGGTCGTCGCGGACGTTGCCGCGGTATGCGCCGAGTACGGTGCTCACTTCCCGGCCTCCTTCGTGTCGTCGGCCGGGGCCGGGGTGTTGTCGTCGGCGGGCGTGGGCTGCTTGGCCGCGAGGACGGCCTCACGGTGCCTGGTGATGCTCGCGCGGTTCTTGCCGGCGGCCTCCGCATCGAGGGTCCGCTCCGCGACCTCGGCGGACGCGCCGTCGAGGAAGGAGAGCACCTCAGCTGTGGTGTGCTCGCTGGGGTCGAACGGGCCCTCGGCGAGGGCGCCGGTCTGCGCGATCTGGCCGCCCGCGACCGGCTGAGGAGCCGAGTCGGCCGGAGGGGCGACGACGACCGGGGCGTCGCCGTTCTCGACCTCGCGGATGCCATAGGCGCTGCGCTGGAAGTAGGCCAGCGCAGCGCGGCCGTCGTCCGAGCCGTCGCTGACGTAGCCGGTGCCGTTGCGGAAGGGCACGCCCGCCACGTCGCCGGTGAACGTGCGGACCGGGGAGCTGATCTCGTACTGCTTCATGATCAGGCCACCTTCACGTTGCGCAGCACGCCGCAGCTCTTGGTGTTGCGGAGAACCGCGCCGACCGGACCCATCTCGACTTCACCGGACTTGACGGCGCCGGCCTGGGAGAAGTCCGGCAGCCACGTCTGCACCAGGGGCTTCCCGGCGACCGACGCGCCGTGGAAGGCGTCGAGCCCCAGGGAGACGGCGTAGATGTCGGTGAGGCCGGTGATCGTGCCGCCCGCGCCGCCGCCGTCGGTGTCCGCCGACCGGATCGGGATGATCGGCGCGGAGCCGTCCGCCCGGTCGCCGAGGTCGACGAGGACCCAGTCGCCGTACCGCTCGACGTTGCGGCCGAGGTCGTCGCGGGTCGCGGTGAACTGCGACGCCCGGCGAGCCAGGGACTTGATCCTGGCGATGCTCTTCGTGTTGCCGAGGATCGCCTTGACGCCCGCGGGTACAGAGCCGGTGGCGTTGGTGTCGCCGGAGCCAGTCTGGGAGCCGATGATCCGGGCGAGGAAGTCGTCGAACGCGTCGAACGCACTCATCGCGAGATCCTCGCTCGTGACGCCCGCCGGCGACCAGTTCAGGTAGCCCGTTCCGATGCCCTCGTTCAGGGGCAGGTACTCCGTGGACTGGCCGGTGAGGCTCTTGTCGAGCCCGTCGAACCCCGCGTCGTCGACGGCGACGTCGCCGAGGATCAGCTCCTGCTGGAAGCGGGTGCGCACAGAGGTGAGCTTCTGCGACATCTGGAACATGATCTCGTTCGTCGCGGCCTGACCGAGGTTGGCGAGCGTCCGGTCGACCGAGAACGCGCCGCCGAGCGGGTGCAGCGCAACCGTCTTCTGCTCGCGGGTCGCCTGCTGGGCGGGGTACTCCTCGTTCACCCGGCGGAACTGGGCCGAGCTGGGCGCGAGGAGCCGGGTGTAGCCGTAGACGAGGGAGCCCCCGCCCGTGCCCGGGGTCACGGTGTCGTCCCAGACCATGTGGTCCATCAGCCAGCTGTTGCGGCGGAGGTTGTCGATGACGGCGTAGTCGACGAGCGGCGCGCTGTTGAGCTGCGCCTGGGCGAGGGTCACGGGCATGGGTTACTCCTGGTCAGGTCTGGTAGTTGAGGCGGATCGCCTCGGACAGGGAGCCGGAGCGTTTCCGGGCGGCGCCCTCGCGGGTGCCGCCGGAGAGGTCGCCGCCGGACGCGGTGGCTGCCGGGGCCGCGGCGAAGGCGGGGTTGGCCTTGATGGCGGCCTTGATGGCGTCGTCGAGGGCGGTGGTGAACCCCTTCTCTGCGGGGTCCAGGTCGCTGATCACGCGCACGAAAGCGCGGGAGTCGAGAAGCGCGGCGGCCTTCGCGGACTGCCTGTCCGCCCGCGCCCATACGGCGAGTTCGACGTCCTTGGCCCGCAGGGAGGCCTCCCGCTCGGTGAGCGCGGCCTCCTTCTGCGCGATCGCGTCGGCCAGCGCCTTCGGGTCGGCCGGGGCATCGTCTTTGACGAGCCCGAGGGCCTTGCCGAGCTTCGCGGTGAGGTCGGCGACCGCCGCGTCCGCCGCTGCCTGCTTGGCGGCCGTACGGTCCTTGCCGGCCTCCTTGCGCGCGTCGGCGAGCTCCCTCTCCAGCCGCTTCACGGTGGCCGGCAGGTCGCTGGTGTCATCGGTTCCCTGATCGGCGCCCGGGGCGGCGGGCGCCGGAGCGCTGCCGGCGGCGGCCGGCGCGGTGGGAGCCGGGGGTTCACCGGCGGCGCCGGATCCGGAGCCGTCGCCATCCCCTCCGTCCGCGTACAGGGCGGGGGAGAAAGGGCCGTGGCCGTAGGGGTGGGCCCAGCCGGTGGCGCGGGGCCGACGGCGGGGGAGGAAGCGCTGGTTCATGGTGCCCTCCAGGGCATGGGGCGTCCGCGCCTGGCGGACGTCGGGGGACTACGGAACGGCCCGCGCCTGGCGGGCCTGTGGTTCCCGGCCCGCTCCAGGCGGGCCGAAGTCTGGGTGTGGCGGCCGCGTCCAGGCGGAGAGCACACTGGGCGCCATGGAAACGGTGACGCGGACGTACGAAGGGCCGGCCACGATCGGCGGCCTGAGCCTGCCGGAGGTGCTGATCCAGGAGGGGGTGAACGAGTCCGATCAGTCGTGGGACTTCAGCGCGCCGTCGGTTCAGACGCGCTGGTGGGCGGGTGAGGCGTGTGGAGATGACCCTGCTGTCCTTCGTGCCGTGTGGGGGCTCCCTGATGGCCCGGTCGAAGTCGTGCTGTCAGTAGGGCGAGCGGCGGCGGCATTCCTGACGATCGAGGTCACTCAGCACGCCGACCAGATTGACCCCGAGTGGCAGATCGTCTTGCAAGGAACAGGGCCGTCGCCGCTGAGTTAGCGGGCGCGGCCGATCTGCTCGCGCGCGGGCTGGCGGACGATGTGCTCGTGCGCGGCCACGTGCTCGCGCGCAGCCGCCTGCCAGGCGCGGACCTTCGCGCGGGCCTTCGCCCGGGCGGCCTCGTCCAAGCCTGCGGCCTCGGCGCGTTTCCAGCGGCGGATGTGCCGCTCGATCGCCCGCTGCCGCTGCGTATCGGCGTACGTCGTGCCGGGCGTCGCGTGGTGCGGCGGCCGGGTCGTCACCCCGGGCAGGTACAGGCTGAGGCTGTGGCGGCAGTTGGGGTGGAACAGGCCTGCCGCGCGGGCCTCGGGCAGGCTGCCCGCGAGGTGCAGCGCGACCGTGGTAGGCGGCCGGAACGCGGCCCGCAGCCCGGACGGCTGCACCGCGTGCTCCACCCGGACCGTACGCGGGCCCGACGGGCCGGTCAGGGCGAGGACTTCCCCCTCCCACGGCGCGCACAGCGGGCACTCCAGCGGGGCGTCCGACACGATCACGAGACCCTGGCCGACCTCGGCCATCGCGTCGATGTGCCCGTCGATCGCCGCCCGGGCCGTCACGGAGCGCACGGCCATCTCGGCGTAGGTCGCCAACTCCCACGCGCCCCCGCGGGAGTCGACGAACCCGGTGACCCCCCGGACGGCGAACTCGTTCAGGGCTCGCTGACTGGCCTCTCGGCGGGTCATGCCCGTCAGAAGCTGGGTGCCCGATGCGCGGGTGATGACGTTCCGGTAGGTGTCCGTGATGGTGCGGGTGATCCGCTGGTACAGCGGCCGGGTGTCGGCGGCGTATGAGGCGGCGAGCCGGTCGACGGCCGGCGCCCCGGGCAGGACCCTGCGCGCGTTCAGCTCCCGGCCGATGTCCAGCGCCCCCAGCTCGGCCACGGCCGCCTGCCTGCCGCGGCCGTACGCGGTGGCCAGGGCCTCAGCGACCGCGCCGTTGGCGTCGTTCTGGAGGGCGGTGGTGACGGTCTCGACGGCCTCGCGGAGATCGCCGAGCGCGCGAAGTTTCAGTTCGGCCCAGCGGGGGCTGTCGATGCCCTCGGCGAGGGCGTCGCGGAGGAGGCCGATCAGGGCCAGCTCGGCGTCCTCGTACAGCATGGTGACGGCCGCGGCGAGATCCTCGGCCAGGGCGGGGGAGACGGGCATCGGACCGCCTCCCCACGGCTACGGAGCGGGCGGCCCGCCGAAGCCGGGCGCGCCGGGGCCTTCAGCGCCGACGGCCGTCGGGTCGGCGACATCCCGGCCTGACTCGCGCATGATCCGGCGGGTCTCTTCGGCCTGCCAGTCCGCATCCCTGTCCGGGTTGACCAGCGCGACGAGGGTCTCCGTGGACATGGCCTCGGCCTGCCGGTACAGGGCCGCCGACTCGGCCAGCACCTTCACATCGTCCTGGATGGAGTCCTGGAACAGCACCTGCGGCCGCTCGACGGGCGCGGAGTCCAGCCCCGGGAACAGGTCGGACGCCTCCATGATGAGGAGCGTCTCCACGATCTCGGAGGTGCCGACCGAGTCGAGGTCGCACTTGCGGCCGCGGGTGGACATGGATCGGGAGCTGCGGGCCTTGATCTCCGTGGCCGTGACTGCGGGCCCTCCGCTGTCGTCGCCAAAGGTCCCGCCCGAGTAGCCGGCCGTGTGGACGACGCGCCCCATCAGTTCGGCGATGGTCTCGCGGTGCTCGACATGCCGGATCGCGAACTGGTTCAGGGTGATCTGGTGATCGCTGGTCGGCGGAATGTTCATCTCGGCGAAGACCTCGCGGTCCTCCCACGCCACGCCACGGCCGGGCCCCATGGACTGGAGGTAGCCGGACGGGACGAGGATCCGCGAGCGCGCGAGGCGGACGTCCCGCATCCAGCTGGTGTAGGTTTCGTCGATCGCGCTGAGGAAGGTCTCGCTGCCCTGAAAGTCGGACGTTCCGAGCGAGGCCGCGCCCGGGAGGTCCGCCCAGTCCGGGGCGGTGAGCGTGTTCGGGATGTAGACGCTGGCCAGGCGCTTGCCGATCGGCAGGTTCTGGACGGGCAGGTAGCTGCGGGTCTCGGGGAATGCAGCCAGGTCGATGGGTTTACCGAGGTTGTCGTCCGTGCCCTGGTAGACGCCGTGGAGGATGGCGCCGGATTCGTGGCGCTCCAGGTGCCGGATGACGGTCTGTCCGTCGACGCCGAGGACGGTCCAGTAGGTGACTGCGCGCAGGAGGCCGTGAACGAATTCGGGTGCGGCGCAGTCGCCGCGAACGTGGGAGATCCACGGCCGGTCGCTGATCTCGCGGTCCCACACGATGCGCAGGTAGGCGCCCCCCAGGGCTGCGGATGCTTCGCTGCGGGCGTGGAGGGTGCGGCGGAGCCCGGTCTCCATGAGGTCTTCGAGGCGGTCGCGCGTCGCGGGATTGTCGGCGAGGAGCTTCGGAGGCTCGGAATACAGCAGGTCGGCGCTGGTCCGGGCGATGTCCTTGGCGAGCGGCATGTGGAGGTTGGCGCGCTTCTCGCCGAGGGGTGTGGGTTCGCCCCAGAACCAGCGGGCGACGGTTCCAACGAGGCCACCGCGGTACTGGCTGGGCCGGTTGGCAGGCTGTCCGTAGGCCCGGCCGTCGCGGTGCCGGTTGGTGTACCGGTAGGCGAGCCGGTCGGGGTTCGCGGCGTACCAGGCAGCCCAGTCGGCCATGTCGGAGCGCACGGACGGGTCGATCGGCGGCCAGGGGGCGCCCTTCTCAGGCAGGGGCATCTGGGGCGTCCCTTCGGTCCGGATCCATCTGGTCGGCGAGGCGCAGCAGCCGTGCGGCGCTGGCGGGCTCTGCGCCGGCGGCCAAGGCGCGGACGCTGCGCGCGAGGTTGCGTGCGTGCGGCTCGCATATGGCACGCGCCTCGGTGGGACCGTGCTGCTCGGTGACCCGGGCCAGGAACGCCCCGTAGGTCGTCTCGAACGCCATCAGGCCGCTACCTCCAACTCGGGACGGGGCATCAGGTGCCGCCACTCGTGCGCCGTGCTGTGGAGGGCGTACCGGAGGGCGTCGACGGAGTGGTCCGCGGTCTTCAGCGGCTTGTCCTCACCGCGCTCGGCGGCCCGCTCGTCCCAGGCGTAGCCCGGGAGTTCACCGAGGAGGCCTTCGCAGGAGCGGTGAACGCGGAGCAGGCCGGAACTGAGCGCGACGCCCACGGAACGGATCCCGTCCAGGACGGAGTTGTTGGCCGGCGCGATTCCGGGTACCCGGTCGGTCCACAGCTGGTTCATGAACGACGCGGCGCTCGGGTCCACGAAAACCCAGTCGGGTTGGACACCCCGCTGGCCTTCGTGCGGCCGGGGGACGTTGGCGAGCCACTGTCGGACGTTGCGGCTGTACTCGGCGTCGGTGAGCTGCCGCAGCTCGCGCGCGCTGTCGTACCGGTACTCGGAGACGGCGTACAGGTGGTCGTCGTCGCCGTAGCCGATCAGGACGGCGGAGAACGCGTTCGTGGTGCCGTAGTCGATGCCCGCGTACGCCCACCGGCGCATGACCGGGAGGATGTCCACGACGTGACGGGTGTCGTCGAACATGTCGTAGACCGCGCCGGAGGCGAGGCACCAGTCGCCGAGGATGAACCGCCGATACCACAGGCCCGTGTACTGGGCTTTCAGGCGCTGCACGACGTTGGGGTCCAGCGACGGGTTGTCGTCGAGGGTGAAGTGCCAGTGGTGGAGGCCCACCTCGCCGCCGCGCTGGATGAAGTCGCGCCGCAGCCAGTGGAACGGGCCGTCGGGGTTGGTGGTGGCCATCAGCCGGGAGGCGTTGCCGACCCGGAGGCGGGACAGGAGCATCATCCAGAACGCCTGCGGGATGAGAGTTGCCTCGTCGACGTAGGCCAGCACGATCGTGGAGCCGCGGATCCGCCCTTCCGCGCGGGCGTCGGATGCGCCGACGAGGTGGACGGTCCGGCCGAGGATCGTCGCGGTGGTGGAGCCGGCGGTGTGGTGGACATGCCGGGCAAGCGGGCCGAACAGGTGCACCGACTGGAGGGGGTCGAGGAGGTTCCGCTCGATGGTGTTGAGGCTGCGGCCGACGATGACGACGAGGCCCTGGTCAGGGGAGACGGCCAGCCGCAGGAGGAAAGCCAGGAGGGATGCGATGGTCTTCCCGCTGGACACCGCACCGGACCACAGGGCGATCGGGGCGTCTTGGGACTCTACGATCGACCGGATTTGAGCAGGGGAGAGGGGGAGGGGGACGTCACGGAGCATCACCGTCCCCCTCGTCGTCCATGGCCTGGTAGGCGGCGGTGAGGCCGGCAGCCAGCTGGCCGAGCATGCTCTTGGCCGTGTCGATGCCGGTGTCGGTGTTGAGGGCCTCCAACTTGAGGGCGTGCGTGGCCGCGGCGCCGCTGGCCTGGACGAGGTTCCGTACGTCCTGGGTGGGCAGGTCGGGGGCGGTGTAGCGGACGACCTTGCCGAGGGACACTTCGGTGACCTGGTGTTCTTCGCGTTCCAGCCGGGCGAGGATCTGTTCGGCCTGGGCGTAGTACCGCTCGATGAGAGCCTGCCGCCGGGCCCGGGTATCGATCACGCGGGCCTCCGTGGCGATGGCGGTCTTGGTGCGGTCGAAACTGAGGCCGAGCCGGGCGGCGTTGACGCTGATGACCCGGCCGCCGCGGTCCATCCGGCGCGCGATCTCGTTGCGGCCGTGGCCCTCGGCGTGGAGGCGGCGTAGCTCGTCGGCTTCTTCGGCGGTGAACTGGCCGCCGGTGGATTGGTTCGTGCCGACCTTGGCCACGGCGGTCACCTCCGTGGTGGGGGCCCGCCGTCCGGGGCGTCGACCGCGCGCCCTCGTGCGCGGGAGCCGGCCGGACGGCGGGAGTTGAGGGGTTAGGGGATGGCCCACTCCCCGGTCTGGGAGGCGAACCCGCTGTTCATGGCGAACTGCACCTTGACGATCTTGGAGTCCTTCGGCACCTCGTAGACGACCCAGCCGAGCACCTTGGAGCCCGGCGACACCTTGGCCGCGCTGGTCATCGCCGGTCCGGCGGTGATCTCCCCAAACGTCGTCTGGAATTGCTGGCCTTCGGCGTCAGCCACCTGGGTGCCGTTGCCGGGGCTGTCGCTGTAGACGGCCGTGCCGGTGTTGACCAGCTCGAATTGGGCGGCCACCCACCGCTTGCCGTCGGCCGCCTTGATGTACGCGTCGGCGGACTGCGCGGGGTCGGCCCACTTCTTGATGGTGACCGCGAGCTGCTCGCCGTCCGTGTTGCCCTTCAGTGTGAGGGTGTCGCCGACGGCGGCGGTCCGGCTGGGGGCTGACGGGCTGGGGGCGGCGTTGGGGATGACCGGCGACGGGGGAGCGGCCTTGGGGTCGGGCTTGGTCGTGATCTCGTTGGTGGGGCCGCAGGCGGTGAGGGCGAGCAAGGCGACGGCCGTCGTGGCGGCGAGGTGGTGTGTGCGCATCGCGTCATCGTGGCCGGGCGCGGGCGGCTGTGTGGTGGCTGTGATCGGTCTGTGACGTGCGAAAGCCCCGCGCGGTGGCGGGGCTTGTGTCCGGGCACGCCGGAGATGGCCCCAGGATGGGGCATGGCGGCCGGTTTTGCAACTAGGTGCAGAAGAGCCCCACCCGAGGGGTATGCGGGCGGGGCTCTTCTGGGCGGCATCGCCTTGGGGAGGTCGGCCGCCTGCGGCAGGTGCTGCGCTCACGCTACGCCTGGGGTGGCTGGGATGGCACCCCTTGCGTGTGGCTGAATTCAGCGCTGCTCCTGGGGCTGCGCCTGTTGCTGCCGCTCGGCCTCGCGCTGCGCGGCCAGGGTCTCGTTGTGGCGGCGGATGAGCTCGGCCTCGCTGATGGTGGTCTGGAACGGGTGGCTCATGATGGCGGTCCTGTCTCTCGTGAGGGGGAGGGGGCCCGGGCGGCCGGTAGCTGCCAGGCGGCGGCCGCCCCGGGATCAGACGGTGTATGCGCGCTGCTCGGTGAGGTCGGTCACGGTCACCTGGGCCCCGCCCGCGCTGCGGGTCACCCGGATGTCGTTGTTGCTGTTGTTGGCGTCCTGACCTGCACCGACAGCGTCAACAACGGCCCCCCGAGAGGGGTCGGCCAGCGGGGGAATGTCCGCGCCCCGGACACCGGTGCTGGTGCCGCGGCCCTGCATCCGCACGTCGGCGATGGGGATCCCGGCCTTGGTGAGGAGCCGGCGGGCGGTCCCCGCCGGGGCCTTGAGGCACTCCTCGATCGCGGCCAGGTGGGCGTGCGGGGTACCCACCTTGCGGGCGGCGGCGAGGACGTCGTCGAGGGACGGCCCGGGTGGGTGGTCCTTGGCGAGGGAGACCGGGTCCGGCTGGGCCTCCGGCACGGGTGCCTCGGCGGCGGCCGGGGCCGGGCCGGGTGCCCGGTCGGGATGTCCGGCCCGCCATGCGGCGATCAGCCACAGCCCGAGCGCGGGCCACAGCAGCCATGCCGAGCTGTCCAGCCGGCGGACGACGGCCGCCGCGACGGACACCCCGATCTTGCGGAGGAGCCACGCAGCGGCGAGCAGCACGGCGAGCCGGAACGCCCAGGCGATGCCGGTCGCGTCGGACAGCCACCGGTTGGTGCGTCGCCAGGCGTCCCGGAGCCACGCGGCGATCCGGCGAGTGAGGTGCACGGTGAGGCGCTGCGAGCCGAGGGTAAGGCGGGCGGCGGCGGCCCGGATCCACTGGGCGCTCGTCGGGGCGGTCACAGGAACGTCCCGTGAACGACCTTGCCGAGGAGCTGCGCGCCAGCGGAGTTGACGGTGGGGACGACGAAGTTCCCGATCACGGCGAATGTGCCGGTGCCGATGGCGAGGAGCGTGCCGGACCAGACGCCCGATTTGAAACCGGCCTTGGCGATCTTCGCGAACTGCTTGCGGAGCAGCCACAGGGTGATGACCAGCGCGGTGACGATGAGGGCACCGTTCCCGTCGAGGTGGGGCGCGGACGCCGAGGCGACGACGGACGAGCGCTGACCGGTCATGGTCGACATGACGAAGTCGCCCAGGCTGTTGCCGCCCCAGCGCATCGCGCCCGCGGCGACGCCGAGGAGCCCGGCGGGGCAGGCGACCATCAGGGTTCCGAAGGACATGCCGGACCAGAACGGGATCAGGGCCTTGGGGTCGCGGCTGCCTCCGCCGCCGGCGACCGCGCCGCCGCCCCCGGTCTTCCACCAGCGGGCGTGTTGGACGACGAGGAGTGCCAGGCCGATCGCGAGGCCGGCGCCGGTGAGCGCGGTCGACGTGAAGTCGGTGTTCATGGGCGTACTCCGGTGATCAGGTAGACGGCGGTGGTGACCGGGAGGGTGGTGGCGGTGGCGATGAGCGCGGCGTCGAGGAGGATCCGGGCCCGGGCGGCGCGGATCCGAGGGCGCCACAGGTCCGGGGCGGCGCCCGCGGCTTCGACGTGGCGGGCGTTGTCGAGGAGGGCGAGGACGGCGGCCGGGATGAGCGCGAGGGTCCATGCTCCGGCGAGGCCCTGGCCGTCGCGGGCGGAGTCGAGGACCCACGCCCACGGGTTGGAGAGCGGCATCGCGCAGAGCAGGCAGCCGGCCTGGTAGCCCCAGCGGATCCGGCGCCACCACGGGGGCGGCTTCTCCTCCTCGGGCGGACCGATGGTGACGGTGACGTGGACGTCGATCGGGCCGGACGGCGGAGGAGCCGGCGCGTACATCGGGGGAACGGGCGGGGGCGGAGGGGGCGGTGCCGTCCAGAAGTCCGGGGGGACCGGGCGCCGGGGCGGCGGCGGGGGCGGCCCGGGCGGGGGCAGTGGCGCGCCGGGCGGGATGATTCCGGTGATGCGGGCCTCGGCCATCAGTTGTACCCCTGTCCGCCCCGGCCGGTGCCGGGCAGCGGGGGCTGCGCGGGGACGGTGGGCGGCTTGTTGCGGGAGCGGACGGTGCGGACGTACGCCTCGTCGACCTGGAGGCCAGTGGTGCGCCGCACATGTTCGACGACGGCAGTCGCCTTCGCGTCAGGGCCAAGGGCTGATGAGGCATCGAGAATCGCGGTGCTCTTGGTGACGCGCCCAGTGGCCTTGACCTGCGGTGCATCAGGCGCATCGTCGCGCTCCAAAGTGATGCGGGCCGGGGTCTGGCCGAGAACGAGCGCGACCTGGACTGGCGAGACGTGGACGCCGTACGACGTCAGCTCGGCGGCCAGCTCGGCGGGAGGAACGTTCGGGGTGGCCGAGTGCGCGAAGCGGACGGCGTCGGCCGGATCCATGTCCGCGAAGGTGCGGCGCAGGACGGCTGATGCGCTGCGGTTCACGGGCTGAGGCGCCGGTGAAGCGGGTGATGCGCTGCTGGTGACGTGGGTGACGGCGCGCTTCTTCGTGGCGGCCCAGGCGTCCTCGGTAGCGAGGAGCCAGCCCCACATGCCGTACCGCGGCAGGGTGACGGGAGTGTCGCCGGCGGCGGTGCGGTGGCGGGCGCGGACGGCGGACCAGGCGAGGCCCGCGATCAGGAGCAGGGCGACGGTGGGCGTGGCGAACAGGAGGGTGGCGCCGAGGCCGCCGTGGATGTGCTGGGCGTGGAGGCGGTTGAGGTAGACGGACACGGCGGCCATGCCGAGGGTGGCGAGGTGCGGGCCGAGCGCGGAGCGGTTCTCCTGGACGGCCTGTCCGGCGAGGTAGAGGCAGGCCATGGCGGTTCCGTCGTAGACGGCGGCGGTGAGGATGGCGAGTCCGTGGGGGACGCCGTAGATGTCGTGGGCGACGACGTAGAGGGACCAGGCGGTGATGCCGGCGGCGGCTCCGCCGATGAGGGCGAGGCTGGCCCACCAGATGATGCGGGTGCGCACGGGTGCTCCAGGGCGTGCGGGGCCGGGCGCGCGCGAGGGCGGGCCCGGCCGGGCGGGGTCAGGCGAAGTGGCGGCCGACGAGGTAGGCGACGATCACGAGCGGCCAGACCATGGCGAGGATGTAGAGGGCGCGCATCAGCGCTCCTGCCGGGCGAGGCTCTTCCGCACGTCGGCGGCGTCGGCGTAGTCGCGGGCGCACGCGGCGACCGTGGCGGGCTCGGCCACGACGGTGCTCTCGCGCGGGGCGCGGTCAGGCTCCTCCGGGGAGGGCGTGTAGTCCTGCACCGTGATCACGCGCCCTTCGCGGCGGCGCGCAGCTGGAGGGCGTACTCGCCGCCGGTGACGGCCGGAGCGAGGGTGCTGTCCGAGGGCAGAAGCCGCATCGCCCGGGCGAGGGCATCGTCCCGCACGGCACTCGGGTACCGGGCGAGGACATCGACACCGGCATAGGTGAAGGCCAGGCCGAGCGTGTGCGTGGTCACGGGGTCCTCGGGCCTGTGGCTCGTGAGGAGGTCGGCGACGGCGTGGAGGAGCTGTGCGGCGACGGGCAGGTCCTCGCGGGTGCGGTACAGGGCCTCCTCGGCCTGGTTGCGGTACGTCATCGGGCACCGCCGGCGAGGAGGTGGAGCAGGGCGACCGCGGCCGGAGCGCCGGTGGTGCGGGCGGCCGTGACGAGGCGGTCGACGGGCGCGTCGACCGCGGTGATGATGGCGCGGACGGTCGCGGGGAAGTACTCGTCGTGCGGGCGGACGCTGAGACCGAGCATGGCGGCGACGGTGCAGCCGCGGCGCATGCGGTAGGCGTCGGACCGGTTCCGGGCGCCGTCCCAGGCGGGGAAGGGGCGGTCGTACCCGAGGGGCAGGCGGCGGCCGTCGATCTGGTCGAGGTACTCGGCGCCGGCTTCGGCGATGTAGCGGCGCCGGCCGGGGGTGGTGGCGGCGAGCGCGGTGAGGGCGTGGTCGAGCTGGCGTCGCGCCGGGCTGTCGGCGTGGCGCGGCTGCTGGGTAGGCTCGGGCATGGCTGTTCCTCCTGGTAGGCAGGTGGGACGGCTGGCCCCGGTCGGAGTTCGCACCTCCGCCGGGGCCGTTCTGTTGTGCTGGATCCAACGTAGCGACCTAGTTGCCGTATGGCAACAAGGTCAGGGAAGATGGTGCCCATGACCGAGCCCGAGGGAGGGCCTGACATGGTGTCGTTCAGGGAGTTGGCGCGCCGGCTCGTTGCCGACGGCGTGGTGGAGACGATGAGTCACCAGCGTCTGTCGAAGATCGCGCGCGAGGATCCGGGGTTCCCGCCGGTGGTTCCGGTCGGCCGGTCGAACGTGGTGGACTACCGGCTCGCTCTGCCGTTCTTTCGGGCGCGCGTTACCCGGCCCGGGTGGCGTAGCGATCTCAAGGGATCGCCGCCAGCTGCCGAGTAGCCGCGCACCCCTGAGCCCCCGGTCCCTGGCGGATCGGGGGCTCCCTGCTGCGCCCTGCCGGGTTCGACCGGGCGAGAGGCGTAGGATCCGCCGGCGGCAATCGAACTGAACGACGATCTGATGGCTCCCCGGGCGGCCGCCGATGCGGCGCACGCCGAGGTGCAGCGCCTTCAAGAGGAGTACGGCCGGCCCACCGCAGGCGATGGGTGGACCGACGAGCAGCATGTGACCTGGGATGCGGCGCTCGCCGTGTGGCGGGATCGGGCGGCCGAGGCGCAGCAGGCGGTGACCGACCACGCGAAGGCGACGGGGCAGGACCGCGGGAAGCTGGAGGCGGCCGTGAAGGCGGCCGTGCGGCATCCGTCGTCGGGGAGCTGAGCACAAGGCTCCTGGCCCTGGGGCGGGGCCGAGGGTGCCTCGGTGGCGCCGGTCTAGGGCTGGTGGAGTGACGGTAGGCTGCGCACCCCCGATCCGAGGAGCGCCGCAGTGACGAAGCGTGGCCTTACCCATCCTGACCACCTGCGCCTTGGGCAGATCCTTCAGGGCCTCCAGGTCGAATTGCAGCGCGCGGAGATCACGTTGGAGAACGCCTACCCCCGGTCCGGCCCGGGGGCATTTCCGGCGGCGAAGTTGGGTGAGGCCGGTGCTGCGCTGCTTGCAGCGCGTAGGGAGCTGGAGAACTTCGTGTACGCCGAGCATGGCGATGCGGCGACGACGGAGGATTACTTCCCCGACGAGGAGCACCAGGCGAAGTTGGATGTGCCGATGAAGCTGGGGAGAGTAGTGCGGGGCCGGTGCCCTTCGGGCGGTAGGGCCCGGGGCGCGTAGACTCGAACACGTGTCCGATCTACCTCCTGACCTGCCTCGTCTCCGCACCCTGGAGACGTGGCTCGTCGTGAGCCTGGACCGGGTGCGGGAGCGGATCGCCGCGGAGGAGGCGCGACAGGCCGAGCTGGCCGCGCGCCGCCCTCCTGCGCCGGCGCCGGACTGGGAGCTGGAGCTGGACCTCGGCCAGCGGCCGGTCGCGGTGCACGTGGGCGGGTGCGGCATGGGCGGCAAGGGTCTCCGCTCCCGCGCCATCACCCGCAATGACGCGCTCCGGCTTCTGGGTGTTGACCGGCTGGAGGCGTGCCCGTACTGCCGGGCGGACGCCGACCTGGGCGTTCTCGACTAGCCTCAACTCGACCCCCACTCTTTCGAGTTACCCCCATTGCCAACATCGCTGTACGTACAGCATAGTGGGGTCATCGCAAGGGAGAGGAGACCCCGATGGACACCACCACCGCAGCCGCACAGGCCAAGGTCACCGTGAGCACCGTCCGCGCCTGGGCCCGCCGCAGCATCGTGGCCGCCACCAAGACGTCCGGCCGGTGGATCATCGACGCCGCCTCCCTCGCGCACCGCATCGCCATCGGCGCCATGAAGACCCGCAAGTCCACCCCAGTCCGGGTCACCACCGAGACCATGGTCGCCATCGGCGGGCGACGCTGGCAGAAGAACGGCATGGACCGCGTCTACATCAACAACTGGTCCGACTTCGCCGGCATCACCATCGGCCGCTACGGCAGCGGCAGCATCTCCAGCGTCCTCGTCGAGGGTGTCGGCTACATCGCGAACTCACGCGCCGCAGGTCTCCTGGAAGCCGTCACCAAGGTCTGGTTCGACGCCGCAGACGGCCAGGTCCACGCCACCTACCGCGGCGACCGCGAGTACGAGATCCGCCTCTCTAACGGCACCCGCGAGTACGTCGACCTCGTCGCCCGCACCTTCGCAGGCATCCGCACGGCCATCGCAGCCCTCTGACCAAGGAGACCGGCATGAGCTACACGACGACCAGCTACGGCACCTGGTGCAACAAGGTCAACCAGTACAGCACCAGCCCCGACAGCGACGTCCTCGACTGCATCAACGGCGGCGACAGTGACTGGCGCGACCTCCTTGAGGAGTCCGGCGCCCTCGCCGAGATCCAGCGTGCGTACCGCGCCGCCATCGACGCCGTCCTCCCGCCGAGCGTGGCCCTCGCCGGCGACGAGTTCATCGGCCCCGCCGAGCCGGACGATGGCGAGTTCGACGACTACCCGACCGACGAATACGGCAACCTTGACTTCGCCGCCATCGTTGAGGGCATCGACCTCGCCGCCATCATCGACCAGGAGGAGCCCCTCACGCTGCAGTACATCGGCCGGGACGTCCTCAAGTCCGGCGCCCAGGACCCGGCGAAGGCGGCCGCCGCAGCCATGGCCCGCCTCAAGGTGAAGCCGATGATCTACCTGCCACACCTGGGGTCCAACCGGCCGCGCGCCCTGTTCCGCTCCGGGGACGTTACGGACGCGCTCGCCGCCCGGCCTGGCCGCGGCGCCCGCACCGACCTGAAGGACCAGCCAGCGTGAGTATCCGTCCCCAGACCCTGCCCAAGGCGCGCGCGCAGATCATTCAGCGCATGCTCAGCCTGAACGACCAGCCCAGCCCTTTCCTCCAGGCTGACGATGAGAACGTGGTATCCCGGATCGCTTCCCACCTCCGGGCGGCAGAGCTGTACTGGGCGAGCGCGGACATGACGGCGCTGGCCATGTCCGCGGGCAGCCAGCTGACCGAGGCGCGTTGGGCAGTGGCCGACCGGCCGTCGCCTTGCGGACTCCTGTACCTGGAGGGCGGTGTCGGAACCGTCCAGGTGTCCCCGAACTTGAGCGGTCCCGTGCAGGCGCTCGCCTGGGGGCCCAGCTCGGACGGCATGCTGGCGGTTACCCACCTGATGAGCAGGGAGCAGTTCGTCGGTGATGGATCGGTCCGGTTTCCGGAGGTGCTGCCGCCCCTGCTCGCGATTCGGGAAGCCCGGCTGCCGGTGACCGCGGAGCCGGTGCCGTTCGCGGACCTTCCGGCGCACGAGGGGATGGCGCCGCCGCTGCCGATTGTGTCGACCCTGGCCGCAGCCTGGCATCTGATGCAGCAGCCGCAGCTGGTGGAGCGCGTGAGCGTGGAGCCGGACCGGGCCGCGGCACGGTCGCTGCGGCGGGCCGGCGAGCGGACGGACCCGGTGACGCTGGTAAGCCTCCGGCGCCAGTACGTACCGCAAGCCCGAGACAGCGAGCCCTCCAGCAGTCGCGTGTACCGGCATCGCTGGGTGGTCTCGGGGCACTGGCGGGACCAGCCCTACGGGCCGGATCGTGCGCTGATCCGGAAGCAGTGGATCCCGGCCTACGTGAAAGGCCCGGACGGGGCACCGCTGCTGTCGACGGAACGCGTCAACGTCTGGCGCCGGTAGCCGCCCGTGACCGCGCACCGTCCGCGGCCGTTGTGCCCGTATGACCCTCGACGAGATCGACGCCCTGATGGACGAGCCCGGCGACCGGCTGCCGCTCCTCACCCGCGGGGAGGGTGCAGCCCTCGTGGCCCTGCTCGCGCGGCTCGCGGCCCGCGATGATGACCAGCTCCAGGCGTTCGCGACGGACTTGCAGGTCCGCCTCGGTGGACGGCTGCCCTCGGCGTAGGCGGGCGCCCGCCCCGGTGGGGGCGGGCGCCGCCGGTGAGGGCTACTCCGGGCAGTCGACCGGCTCGCCCGGGATCCCGACGTGCCGGGGCTCGTTGGGGAGCTCCCCGGCCAGGTGCGGGATGGTCTGCACCGGGCGGCCGCAGCCGCACAGGGAGATGATCGGGTCGGTGCTCATGGTTCGCCTTTCGTCGTGCGAGTAACCGACCTAGTGGACCCGCTCGGGCGCCGCCGCACAACTCCCCAGGAATCCTTGGGGAGTCGCGCGGCATCCCTCCGGTCACGCTGCCGCGGAGCCGGCCAGCGTCCACACCCGGCCGCACTGCCCGCAGCGGGCCACCGGATCGGCGCCGCCCCCGCCGCGCAGCGTGATCCGGCCCCCGCACGCGCACGGCTCGGCCAGAATCCGATCGCGGCCCACCAGGTCCAGGGCCTGCTCGATCCGGGCGCAGGCCCCGTCCGCGACCGCGGTGATCCGCGCTCGGTGCGCGTCGCTGAGCGCCCGGAACGGGCTCGGGATGTCCGGGCGGTCGCGGAGCCGTCCGGGGTGGTCGTCCCAGCGGGCGAGGAGCCACAGTGCGGCCTCGGGCGCCGTGCGGGTGCCGGTCCACCGCCAGCGGGCGGGGTTCGCTGCGTCCTCGTCGTTGTGGGCGGACTGCTGGATGTCGGCGGCGAGGGTGTCGGCGAGGTGGAGGAGGGCGGCCTCGACGGCGCGGATGGTGTCGAGGATGCCGACGTTGAGCGGGGCGGAGACTTCGCCGATCTGCCCGGGGTCGCGTTCGCGGGAGCGGCGGTGCGCGGCGTGGGCGCGGGCGTAGGCGACTTCGTCGGCGTCCCGCTGGTCGAGGGCGCGGAGCAGGTCGCCTTTGCCGGCGGGGGGCCAGCTGTTGGTGTGCTCGGTGAGGGCGTCGGTGAGGTCGGGCCAGAGGCGGCTGATGTCGTAGAGGCGGCGGTCGGTGGCGGTGGTGGTCATCGTGTGCTCCGGGTGCTGGTGGGGCGGTACGGTGATCGCACCTGGGGGCGTATCCGGTCTGTGGCGGACGGTGGATGCGCCCCTCGTCGTGTGCTCAGGGCTTGCGGCGGTGCTCCAGGACGGAGCCGATGACGATGCCGAGGGTGACCACGGTGATGCATAGGTAGCGCACGGCTTCGAGGGCGTTGTTGCTCACGGTCGGGGCTCCTGGGGTTCAAGGGCGGCGCGGAGTTCGTATACGGCCCCGCCGTGGGTGCGGAGGACGGCCCAGTCGGTGGCCAGCCGCCGGACGCGGGAGAGCGCGGCCTCGGCATGCTCAGCGCGCTGCACGGCGCGGGCTCGCTCGGATTCGGACGTGTTCGACGTGGCGTGCGCAATGCGGAGCAGGTCTTCAACCTGCTCGGCGCGGACACGCTGTTCGGCGGTGTAGGTCTCCAGCGTGGCTGTGTAAGCGGTCAGGTAGTGAATGCGCGCGTACAGCTGGTCGAGCTCGTCGTCGGTGATCGTGTCGGCGGTGTGCCGGGCAGGCTGGTCGGTCACGGTTCGTCTCCGGGCTCGTAGTCGTCGATGGCGCCGATGGTGGTGATGCCGCGGCCGTCGTCGTCGGGCGGGGCCGCTGCTGGCGGGGGGCAGTTGGCGTAGGGGTTGCCGTGGCCGGGCTCGCGGGGCTCGGTCATCGGCTGCTCCAGGTGGTCAGCGGCGTGCGGGCGTTGGTGAGGGAGCACGGAGAGTGGTTCGGGCAGGGCTCGTCGCGGGCCTGCTGGCACAGCTCCAGGGATGCTCGGCCGCTGGTGAAGCTGGGCCATCCCTCGTCGTCGCGGTCGGGGTCGCGGGCGACGATCCAGTCGGGGCCGACGGCCTCGATGCGGACGCAGTGGTAGTGGTCGCGGCCGAAGACCCCGTAGGCGAAGCTGTGGATCACGTCGCCGATGGCGAGGGGGCGGGGCAGGTCGGTCATCGGCTGCTCCCGTCGCGCAGGGCGGCGGCCCAGCAGTCGGGCCGGTCGGTGTGCCAGGCGCGCAGGCTGGTCTCGTCCTGGTGGTAGTAGACGCTGGTATCGATGTGCTGGCCGCAGTGCTCGCAGGGTGGGACGCGCTGACTCATCAGCTGCTCCCGTCGGGCTGGCCGAGGAGCGCCTGCGCGATGGCCTGTTCCTGGATCGGGACGACGGACATAACGGTGGTGTCCACGAGCGGATCGCGGGTGAGGCTCAGGGCAGCTCGCTCCAGCAGGTCGGCGAGCGCGGCCCCGACGCGGGGCTGCATGGCGGCAATGTACGAGAGGTCGCCGGCTCGGTCTGGCTCGCAGCTCGCGTCGGCCACGATTCGACCGTCGGCGCAGCGGACGACGTCACCGTCGAGCCGCCAAGGTGACGGGGATTCGCGTTCGGCGCGCTGGGCGGCATCACGCAGCTGCTCGGCAGCGGCGAAGAGTTCCTCGGCAGGGGTCATCGGTGTTCTCCGTTTCGGTCGGTGCGGGCCCAGTGCGGGCCGCGGCGGGCGTGTGCGGCCGCGTGGCGGCCTCGGCGGCCGGGGGCGGGCGTCGGCATGTCCCGCCCCCCAGTACGCGGCGTGGGGGCTGCTGTGGCGGGTCGCGCGGTCCTGCTGCTCGCCGTGCCGGACCGCCCGGCCGAGGAGCAGGCCGAGGGCGAGGGAGGCCAGGACCATCACGGCGAGGCCGGCGAGGACGAGCAGCAGGGTGAACACGGGCTACTCCTCGGTGGCGAGCTGGCGCCGGCGGGCAAGGACCGCCACGTCCTCGTCGGTGAACTCGTCGCTGCGGTAGGCGGCCTGGTCGTCGGCCAGGTCGAGGGCGAAGCGCAGCATCTGGCGCTCGGTAGGGGTCAGGTCCATCACGCTCCGGCCCCCTCGGGCCCGCGGCGGATGGCCTTGCGGATCGCGGCCTTGATCGCCTCGGGGTCGGCAGTCTCCAGGTGCACGGTGACCGACCGCGGGCGCCGTGCAGCGGCCCAGGTCTCGTAGGCCTGCACTGCGGTGCGGGCGGTTCGCTCGGTCGGGCAGGCCTTCGGGTCGGCGTAGGGGCAGTCCGGGTCGAGGGCGAAGTGGATGGCCCGGACCGGGTCGGCGATGTTGAACGGCCACGGCGGGGGCTGCTGACTCATGCTCCGGCCCCCTCGGCGGCGCGGATGGCCTCGGCGGCGATGACGGCCCCCTCGGGCAGGACGGCCTCGACGGCAGCCAGCTGCTCGGCGGTGACGGGCACGCCCGGGAGCGGTACGTCGGGCGGGTCGATGCCGAGCACGGCGAGCACCGCGGCGAGTACAGTCCTCGGCTCGGCGCCGTCCTCCCCAGCCGCGCTCTCGGTCGCGAGCCAGGCTGCATCGTGCTCGGCCTCGGTGAGCTGGCGGCGCGGGGGCTGGCCGCTGCCGGGGCAGGTGCTGGTCTCGTCGGCGGGGTGCTCGGCGATCAGCCCGTTCGACGCGAGCCTGTGCTCCTGGCGGCAGGCGCAGCAGGTGCGGCGGGTGATGTGCCAGATCTCGGTGTGGCGCGGGTAGCGGCGGGTCATTCGGATCTCCTGGGGTGAGGGCTGGGGGCGGCCACCCCGGGCTGCGGCGGCCGGCGGGGGCAGGGGTTAGGCGGACGGGATCAGCGCGGGGCAGGGGTTGGTGCTGTACTCGCCGCTGTCCTGCCGTTGGCAGGAGCAGGCCTGCTCCTCGCGGATGTGAGAGCAGCGGTCGACCGTCGCGATGTCCTCGCCGTCCTCGTCGACGTACTCGTCGCACTCCCGTTCCAGGCAGTCGAGGCTGCCGACCCAGACCGTCACCGGCTGGTGGTCGATGCCGGGGTTCGGTACAACGCCGTCCTTGGGGCGGGCGTGGTCCCGGGTCCGGCACTGTGACCACGGGACCATCTCGCCCGCCTCGGTGGAGCAGGCAGAGCAGCCGGGGCCGACGGGCTTGCCAAGGCAGAGGTGGCCGTCGTCGCAGGCCGGGTGCTGGTCGCACCAGGAGTCCCAGCCGTCGGGGTCGGTCTCGTTGTTGGGCTCGGGGTGGGGGCAGGCGTCGGCGTTCTCGTAGAACGGCTCAGGTTCGTGCTGCTCGGCCATGGGGGTCTCCTGGTGGATGCTGGTGGGGTGGCCGCCCCGGATTCCCGCCGGGGCGGCCGTACTGCGTCAGGGGCGGGGGTCAGCGGAGCGGGGCGGCGGGCTGCTGCTGGCGCTGGCGGCCGGTGCACGCGGCGACCGCGGCACAGCGCGGGCCCTCCGCGGTGGTGGCGAAGCGGCGGGTGCCGATCCGGCCGCAGCGGGTGCAGCGCTTCAGCTCGGGGCCGGCCGGGCGACCAGGCTCCGGCTCGGGGCCGTCGAGGAGGTTGGAGGTGTTCTGCACGGACACGTGGATTCCTTCGGTGGATGCTGGTGGGGTCGACCGCCCCGCGGGCAGCGCGGGGCGGCCGGCGGGCGGGTCAGAGCCGGTCGGGGCGGGCGGCGATGTCGGCGTCGGCCATGGCGCTGCGCCGGTCGAGGTCGGACACCCAGGCCGCGCACACGGCAGCAACCTGGATCAGCTCGGCGCGGAGCCTCGCCGGATCGGTCTCGGCGAGAGCTTCGTGGACCTCCTCCAGCAAGATGTCTCGCCATGTCAGGCCACCCGTAGCGGCCCAGTTGTCGACTGCCTCGCGGTACCGGTTAGACAGGAAGCGGTGGACCGGGCCGCCGCTGCCGTCGGGGTGGCGCTGGTCGCCGAACTTGGCGAGCTGGCGGCCGCGCTCGGCGTCGAGTTCCTCGGCGAACTGCTTGAGGCCGGGGGTGGTGAACAGGGTGGGGTACATGAGGGCTTCTCCTTGTGCGCGCGGGACGGGGAACCGGATCAGGCGGCGTCGGGGTGGCTGCCGGTGGTGGGGTCGCAGCCGAGGTGGGTGTCGTATCCGCGTGCGGCCCAGTCGGTGTTCATGGGGCGGTCGCAGATGGTGCAGAGGGGGGTGTTGGGGGTGTCGTTGTTCTCGTCCTCCCCCACACCTCCCCCCTCCCTAGAGGGGGAGCGGGGGGAGGGAGGTTTTGATGGGCCATCCCCCGGACCTCCCCCCGTGTTTGGGGGGATGTCTGACCTGCGGTTTTGGTCGAACTCCCCCGGGGTCCCCCCAGATTCGGGGGGAGTTTGGTGTTCAAGATCGCGGGGGAGGTCTGGGGGGAGGTCATTCCGGGAACAATCGGACAGCGACTGTGCCCTTGTGTCCACATCTGCGCTGCATGCCCCAACATGGGCGCCCGAAATGACATCCCCCGTCCCGGTCTGCACCACGTCAAGGGAGTTGCGGCGCTTCCGAAAACGGACGGCGTCCTCGATCGTCCCTTTGCGGATCTGGATCTTCGCTTCGGTGCACCACTTCTGCACCCGCGGGCTGCCCCACGCGAGCGGGATGTCCGCCTTGTCGAGCACCGCGACCAACCACTCGACCGAGTTCGGCTCTACCGGGCGAGGCCGCAGGTCGAGGCTCTCCAGGACCACGGAGGTCACGGGCCGGCCGTCGGGCTTGAACTCGCCGTCGAGGGAGACGACCTTCAGCGCGAACTGGAGGTCGGCGCCTTCCTCGCTGTCCTTCTGCTTTCCGACCTTCATCGTGACGACGATGTTGGAGGCGTTGTCGCCCCTCTTGGAGACGTGCATCTCGGACTGGAGCGCGCCCTTGGCGGCGGACGCGCCGCGGCCGTGCTCGCCGATGTGCCCGGTGTGGTGGATGGGCAGGACGCAGGCGCCGGTGGCACGGCGGAGGTCGTCGAGGCGCTCAACGACGATGCCGAGTTCGGTGTTCGAGTTCTCTTCGACGCCGACGGAGACGCGGGCCTGGGTGTCGATGACGATCAGAGCGGGTTCCAGGCGGCGCATGGCCTCGATCCAGGTGTCCCACTCGGGGCCGCGAGTCTGGACGGGGCGCGGCAGGAACAGGACGTTGTCCATCTTCAGGCCGTGGTGCTTCTCCCAGGCCCGGACGCGCTGGCGGATGCCGGCGGCGCCCTCGGCGACGAGGTAGACGACGGTGCCCTGGCGGACGTGGTGGCCGTGCCAGTTCATGCCGGTGCCGACGTGCCCGGCGATGTCGATGACGACGAAGGACTTCATGTGGCCGGACGGGCCGATGATCCGGGCAAGGGAGTCGAGGAACAGCAGGTCGCCGACGAGGGGCTCCAGTGCGGGCATGTTGTCGAGGCTGGAGGCGTCGAGGAGTTCAGCGAGGAGCGCGTCGACGGGGTCGCCGGAGCGGCCGGCGGCGCGTTCCTTCTGCCGCTGGAGGTAGTCGTCGATGAAGGTGACGGCCTGCCCGGGCTCGGCGTCCGGGGCGGTGGCGTACTGGACGATGCGGCGGCCGAGATCGGCCGCTTCGCGGAGGTCCGCGGCGTTTCGGACCTTCTCGGCCCAGTGCGTGGCGTCGCCGCCGCCGACGTAGTCGTTGACCTGGGTGACGTAGCCGGTGCCGCCAGCTCGCCGGAGTTCCTTGCTGCGGTCGAGTTCGGCGATGACGGCGGTGTAGTACGTGCTGTCGCCGCGGTCGACGAGGTTGAGGATCGCGGTCCAGATGACCTCGTGGGCGGGCCGCTGGAAGTAGCCGCCCGTGATCAGGGCGCGCATCGCACGTATGTCGTGCGGCTGGTTCATGGCGGTGCCGAGTACGAACCTCTCGGCATCCAGCTGCTCTTCGAGGCCGTCACGGTCCGCCTGCTGGTGCGGGAAGGGGCGGACGTTCTCCACTCGGGGGTCTCCTCAGAACAGGGTGGTCGGCTCGGCGGTGCAGCGGTGTTCGGTGACGTGCGGGTGGGGACAGGCGGCGGGGTGGTCGCGGCCGGTCCACGCCAGCCGCGGGGCGGTGTACTCGCTCGGGCGGCGCAGGCACCAGATCAGCCGGTTCGGCTCCCGAACCGCGGCCTGCTCGGCCGGGGTGAGGGGCGTGAGGTCGGCGATCACGTGGAGGGCGGCGATCCGGCCGACCCATTCGCGGTGGACGGGGGCCCGGCAACGCGGGCACCGGGAGTCGGCGGTGCCCGTGCTGCCGGACCGGCTCATCAGGCGACGTGGGCGTCGAGGGTGCCGCTACTGGTCCGCTGCTGGTACAGGTCCCGCATGGTCTGGCGGAGCCGCTCCTCGGTGGCGACGTCGGCCGCGATCTCCAGGTCCGAGATGCGGATCTTCACGGACGGGTTCTTGTCCTCCTCCGGGCCCGGCTGGGTGCGCTCGGAGTGGGCGAACTCGACGACGGCGACCCAGCGGCCGGAGCGCAGCTTGAACATGTCGGCGGCGTGCGGTTCGAGGGCTTCGGCGACGTCGGTGAGTACCTTGCTGTCGAGCTTGACGTCGGCGTCGGTGTCGATGCGGATCGGGGTGCTCATGCGGCGTGTGCTCCTTCGGTGGTGGGCCCCGTGCAGGTGGCCTGGTGGGTGGTGCGGATGTGGGCGACGAACGCCTTGACGGCGAGCGGGCCTGTGACGGTCTCGGACTTCCACCGGCAGGCGACGCACTCGTAGCGGGCGCGCGGCTGGCGGGTCCACCGGATCTCGCCGGCGCGGTCACCGTGCCGGATCTCGCGGCCTTCGCCGCAGTCGATCCACAGGGCGCCCGTGACCTGCGCGGTCCCGTGGGCCGGGTGGCCGGTCATGCTGCGTTCCGGCTGCGTTCCCAGCGGACGATGTCGTCGGCGAGGTGCTCGGGGGCGACGCAACTGGGCCGGCCGCAGATCGCCTTCGTGGTGCCGTGGGGATCGCGGCCGCGGGCCAGAATCAGACCCAGCTGCGCGGGTGTGTAGTTCCGTCCCAGGACGGTCACCGAGGTGGAGCGCACCAGCCATCGGACGTGCCCGTTCTCCTGCTGCTCGGTGCGCTTGGCGTAGGCCTCGAAGTAGGGATTGGTGCTGGAGCGGTTCCACTCCGCGCGGACGGCCGCCTTCAGGTCGCCGGGCTGGTGGCGGAGGATGCGGCGCCGCTGGTTCTCGTCGAGGGCACCCCAGATGCCCCAGTCGCACCGGTTGCGCAAGGCCGTCAGCGCGCAGGTCATGCGGACGGGGCAGGGGTTGCAGAGGGCCTTCACCCTGCCGATGTGTTGCGGGTCGGATGCTCCAGCTCCCTTCGGGAAGAAGACCTCGGGCGCGTTGATGCCACGGCAGAGGGCGTCGGCGGTCCAGTCGCGGGCGGGCTGTGCGGTGTTGGGGGCGCGGTGCGGGTTGCTGGACTTGACGATCACTGGAGACCTCCGATCAGGGCGTTGAAGATCGCGTTGTCGCGGATGCGTTCGGTCTGGTCGCTGACGTGAGCGGGGGCGACGCAGCGCGGCATCTCGCACGAGGTGCGGGCCCGGCCGACGGGGTCTCGCCCGGTGCGGATCCGGAATGCGACGGCATGGGCGCTGTAGTTGCCGCCGCGCCAGCGCAGTTTGTTCGCGCCGTCGCGGGTGACGGTGCCGGTCCACCGCAGGTGGCCGCCGGCTACCGGCTCGGTGCGGGCGGAGAACAAGTCCTCAAGGGAGGCCGCACCCTTCGGGCCGAGCGCCAGGTTCGGGAGGCCGAGGGCGACCCGGGCGGCCTGCACCTTGGCGGGGCTGGTGTGCAGCCGGCGGGCGATGACGTGGTTGGCGAGCCCCTGCCGGAGCAGGGTCTCCATCTCCGCATGGATCTTCACTGGGCCACCACCGGGATCTGCTCGGGCCACTTCACGCCGGCCAGAGCCTTGGCGCACTTCTCCGGGACCGGCGCCAGCGGGTAGCCGAGCCAGTCCATTCCGGCGGCCATGGCCACGTAGGCGTCCGCCTCGTCGTAGCGGGCGGCGCCCTCGGTATGCACGCCGTACCGGTCGGCGACCGCGGAGCGGACTTCCCCCTTGGCGGCCTTGCCGTAGCCGGTGGCGTACAGCTTCAGAGACGACGGGGGGATCACCGCGTAGGGGATCTGGCGGCGGTGGCAGAACACGCGAATCAGGCAGCGCAGTCCGGCCATGTCCTCGTGCCCGGCGAGGGCGGCGTGTCCGAAGGAGGGGCCCTCCATGACGACGAGGTCAGCGGCCTTGATGTGGTCGCCGATCTGTCCGGCGAGGTAGTGCAGCCGGTAGTCCCCGCGGGTCTTGGTGCGGACATGGGTGCTCCAGCCGTCTCCGGCGATGCCGCTGGAGGTGAGGGAGAGGTCCAGGCCTACGACGAGGGGGCGGGGGGTGCCCGCTACCGGGAGGGTGAGCGGCATCCCGGTCGCGGGGGTCACGGTGAGGCTCACGCGGCCACCGCCTGACGGGCGGCCGCGGCCAGGTCGTAGGCCTCGCGGGCCGCGCCCTCGTTGGCGGCCTGGAGCAGGTCGACCTGCTCGGCCAGCAGCCGTCGGGCGCCCTCGGACTGGCGGAGCAGCCGGAGGAGGACGGCCTCGCCCTTGGTGGCCGGCCGGGCGATCAGCTCGCGGTTGCGGTCGGCGAGGCCGCGGACGACGTCGCGGGCGGCGTCCCGCTCTTCGGTGACCTCGCGCAGTTCCACGTGGAGCTGCGTGAGGTTCTTGAGGAGCTGGGCGTAGTCGGCCTGGAGAGCTTGGTGTCGGCGTCCGGATACGGGCATCACAGGTCTCCGTCCTGCTGGTGGGGGATGAGGGGCCAGGAGCCGTCGATCACGGCGGCCGGGTCGTGCTTTGCGCCGGACTTCGCCGGGTCGCGGAGGTACCGCTGGTAGGACTCGGCGTCTCGGCGGGCCCAGCCCGCCTGGGCGGCGTGCAGCTCGTCGAGGCTCACGGCGAGAGAGTCGAAGCGGTGCGTCCGCAGGGCCTGCACCCAGCCGGGCCGCTGCTTGTGCGGCAGGCCGGCGATGTTGCCCATGTGCCAGGCCGCGCGGGCCGACATCAACGCGTCGTAGTCGGCACCGTGCGCGGCCTTGTCGTCCCAGCCCAGCTGGTACGTCTGCGCGGTGGTCTTCAGCTGGTACGGGCCCTGCGTCTCCGACACCCGGCGCCGGAACGGGGCGCTCTGCTTGTCGAGGACCATCGTGTCGATTACCCGCAGGCGGGCGGCGGCGTCCGGGATCGTCTCGGTGAGCGGCGCGCCGAGGTGCCGGGCGGACTCGTGGCTGAGGAGGTTGAGGTCGTAGCTGCCGAGGTTGTGGCCGACGAGCGGGATCCCCGCAGCGACGACCTCGGACAGTGCCTTGACGATCTCGGTGATGCCCTGCTCGGCGGGCTGGCCGTTCTCGGCGGCGTACTCGTCGGTGATGCCGTGCACGGCGATCGCACCGGGCTCCTGGGGGATGCCGGGGTTGAGTAGCCAGTTCCGGTAGTCGGTGGGCTGGCCGTCACCGAGGAGGATGAGGGCGCAGGTGACGATGCGGGCAGTGGCGGGGTTCTTGTCGCTGGACTCGAAATCGAGGGCGGCCATGCGGCCGGTGTGCCAGTTCACGCGCGGGGCCCCGATCCGGGCTGCGCGGCTGCCGGCCATGAGCTGGGCTGTTCTTCGTCGTCGACGAACTCGGCGTCGATCAGACCCTCGTCGCTGTCGGTGAGCCCCGCCGGCTGGGGGGTGGGTGCGGATGGCGCGGGACGGAGTTCGGCGGCTACCTCGGCGTGCGCGCGGAGCTGCTCACGCATGTACTCGGCGGACGTCGGCACCCACTTCGTCAGCCGGTGCGCGGCCGTCTTCATCCACATGGCCTCCTCGTGCTTCTGCCACGGGGAATAGGGCGTGTCCGACCCCTGGCTCAAGGCCTTGGCCTGCATCACCTGGGCCCGGTTGAGGACGACAACCTTGGACGTCGCGCCGTCCTTCATCACGGCGTAGGCGTAGACGAGGCGGAGCGCGCCGCGGTCCTCGGCATCCCAGTCGATCTCGTGGTCGGGGCGTTCGTCACGGCCGGGCGCATACCGGAACCGGTCGGACTTGCGGACCACCTCGACGATGACCGACGAGACGGCACCGGCCCGGTAGATCAGCTCGATCTCGCCCTGGTAGCCGCGGATCCCCTGCACCTCCAGGCGGCCCCTGGTCTTGCGGGGGACGAGGTAGAACTGTTCGGTGCCCGGTGTCAGGCCGAGCTGCGCGGCGTCCATCAGGGCACCCATGAGGGCGGCCGGGTTGTTGCGGGCGGCCTCAGTCAGCTTCGGGTCGCGGCGCAGGACGCCGACGGCGAGCCGGACGAACGTGTCGGGCTTGACATGCGACGGCATGACGGTGGCGAGGTCGGCGCGGTACGCCTCGATCATCGCGCCGGGCCCGGTGTCCCGCGTGGCGAGGGCGTTGGAGATCGTGTTCTCGGTCATCGGGGCTCTCCCAGATGGATGCGGGCGATGTCGTGGGCGTGCTCGATCAGTGCTTCCTGGGGGCCGGTCTTGGTCATGGCTCCGGCTCGGGCGACGATGCGGCCGCACGTCTCCAGGAAGTAGGCGACGGTGGCCACCAGCTCGGGCGCGATCTGTACCTGAAGGCCGGCCTCCTTACAGCCGTCGGCCCGTCGATTCAGGTCTGCGGCAGCGATCAGCAGCTGCTCGGAAGGCGTCATCGCGCGGTCCTTCGGGTGCGGGCGGGCAGGAGCTGGTAGGTGCGGCCCTCGCGGACCGTGCGTGTGGCGACGCGCTCGCGCTCGCAGACGGCGCGCTGGCCGGTGCCGATCGCGTCGAGGAGCAGCCCCTTGCAGGCGGTGAGTTCGTCGTCGGCGGCCCACCCCGCGTCCTGCGCCGCGTACCAGCGGTCGCGCAGCGCGGTGGGGATCTCGACGTCGACCTCGTCCAGGCCCTCGGGGAGGTCCCGGATCGTCTGGTACGTCGCGGAGTGCCCGTCGATATCCGGCCGCTCGCCGGCGGCCAGCGTCCGCATGAACTCGGCGCCGGCCTCCCGCATCAGGGCGGCCTCGGTTGCGTCGTACTCGACGACGTACTCGCGGTAGTCCGAGCCGCCGATCAGCACGGCGACGTGGCAGCGGCGGGCGCGGGTGACGTCGAGGTACCACAGGCACTGGGTGCGGTAGTGGACGGGGATCTCGCCGGTGCCCTCGTCGCCCCAGCCCTCGGCGTCCCGGGACGTCTTCGCCTCCAGGTACTCGACCGCGTGCCCCTCGCAGAGGAGCTGCCGGTCAGGGTTGGCGATCTGGAAGGCCCGGCCGTACGTCGGGGCCCGCTTGACGTACCACTCGGGGTGCCGCTTCGCGAACTCGTCGCAGATGACCGGTTCCAGGGCGGTGCCCCAGTACATGACGTTGGTCTCCTCGACCGGCGCCACCATCCCCTGCTTGCGGTGCCACAGGGAGAACCGGGACTCGTACGGGGACAGGCCCATCACGGCCGCGATTTCCGAGCCGCCGATCCCGGCCGCGCGGGCGGCGTGCCACTCCGGGGAGCCGGCAGGGAACCAGCCGAGGACGCGGGCCCCGGCGGCCGGGGCGGACGCCGCCCCGGCCATCGTGGTGTTGGTCATCGGCCACCGCCGATCGACCGCAGCCACCAGCGGCGGTCGTTGTCCGGGCCAGTGGAGTAGATCAGCCCCCGGTCGACCGCGCGCCGCAGGTCGTGGCGGACCGTGTTCCGGCCCGGCGCGAGTCCCTGCACGCGGTAGTGGGTGACGATCGCCCCGGTGCGGAGCGGGCCCGGCTGCTGCTCGAACAGGCGGCGGAGGACCGTGAGGCGGTCGCGGGCGGTCACGCGGCCCGCTCCGGCTGGCCGGGCACCTTGGACAGCAGCACCGGCCGGGCGGCGGCCGGGTTGAACCGGGCGAGCACGGTGATGGCCGCGTCCAGCTCGGCCCGCAGCCGCAGCAGCCGCCCGAGGTCGACGGTCACCTCCGCGTCGTCCATGCCGGCCGCGCCCTCGACCGCGTCGAGGAGGTGGTCCAGCTCCCCGTCACCGCGTGCGGAGGACATGGCCTCGGCGAGCGCGTCGAGCTGGAGCACGAGGTCGTCACGCCCCTCCTCGGTGCCCCAGGCGACGGCGAGGGAGGTGAGGGTGTCGCGGCGGATCTGGTCGGCGCGGAGGAGCCCGGCGAACCAGCCCGTGTCGAGGCGGATGGACAGGCCGGGCTCGCGGCTGGGGTTGGTGCTCACTGGTCCTCCAGGAGGCGGGCGGCGCGGACGGTGCGGAGGTCGCGGCGGATCTGCATGCGACGCTTGATCTGGTAGGTGGTCGGCGCTTCCCAGCGGTGCCAGCCCGGGATGGGCGTCCACCGCTGGGCGTGCTCGCGCTCGGGGATGCCGCAGTGACGGCAGGCGGACGGGGTGATCTCGCGGTCAGCCACGGGGCACCTCGCTACCGAAGCGAGCCGGGCAGGCGCTCGTGTGCCGATCGGTGGCGGCCGGGCACTCACAGCGCGGGAGGTCGTGGCTCACGCGGTAGGTGTGGTGGAGGGGCGAGTCGTGCGGGTCCTCGACGGGCGCCCGGCGGACGGAGCGGGCGCCCCACTCGGCGTGCCGCAGGACTGCGGTGTCGCCGAGGAGGTTCTGGTCGCAGTCGACGAGCACAGTGCGCGCGGTGACCTTCGCGACGGTGCCGTTGCGCCAGACCGCGCCGATGCCGCCGTAGCCGTTGTCTGCCGTGACGAACCTGACCCGATCGCCGACGGCGAGGGCGGACGGAGCCACGAACTCCAGGACAGGCGCCGGGCGGGTGCGTTCGGCCTCCAGCTCGGCGATCCGGTCCCGGTCGGCCCGCATGCGCTCGGCCGCGTCCGACAGGCACTCGTTCGTTCCGTGCCGCTCCGCCTGCAACTCGGACACCCGGGCCCGCAGCCGGGCCAGCTCTTGGGCGTCGCCCTCCGGGACGAGCATCCCCAGCCCCATCAGCGTGTCCACGGCCGCCGAGGCCAGCTCCTCCGGGCTCGTCGACCACGCCCGCCACAGCAGCGAGCGGGTGTGCGCGAGCAGCTCCTCACGGGCGCTCACGCCGCACGCTCCGGCGCCGTCGCCACCGACTCCAGCAGCGCGACCGCGTCGTCCGTCGTCCGGCCCGGCACGTCGTTCCACGCGTCGACGTGCAGCTCCAGCGAGAACATGTCGCCCCAGAGCGGCCCCTCGTCGATCGACAGCGCCAGCACGCCGATCGCCATGTCCGCGAGCTGAGTGGTCCGGTGGGGGTTCCCCGAGATCACGCAGCGGATGGCGGCCACGATGCTCATCGGGCGGAGGCAGTGCGGGATGCACATCTCCCGGTCCAGGGCGTCCGGAACGAAATCGCCCTGCCAGAGGCCCCGCTCCTGGAGCAGTCGGGCGGCGGTGAGGAGGACACCCTCGACCGAGGTCGGCGCGGTGGGCCGGGTCGGGAGGGCGACCAGGACCGTACGGCGCGAGCCGTGCGGCAGGTCGGTGGGGCTAGGCTTCTTCACGGTGTACCTCTCTCGTTCTGGTGGTGAGGTGTGCCGAAGGGGCTGTTCCGGATGGCCGTCCGGGCGGCCCCGCATTTCGTGGGTCAGGCGGCGCGAGTCACGCGCCGCGTGGCCGGATTGATCTCGCCCATCTCCGTGATGGCGAGAATGTGCCTTGCGGAGAAGCGCGGGAACCGGCCGATCAGGGTGAACGGCAGCCGCCGAGCCCTGATCCGCTCCTGCACCCAGTTCTCCGTCACGCCGAGGAGCTCGGCTGCCTGCGCCGGGGTGTAGAGCTGAAGGTCCGGTGCAGGCGGAACCCACGCGGTCAGCGCTTCGCGGATGGCCTCCACCAGCAGTTCCCCGCCGGATTCGGTCGTCATGGTCGTCACGAGGTCTCCCTGGTAATGGCCTCGATGGGCACGTTGAGAGCCGCTGCGATCAGGTGGAGCGTTTCGGGGCTCGCCCCTCGGTCTCCCCGCTCAACGCGAAGGATTGTGCTCGGAGACCTCTTGGCGAGGTGCGCGAGCCGCCGCAGAGGAAGCCCACGCACCTCACGAAGGGCCTTGATTGCGGCTCCATGGGGTGTCACGAGAAGCACGCTACGCCTCGTGATGCCTCGCCGCAAGGTGTTCAGTTGGTTTGGCGGGGTGTTCGCGAGGTGTTCGTCTGGGTTCCGTGACATCTCGGAGGGCAACAGTCGGGACCGGGCGGCATGGGTAATTACTGGTCAACAAGCGTCACCGCGCTGTCCCTGTTGCCTTGCCGTGAGGCATCATGACCTCATGAGCTTGGACTGGGAGCGGCTTGCCGAAGCGATCCGCGAGGCGCGCAGGTCGCGCGGCTGGACGCAGGCAGACCTCGCTGAGGTGTCCGGCGTCGGATTCTCGACCGTGCAGCGCCTGGAAGCGGGCAAGCCGTACCGGAGGCGCCCGCCAGCGCTCGACCGCGTAGAGCGGGCCCTCGGCTGGGCCGCGGGCTCCGTTGATGCTGTCCTTGAGGGAGGCGGCCCCTTGAACGCCGACGAGGCCGCCGCGGCAGTCATCGCCCGCGCGGCCGGCTCGGAGCGACTGCCGGCCTACGTTGCCCACGAGCTGGCCGCGGGTGAGGTCGTCGATACGGACGTCATCGAGCTTCCCGACCGGCCGGGCGTCAAGGTCGTCGTGGTCGTCACCCGCGATGCCGACGAGACGGGCGACACCATGGCCGAGGACATTCGTGCCTGGACCCGGATGAAGCGCCAACTGCGAGGGATCTCCGGTGAATAGGCGCTAACACCCCGCGAAGCCCTCCGAACGCCCTGTGATTGTGGTTATATGTGATTCACCTGTTACGGGGGGTCACCCAGCACAGGTATCGGGGGTCCGCTGTGCGGATTCATGTACGCGTAGAACGGGTGCGGTGGATTCCGCACGAAGTGGAAGTGGTCGTCGACTGTCCCGACGGCGAGGCGCCGGTTATCTGGGCGCTGACGAGCGTGCCCGAGAAGGTCGTTGAACGACTTCGGGCTGACGCTGAAGCACGTCTCAACGCCTCGCGGGCGTAGGGCGCCACCACCTCCCCTCAGCGACGGGCCTGCTTGCTCACGTGGGCAGGAGCAGGCCCCCTCACGCCCTGGAGCACCGCCGCATGGCCTACGCGGAGAAGGTTTTCAAGATCAAGAACGGCCGTCCCACCAAACAGTTCTCCTGGAAATGCAAGTACAAGCGTCCCGACGGGACTTGGGGGACCGAGTCCGGCTTCGACACGAAAAAGGCCGCCCTTGATTACGGCGCCGAGCAGGAGGCGGCGGCGCGCCGAGGAAACTGGATCGACCCCAAACTCCAGCGCCAGCCGTTCGGAACCTTCGTGAAAGCCGTCTGGATGCCGGCCAAGGCCAAGCGCGGCACGACCATGGACCGCCGGTGGAACAACCTGGCGCACATCTTCCCGCGGTGGGAGCACGTCTCACTGAATGCCATCACGTGGTTCGACGTGGACGCCTGGCAGCAGACGCTTACGGTCGACGACGTTACCCGGGGGCACTGCGTGAGCCTCATGTCCACCATCCTCACCGGGGCCGTGGACGCCCAACACCTCCTCGTGAATCCCCTCTTCGGACGGAAGCGAACTCGCGCCACCGCCACAACCCCCGCGCTGGTCGTCAGGGCGAAGAAGACGAGCGAGGAGAAGTGGGCGCCGCCGGAGACGGTACTCCGCATCGGGCACCGAATGGGGCCAGCTACAGGACTGCACGTGATCACCACGGCATGGACCGGGCTGGGTTGGGGCGAGGGGGCCGCTCTTCACCGGGACAACACCTTGTTGACCCGGCGCCAGCAGCACGACGGCGGCTGGTTCGAATGCCCCGTCATCCGGGTCCACCCCGAAGTCGGCACCCTTGCGGAGTACACCGCGCGCGGCCCCGAAGGGCAGAAGCTGGGCGGCGTGCTGCAACTGGAACCCCCGAAGAACGATGAGGCGCGCCCGCGGGACATCGACGTCCCGCCCTTCCTGGCCCAGCTGCTCCAGCTACACCTCGACGACTGGCCACACCCCTACGTGTTCTGTACGCCGTCGGGGAAGTTCTGGAGGCGGGGAAACTTCTCGCGGGCACAGCTGAAGCCGGCCGCCGGCGGGCGGGACCGGCTGCCGATGGTGAAGGGGCACCCAGCGCGGCCGGCGTGGGCTCCGATCATGCCGGGCCTGACCATGCGTGCGCTGCGGCATACCCACGACACGTATCAGGACCAGATCGGAGTCAAGACGTCGCTGGCGTACGAGCAGGCCGGGCACCTCAGGCCCGGCATCAAGCGGGTGTATCAGCACCCGACGCCCGCGATGCGGATCGAGCGGCTGGAAGGCCTTCAGGAGCTTTTCGAGCGGGCGATGCGTAATCTGGGGTGGACGACGCTGTGGGGGCGCGTTGACCTGGTGAAGCGCTACTTGTAGGCCGTCGAGCGCCGGATCTCCCAAAAATCCCCCAAACGATCTTGAATTGACTCTGAATCACTGCTGCGCCGCAGGTCAAGAGGTGGTGGTGCATCGCCGAGGGATCTGATATATCGATTCTTACAAAGCAGATGTCGGCGGTTCGAAACCGTCCGCGCCCACCAGCACGAAGGCCCCCAACCGATCTTGGTTGGGGGCCTTTTGCATCCACACCTGATATCAACGGGGACGGTCGGGGACGGCTCCGCGACCCGCGCCGATGCAGAGGCCGTCGGACGGCGAGACGATCCCGGGGTCCGGTAGTCGCTGGAAGCGAGGGGGGGCAGGGTGACGCAGCCCAAGTGTGGAGCGCCTACGGCCAAGGGGGGCCGGTGCACGAAGCCCGCGATCATGAACAGTTCTCGGTGTCAGTTGCACCAAGGGGGCTGGTCGAGCTACGGGGTGGCGCAGCGGAAGAAGAAGGAAGCCGAGGCGAAGATGAAGAAGCTCCGGAAGAAGTGACCTGGTCAGGGGCCGGTCGCTGACGTCCACAGCCGACATCGACGTGGGTGCACGTCGGTCGTGGCGAGCGGTCGAACGCGGGCCCTGCCCCAACCGATCTTGGTGGGGGGCCTTTGGGTTGGTCGTGGGGGTTAGAACGGAGGGGCTTGGGTGTAGCCGCCGGTGCGGGAGGCTTGTCGGGCCTGGAGGTGGGTGTGGTGTTCGCGGGATGCGGTGTCGGCCGGGGTTTCCAGGTCGCGGGTGTCGTGGCCCCAGGCTCTCAGTGCCTCCAGGGCGCGGTCCCGGCCGTGGCGGTCGGGGCTGGTGGCCAGGAGGCGGCGGGCGTGGCCGGCGAGCTCGTCCGTGTGGCCCGTGAGGAGGGGGTGCTGGGTGAGGGGGATGGCGGCGAGGAGGGCCGCGGTCCGGGCCTCGGGGCTGGGGTGGCCGAGGAGGGGGCGGACGGCGTCGAAGAGGACCGGGCGCAGGTTCCGGAACGCGTCCACCTCCGCGTACTCCTCGAGGTACTGCCCGTCGGCGGTGAGGCTCGCGTCGTGGGTGGTGTCGGCGAGCCAGGTCAGCAGGAGTACGAGGGCCGGCGGGTCGGGTCGTGCGGTTTCGCCGAGGTCGAAGTCGGTCGCCGTGAGGGCGGGTTCGGCGAGGACGGCCGCGACGTAGCGGGCCACGGGCGCGGTGGCCCCGTAGAAGGAGTTCTGGTGGGTGACCTCGCGGAGCGCGCTCCGTGCGGCGGACGCCCTGACGGCCGGGTCGGGGTCGAGGAGCCGTGCCAAGGCCGTCGGCAGGGACGAGCCCGTTCCGCCCGCGGTGGTGAGGGAGGCCCAGTCCGTGTCGTGGAGGAGCCGTTCGTGGTGGGGCGCCCCGGTCTTGCCGCGGTTGTCGGTCACCGTCGGAGGCTAGGGCACGGCCGGGGGTGGGTGGCCCCCGGGTGGGGGCCGGGGGTCAGGCGTTGGGGCGCTTGCCGTGGTTGGCGCTCTTCTTCTTGCGGGCGCGGCGCTTGTTTCCTCGCTTGGCCATGGTGGCTCCCTCATGCTCAGTGCGGACATTTCGGGCGTTCGTCAGTCTAGGTTCCGGGGGTGTTTCCCGCGCGGCGGGGTGGGGATCTCATCGCCGGGGGTGGTGGCGTGGCATGGAGTGAGGCGTGGCTCTGGGGGATCGGGCTTGCGGTGGTGGTCGTGGGGGCCGTGTGGGGGGAGTGGCGTCGTGGGGGAGGGTTCGACGCGCAGCGGGACGCCGAGCGGGCGCGGCTGGTCGCGGGCGTGGGAGCCGGGGCGGGGGAGCGCGGGGATCCGAGGCTGCTCGATGCCGGGCGGGGCGGGGCCGTCGAACTCGGGGACCGGCACGACGACTTCACCCCGATCCTCGTCGAGTACTACGCGTACGGACTGGCGCAGGCCCGCAGCAGCTTCGTGACCAGCCAGCGGTTCGCGGGGATCGGCGCGGCCGTGCTGCTGTCCGGGGTGGCGCTGGCGGTGTGGAAGGCGCAGAGCGCCGGGGACGCGTACCTCGGGGTGGCGACCAGCTCGGTCGGGCTGGTCGTCACGCTGGTCGGGCAGCTGTTCCACCGGCGGGCCGACCTCGCCCTGCGGCACATGGCCGCCCAGAGTGCCGCCCTGCGCGAGGACCGGCGGGCCGCGGAGAGCATGCGGCAGGCCATCGGGCTGCTGGAGGAAGTCGCCGACCCGGAGCTGCGCGGCCGGCTCCAGGCCGGGCTGATCATGCGGCTTTCCGGGGCCGAGCTGCCGCCCGCAGGGCCATAGTGGAGGTATGTGCCGCTCCATTAAGACCCTGCGCCCGCCCGCCATCCCCGAGAAGGCGACCGAGGAGGAGATCCGCGCCGCCGCGCTCCAGTACGTACGGAAGGTGTCCGGCTTCCGCGCCCCCGCAGCTCACAACCGGGAGGTGTTCGACGCCGCCGTGGACGCCGTCGCCGAGGCCACCAGGCTGCTGCTGGACGGGGTGCAGGTGCGCGGGCAGTCCGTCCCGGCCCGGGCGTAGGGGCCGGGACGGGCGTCAGCGCGGCTGGGCCGCGCGGCGGCGCAGGATCCAGATGCCGGTGCCGAGGGCGCCGGCCGCCAGTGTGGCGCCCAGGGCCATCTGGCCCGGGCCCATGGCGTCGACGCTGCCGCCGAGGCCGCCCCGGGCCGCGCCGGGGGCGACCTGGAGGGTGACGGTGACGCGACGGCCGCCGGTGCCGCCGCACTCGAAGGTGACGGGGTGCGAACCGGTGGGGGCGTCGCGGTAGACGGTGGCGGTGCCGGAGAAGTTGGCCGACGGCCGGTTGGCCGAGGTCAGCGGGACGTCGCCGAACGCCCGCGAGGTGGCCCGGGCGCTGGGGGTGCCGCAGCCCTCGACGTTCAGGCTGACCCGGCCGCCCGGGGCGACGGTGCCGGGGGAGACGGTGGCGGAGGGCGACCCGCCGCCGGACGGGGCGCCGGACGGAGCGGCGGAGGCGAGCGTGACGGGTGTGAGCGCTGTTGCGGCGAGGGCCGCGACCGCGGCTCCTGCCAGGCGGTACCGGATGCGCGTGGGGGACATGGAGAGAACTCCTCGGGCTCCTCGAGACGGCGCGGCCAGGGCACGGGCGTGACCCGGATTCGGTCGCGCGCCGTGCTCTGGACGCTAGAAGCCCCGCCGGGAGGCGGCGATCGGGGCAAGGTGAACGGGTGACCGGCTGACCCGTCCGGGCTAGGTCGTCTCTTTCGGATCGTGCCGGTCAACGCCGCGTCGTCCGGTGCCGTGCACCGCACGGCGGAGAGGCTCCCGATGGCTGGACGTCCTCGGGTGCCTCGGCAACGCGGCGAGGTGCGGTGCCGGGCGGCGCGGGTCAGGCACGATCCGCAAGAGACGGCCTGGGAGGGGAGCCGCCGACCTGGTCGGCCGTGCCCGGGCCCCGGGCGGGGTCGGCTACGTCGCGGGCGCGGCGGACGGGGACGGGCGGCGGACGAGGAAGGCCGCCAGGGAGCCCGCCGCGAACAGGGCGATCAGGGAGATCGCGGTGCCGAGCCAGGTCGTGCCCAGCCACTGGGTGCCGAAGTAGCCCAGCGCCACGCTGTAGCTCGCCCAGGTCATCCCCGCCAGCACCGACCAGGGCAGGAACTCCTTCACCGTGCGCTGCGTCCTGCCCGCGCCGAGGGAGACCACCGAGCGGCCCGCCGGGGCGAAGCGGGCGATCACCACCAGGGCGCCGCCGCCACGGGCCAGGGCCGTGCCGAGCCGCTCGTGGGCCCGGGTCAGGCGGCGGGAGCGGGCGATGACCCGGTCGAGCCGGGCTCCGCCGCGCCGGGCCAGCCGGTAGGCCGCCATGTCACCCAGCACCGAGGCCGTCGTCGCGGTCACCAGGAGCGCCACGACGTCGGGCACCCGCGGTGGCGGACCGGCGGCCGCGGCGGCCGCGGCCGCGGTGATGACCAGCACGCCGCTCGGCAGTACCGGCAGGAACACGTCGAGCAGGATGGACACCGCCACCACGACGTAGATCCATGGGCCCGAGGTCAACGACCCCAGAATCTCAACCACAGCGGGACTCCCCAGTCCGAAGCGCCGCGTCGTCGCGGGGAGCGGCAGGGGCGGCTTGACAGCCATACAGCGTACGCCCGGGACGGGTGCCGTGACGTCCCGGGTCCCGCGGCCGGCGGGCTACGGCGCGTCGCTGAGCTCCCGGTCCAGCACCGTCACCAGCCGGGCCGCCTTTCCCCGGGCCCGGCGGGCCTGGTCCAGGCGCAGCCGGGCGCCGCGCCCGGTCAGGGCCAGCGTCATCAGCTGGTTGCCGAACCACGGCCCGCCCGTACGCCGCCAGCTCAGCGGAGGCCGGCCCGTCCGGCCGTGCCGGGAGAAGCCGCGCCCCAGCCAGCGGCCCAGCCGCGACCAGCCGAGGCGGAACCCCCAATTGACAGCGGTGTGGATGGAGTTGTGCACCGGTGAACAGGTCAGCTGGAACACCCGGGAGGTACTGGGTATTCGGGGCTCGGCCACGTACGCGTGATGGACGTCGCCGGACAGGACGCAGACGGTCGCCGGAGCCTTCGGTCCCGTCCCCACCTCCTCGATGAGGTCGCTCAGCGCCGCGAACGAGCGGGGGAACGCCGCCCAGTGCTCCAGATCGCTGCGCCGGCGCAGGTCTTCCCCGATCCGCGCCCAGCGCTCGCCGCGCTCGCCCCGGCACAGCGCGGCGTTCCACACTTCCGCGTCGTGGATCAGCGGGGGCATCAGCCACGGCAGGGAGGACCCGATCAGCAGGTGGTCGTACTCCCCGTGCCCGGCGAGGGCGTTCTCCCGCAGCCAGGTCTCCTCGGCCGGATCGAGCATGGCCCGGCCGTCCTCGGCGAGGACCCTGGCCGCCCGGGTGTCCACCATCAGCAGCCGGGACCGGCCGAAGTCCCGCCGGTAGCTCCAGCGCACCGACGCCGGATCGGCATCGGCCCGGGCGGCGAAGGCGCGCAGGGCGTCCGTGCCGTCCGGCGTGGCCCGTACCGCCGCGTACAGCGGGTCGGCGGCGAGCTCGGCGGGGGAGAGGTTGCCCAGGTGCTGGTGCACCCAGTAGGACATCAGCCCGCTGAGGACGCGCTCCGGCCACCACGGGGTCGCCCGCATCTGCGCGAGCCAGGCCGCGCTGGTGTTCCAGTCGTCGATGACGTCGTGGTCGTCGAATATGTGCAGGCTGGGCACGGTGGAGAGCAGCCAGCGGATCTCCGGGTCGAGCCAGGACTCGTAGTAGAGGCGGGTGTACTCCTCGTAGTCCGCGACCTGCGCGCCGGGCGCCTCGCGCAGGTCCCGGCGGGCCGCGAGCCACTGCCGGGTCGCCTGGGACAGCTGGTCGGCATACACCTGGTCGCCGAGCAGCAGCAGGACGTCCGGCCGCTGCGCCTGCGGCTGTGCGGCCAGCTGCGCCGCGAGGGTGTCGAGGGCGTCGGCCCCGTGCGGTCCGCGCCGGCCCGCGGGCGGGGCGGCCTGGCGGCAGGAGCCGAAGGTGACCCGCAGCCCGGGCGCGGGCCCGCCGGGGCGGCCGCCGACCGCCGGGGTGGTGATCGTGCTCGGCGGGAAGCCGCCGTCGGTGCCGGGCCAGACGGTGATCCCGTCGAGCAGCACCTCGTACGCCGTGGTCGTGCCCGGTGTCAGCCCGGTGACCGGGACCAGCGCGTAGTGGTGGCCGGCGACCTGGAAGGTGCGGACGCTGCCGCCGGCCCCGTCGGCGCAGCGCACCTCGGCCGTGCACGGGCGGTCCGCCTCGACCCATATCGTGGCGGCTCCGCCCGTGTCCCAGTCGACATAGCGCAGCAGTGGCCCCAGACGCAGTCCGGCCATGGAACTCCCCCTCCTCCGTGCCCCTTTGGATCACGGTACGGGGCGAAGGACGTCACCCGCCTCCCCCTGGCGGGGGAGAGCGGGGGTGAATGTCCCCGGGAGGGGAGGGGGGCGGGGTCAGCAGCCGTTCAGGAGGTTCACCAGGGCCGTCTTCTCCCCGGCATCCATGCGCAGGCCCCAGTACTGCTTGACCTGCACCCACATGCGCGCGTACGTACAGCGGTACGCGGTCCGCGGGGGCAGCCACTTGCCGGGGTCGAGGTCGCCCTTGGACTGGTTGACGTTGTCCGTGACGGCTATGAGCTGCGGGCGGGTCAGGTCGTTGGCGAACTGGCGGCGCTGTTCGGTGGTCCAGGAGTTGGCGCCGGAACGCCAGGCCTCGGCGAGCGGGACCATGTGGTCGATGTCCACGTCGGACGCGGCGGTCCAGGTGGCGCCGTCGTACTCCGAGTACCAGCTCCCGCTGACGGCGGCGCAGGCGGAGTCGGTGACGACGTTCGCGCCGTCGCGCTTGAGGACCGTCTCGCGGGTGTTGCAGGTGCCGGAGACGGTGCTCCAGTGCGGGAACTGCTCGCGGCTGTAGCCGCTGAGGGAACCTTCCGCCGCCGGGGTCACCGTCGCGAGGTAGCTCCGGGCCGCGGCCGCGCTGATGGGCGCGGGCGGGGAGGCCAGGGCGGCGGGGGCGTTGACGAGCGAGGTGAGGGCGGCCAGGGCCACGGCGGACGCGAGGGCGCCCACGCGGGCGGCGCGGGCGGCGCGGGCGGCGCGGGCGGCGCGGGCGGCGCGGCGCGGGCGGCCGGGGAGCCCCGGGCGGTCCGCGCGGTCCGCGTGACGCGCGTAGAAGGAGGGCGTGCGGAAGGACGTGAGGGCCATGGGGGCTCCCTGGATGCGGGGGGTGGCGGCCGTTCGGCCCCGGCGGGGCGCGGCCATGCTGGCGGCGCCAGATGTCTGGGGGACGGGCGCCAGGTGACAGGTTGCCGACATGGGCACGTCACATCAAGGGCTCCAACGCCCCTCGGCCACGCGGCAGTTGAAATCCGGCCATGCGGGCGGAGCGGCCGGGGGGTGGAGTGGGGCCAAGCTCACATACCGGATGGGAGGCCACCGGCGGGCGACGTCGCGTACCCTGGACGGAGCAGAAGGGGAGTAGCTCTTCGCCGGACCGTCGACATACTGCTGGGTCACCCAGCCGGCGCCCGGAGGCAGGCCGCGTCAGCGGTCGGCCAGCGAGACCTTCGGCCGCAGTGTCCTGTCCGCGTTTACGCATCTCAGGGCGCCGCCGAGCCGAAGCGACTCCTGAAACACCCCAGGTCAAGGTCTCTCGGTCCCGATGGCGTCCTGCCCGACCGATAGAGGTTCCACCCCGTGTTCAGCTTCACCGTCATGGCGATCGCCTTCGGCGTCGTCTTCCTCGCCGAACTCCCGGACAAGACGGCCCTCGCCGGTCTGATGCTCGGCACCCGCTACCGCGCCTCGTACGTCTTCGTGGGCGTCGCGGCCGCCTTCGCCGTGCACGTCGCCCTCGCCATCGCCGCGGGCAGCGTGCTCACGCTGCTCCCGCACCGGCTCGTCCAGGCCGTGGTCGGCGTCCTCTTCCTCGCGGGCGCGGCCATGCTGCTCCTGAAGAAGAGCGACGGCGACGAGGAGGTCAAGCCGCCCGCCGACCAGTCCTTCTGGAAGGTATCGGGCGCGGGCTTCATGCTGATCCTGGTGGCCGAGTTCGGTGACCTGACCCAGATCATGACCGCCAACCTCGCCGCGCGGTACGACAACCCCGTCTCCGTCGGCCTCGGCGCCGTGCTGGCGCTGTGGGCGGTCGCGGGCATCGGCATCCTGGGCGGGCGCACCCTCATGAAGTACGTGCCGCTGCGGCTCATCACCAAGATCGCGGCCGCGGTGATGGCGGCGCTGGCCGTGTTCTCGCTGTACGAGGCGATTGCGGGCTGACGCGGGCCGGCGCGTGGCGGCGCGTGGCGGGGCCTGGTTGGCGGGGCCCGGCACGGCTCGGGCGGGCCCCGCCAATTCCCTTGCGGGGGTCCGGGCCCGTGGGCAGGTTCGAGGGCGTGAGCACTTTCGGCTGGTCCAACATGTTCGTCCACCCCGAGGAGGACGCGCGTTCCGACGGCGGCTTCTCCGGCGAGCGGAAGGTTCTCGCGGGCTACTTGCGCGACCAGCGGCTGACGCTGGAGCTGAAGTGCGGGGGGCTCGACGCGGGGGCGATGGCCCGCCGGTCGGTGCCGCCGTCGGACCTGTCGCTGCTGGGCCTCGTACGGCACCTCGCGGGCGTGGAGCAGAAGTGGTTCCGGGGCGTCATGGCGGGCGAGGACGTACGCCGCCACTACCGCTCGGAGCGGGAGCCCGACGGGGAGTTCGCCGGCGCGGTGGCCGATCCGGCGGTGGTGGCGCAGGCGTGGGCGACCTGGCGCGCGGAGGTCGCCTTCGCGGAGCGGCTCGTCGCGGGGGCCCCCGATCTCGGTGTCACCGGGGAGGTGGCCGGCGGCGGGCGGATGGAGCTGCGGGAGGTGCTGGTGCACATGATCGAGGAGTACGCCCGCCACAACGGGCACGCCGACCTGCTGCGGGAGCGGATCGACGGACGCGTCGGGCAGTAGCGGGCGGGCCGGGGCGCGGTCGGGGCCGCCGGTGGGCTTGCGCGGGCGCGGGACGGCTGACCGTGCGGGTCGGGTGTGGGGGCCTGCGGGGCGGAGCCGGCGGCGGGCGCCGGTGGGCCCCCGCCCGCGGGGCCGGTTCGGGCCGGGTGCGGCGTGCGTGGCATGCCCTTGGTGGAGCCGGGCCGGCCGGCTTGCGGGGGCGGAGCCGGCCGATGTGCGGGGGCCGCACCGGGGGGCCTGCATGCGGGCGGGACGGCTGAAGGTGCGGGCCGTGTGTGGGGGGCCTGCGGGGTGGAGCCGGCCGATGCCCGTGACCGCGGGGGCCCGGGTGCGGTGGATCCGGCACGCCTGTGGCCGGGCCCCGGGTTGGCGGGCCCGGGCCCGCGCAGACGGGCATCGGCCGGTCACCTGGTGGGGCGGCGCGAGGGGCCCTCTCGGTGTTGCCGCCCCGCTCCGACCGTCGAGCTTCGCTACTTCATCCGTTCAGCCGACGGTGCCGCGCATCGCGCGCGGCTGCGTCAGGGGGTGAGGGTGAGGCGGATCGTGCCGTTTTCGGCGGCTTCCACGTGGACCGAGGTGAGGTCGGGGACGTGGGCCGTCGGGCCGTACGCCGCAGCGCGGGGGCCGATGCCGATCACGCGCATGCCGGCGGCCACGCCCGCGGCGATGCCGGCGCCGGAGTCCTCGAAGACCACGCAGTCGGCCGGGTCCACGCCGAGCTCGGCGGCGCCCTTCAGGAAGCCCTCGGGGTCGGGCTTGCTGGCCCCGACCGACTCGGCGGTGACCCGTACGCGCGGCATCGGCAGGGCGGCCGCGGTCATCCGGGCGGTGGCCAGGGCGGCGTCGGCCGACGTGACGAGGGCGTGCGGGAGCCCGGCTATCGCCGCCATGAACTCCGCGGCGCCGCCCACGGGGACCACGCCGTCGGTGTCGGCGGTCTCGCGGGCCAGCATCACCTTGTTCTCGGCGTGGTTGAGCTCTACGGGGCGCTCGGGGAGCAGGATCGCCATGGTGGCGTAACCCTGGCGGCCGTGGACCACCTTGAGGGCCTCCTGCGGGTCCAGCCCGTGGGACAGGGCCCAGTCGCGCCAGCAGCGCTCGACCACCGCGTCGGAGTTGACGATGGTGCCGTCCATGTCCAGGAGCAGGGCCCGGGCGGAGAGGACGACGGGGGCGGTGGTGGTGCTGGCCGGCATCGGCGGGGCTCCAGACGGGGCGGGAAAGAGAACAAGCGGTTCCGTCCGCCGGTCAGGGAAATACGGACGGAACCACTTTGTTCCTACACGATACAAAACGCGGAGCGGTGCGCGCCACCGTGCGCGGAGTGACCTATCCCTCCAAGGCGCGACGGGTCGCCGGACCGTAGACGCCGCGCGGGTCCTCGTAGACGCCGTTGTAGTACTGGAAGTCCTCGACGGCGCGCTCGACCGAGCGGCCGTACCTGCCGTCGACGCGGCCGCGGTAGTAGCCCTGGCTCGCCAGCAGCCGCTGGAGCTTCTCGACCTCGGGCCCGGAGTCGCCGGAGCGCAGGGTGGCCGGCTTGGCGGGCGGGGGTGGCGGGGGCGGAGGCGGTGCGGGTGTGGGGCTGGTGGTACGGGTGCGGCTCGGGGTCGGCGTGGGCGGGGGTGCGGAGGTCCGTGACGCGGAGGCACTGGCGCCGGCGCCCTGCGACGCGGAGGCGGACCGCGACGGGGTCGCGCCGGCGGCGGCCGACGCGGAGGGCGTGCCGCCGGTCGGGGTCGGGCCGGTGGGCCCGTCCGACGGGCCGACGGGGGCCGCGGTGATGGCGGGCGCCGACGGTTTGGGGTCCAGCAGTGCGGCGTCGCCGTCGCCGGAGCCGGAGAACGGCCCGAGCGCCAGGGCCACCGCGGTGGCGGCCACCACTACGACCCCGCCGGCGATCAGCGGCACCAGCCGGCGGCGCCGGGGCGGCGGGGCGGCGGAGCCGGGATGGGACGGGTGCGCGGGGACGGAGGCACGCAGCTGGACCGTCTGCTCGGCCACGGGTATCCCGTACGCGGCGGCCGGGGCGGCCGGGGTGGGTCCGGGGGCGCCGGCCGCAACGGGGGACAGCAGCGCGGTCGGCGCCTCGTCCGCCGGTGCGCCGGGACGCCGAGCCGTGCCGGCGTCGGGCGCGGGGGCGTCTTGCTGCCCGGGGGCGTACGTGCCGTCGGGCCCCTGCCCGGGCCGGGAGGCGTGGCCGGGTACGGGCGCGGGGGCCGCAGGGGCGGGCCGGTGCGCGGCGCCGGGCCAGGGCGCGGCCTCGTACCCGGGAGGGGAGACGGGCCCGGCCGGTGTCGGTCCGTACGCCGCGTCGGGCGCCGGCCGCGCCGGTGCGGGCGGGGTCGGCGGGTGCGGGGCCCCGGGGGCCGCCGGGGCGGGCCGGTGCGCGGCGTCGGGTGCGGGCGGGGCCGGGCGGTACGCGCCGTCCTGTGCGGCGGGCCGGTGCGCGGCCTCGGAGGCAGACGGGGCCGGGCGGGGCGATGCTTCGGGGTCGGCGGGGGCGGGGCGTCGGAACGCGGCGTCGGGGGCGGACGGTGCGGACCTGTATGCGGATTCGGGCGCAAGCGGGGCTGGTCCGTGAGCGCCGTCCTGCGCGGGCGGGCCGGGCCGGTACGCGGCGTCCTGAGCGGCCGGGCCGGGCCGGTGTGCGGCTTCGGGCGCGGGCGGGCTCGGCCGGTACGCGGCCTCGGGCGCGGGGGGTGCCGGGTGGGGCGATGCTTCGGGGCCGGGAGGGGCGGGGCGCCGGTACGCCGCGTCGGGCATGGGCGGGCTCGGGCGGTACGCCGCGGCGGGCCGGTGCGGGGCCTCGGGGGCGGGCGGGGCCGGGCGGTACGACGCCGCGGGGGCGGCCGGGGGCGGCGGGGTGGGGGCGGGTTGGGGGAGTGGGGCGTAGGGGCGGATGCGGAGGGGGTCGTATCCGCCCGGCCCGCATGCGCAGTCGGCGTTCACGGCGCCGCAATCCGGACAGCGCTCAGCGCTCACTGCTACCCCTCCCCTGGCCACTGCCTGCGATTATGCAGACCCCTGGGTCCCGCCCAACCGCCCGACAGGCCATAACCGGACACACCGCTCAGGATGGATGGTGCTGATCCTGCCTGAGGAGGACCCGATGGCCCAGGATGTCACCGATTCCACCGTGGAACCCGGTCCCCGTGCCGAGCACGCCTCCCGCGAGGTGCTCGTCTCGATCGGAGCGCTGCTGCTGGGCCTGCTGATCGCCGCGCTCGACCAGACCATCGTCTCCACGGCCCTGCCCACCATCGTCAGCGAGCTCGGCGGCATGGAGCACCTGTCCTGGGTGGTCACCGCCTACATGCTCGCCTCCACCGCGGCCACCCCGCTGTGGGGGAAGCTGGGCGACCAGTACGGGCGCAAGAAGCTGTACCAGTACGCCATCGTGCTGTTCCTCGTCGGCTCCGCGCTCTGCGGCATCGCCCAGAACATGCCCCAGCTCATCGGCTTCCGCGCCCTCCAGGGCCTCGGCGGCGGCGGGCTGATGGTGCTGTCGATGGCGATCGTCGGCGACATCGTCCCGCCGCGCGAACGCGGCAAGTACCAAGGCCTCTTCGGTGCCGTCTTCGGTGCGACCAGCGTCCTGGGGCCGCTGCTGGGCGGCCTGTTCGTGGACCACCTGTCCTGGCGCTGGGTGTTCTACATCAACATCCCCATCGGTCTCGTCGCCCTCGTCGTCATCGCCGCGGCCCTGCGCATCCCGGCCCGCTCCTCCAAGCACACCATCGACTACCTGGGCACCTTCCTCATCGCCTCCGTCGCCACCTGCCTCGTGCTGGTCGCCTCCCTCGGCGGTACCACCTGGGCCTGGGGGTCGAGCCAGATCATCGGCCTCGCCGTCCTCGGCGCGGTGCTCCTCGTCGCCTTCCTCTTCGTGGAGCGCAGGGCCGCCGAACCGGTCCTGCCGCTCAAGCTGTTCCGCATCCGCACCTTCACCCTCTGCTCGGTGATCAGCTTCATCATCGGTTTCGCGATGTTCGGCGCGATGGTCTACCTGCCGACCTTCCTCCAGGTCGTGCGGGGCGTCTCGCCGACCATGTCGGGCGTCCACATGCTGCCGATGGTGTTCGGCCTGCTGATCGCCTCCACCGGTTCCGGCCAGATCGTCAGCCGCACCGGGCGCTGGAAGGTCTTCCCCATCCTCGGCACCGCCGTCACCGCCATCGGCCTGCTCCTCCTGCACCGGCTGGAACGCACCAGCTCCGACTGGGAGATGAGCGTCTACTTCTTCGTCTTCGGCTTCGGACTCGGACTGGTCATGCAGGTGCTCGTCCTGGTCGTGCAGAACTCGGTCAGTTACGCGGACCTCGGTGTCGCCACCTCCGGTGCCACCTTCTTCCGCTCCATCGGCGCCTCCTTCGGCGTCGCCATCTTCGGCACGATCTTCACCAACCGGCTCGGCGACAAGCTGTCCGCCGCCCTCGCCGGGGTCCCGCTGCCGCCCACCGCGACGCCCGAGCGGCTGGAGGCGGACCCCCGCGCCATCGGCGCGCTCCCGCCCCGGCTGCGGGGCACCGTCCTCGACGCCTACTCCACGGCCATCACCGACGTCTTCCTCTACGCCGTGCCCGTGGTCCTGCTCGCCTTCGTGATCTCCTGGTTCCTCAAGGAGGACAAGCTCCGCGCCTCCGTCACCGCACCCGACGTGACGGAGACCCTCGCCTCGAACCCCGTCGAGCGCACGTCACACGAAGAGGTGGCCCGCGCCCTGTCGGTGCTGGGCACCCGCGAGGGGCGCCGCCACGTCTACGAGAAGATCACCGCGAAGGCGGGCTTCGACCTGCTCCCCGCGGCCAGCTGGCTGCTGCTGCGGATCAAGAAGTACGGTTCCGCCGATCCCGCGGTGCTCGCGGAACGCACCGGCGTGCCCCTGCGGGCCATCACGGACGCCGGCCGCCAGGTCGAGGAACGCGGGCTCGCCGCGCGCGAGGGGCTCTCGCTGGTCCTGACCGACCGGGGCCGCCAGGCGGCGGGCCGGCTCTCCGACGCCCGCCAGGAATCCCTCGCCGAACTGCTCGGTGACTGGTGGGGCCCCGAGCGGCCCACCGACCTGATCAAACTCGTCGAGGAACTCAACCGGGAGCTGTGCGGTTCCGACGCCGAGGAGCCCTACGACACCCTTCCGCGCCGGGACCACTCCGCCCACTAGCCGGCTAGGGGGCCAGCGGCTTCTCGAACCAGTGCTGGGCGTACGGGCCGCTGTTGTAGGCGGGTATCTCGTGGTACCCGTGGCGCGCGTACAGGGCGCGGGCCTCCACCAGGTCGCTGCGCGTGTCCAGGCGGACCCGGGCCGCGCCCAGCGCGCGGCCCGCCTCCTCCAGTGCGCCGAGCAGGGCCGCCCCGCCGCCCGTGCCGCGGGCCCGCGGGTCGACGTAGACCCGGGTGAGCTCGGCGGTGCCGGGGTCGAGGAGACGTATGCCGCCGCAGGCCAGGGGCTGTCCGTCCCACCGCCCGACGACGAAGGCCCCGGCGGGCGGGGTGAGGTCGTCCGCGGGGAAGTCCAGCATCCCCTGGTCGATCTCGGCCTCGGTGACCGGCCGTTTCCAGTACCGGCCGGCGACCTCCGCGTAGTACGCGCGGCGCAGGGCCGTGGCGTCCGCGGTGGTGAAGGGCTCCGCCGTCACCTCCCAGCGCAGGGACGTCGCCTCATGGCGGGCGGTCGTAGCGGTCGTGTTCCTCGTCAGTTGTTCCGTCATGGCCCCAGTGTGGAGCGCCCGCCGGCCCCCTCGCCTGGAATATCCACAGGCGCGGACCGATGATGAGGAAAGGTGTAAATCGGATTACGCGCAAGGCTGGACCGCGTGTCAACGGAGGTGTGAACGGTCATGTCGGAGCACCCGGACTGTGCCCTGATCCGCCGCGGCTACGAGGCCTTCGGCAAGGGCGACATGGAGACCATGGGCACGCTGATGACGGCGGACGTCATCCACCACGTACCCGGCAACAGCCCGCTCTCCGGGCACCACAAGGGGCGGGACGCCGTCCTCGACTTCTACCGGCGGGTCGGGGAGGAGACGGGCGGCACCTTCCGGCTGCGCCTGGACCGGGTCCTGGTGGACGGCCGGGGCCACGGCATGTCCCTCCACACCGCCACCGGCGACCGCGGCGACCGCGGCATCGAGATCCACGAGGGCCTCTTCTTCACCATCATCGGCGGCAAGATCACCGACATCGACCAGTGCACCCAGGACATCGACGAGAGCGACGCCTTCTGGAGCTGAAGTGAAGTCAAAGCACCCGTGACGTGGCGGGGCCGGGCGGGCGCGCCGCCCCGGCACCGCCACGCCCCCGTCGCCGGCGGCTCACGCCTGCTTCGGCGCCGCCTGCTGCACGACCTCGAACGACCACACCTGGGACCCGGACGCCGCCGGCTTCGGCCGTTCGCCGCCGCTGCCGGCGCCGGGGCCGCCCGCGGCCCCCGCACCGCCGCCGCCCTGGTGCGCCGCCTTCATCGGGCCCTCCATCCACGCCTGGAAGTCCGCCTCCGAACGCCACCGCGTGTAGACCAGGTACTGGTCGGTGCCCTCGATCGGACGGAGCAGCTCGAACCACTCGAACCCGTCCGAACCCTCCACGGACCCCGCCCGCGAGGCGAAGCGCTGTTCCAGGACCTCCCGCTGCTCGGCGGGCACGGTCAGTGCGTTGATCTTCACGATGCTCATGGACGCCATCCTAGGGATGCCACGGGGGATATCGTCGTCCCCAGGCAGTGGACCGGTGCATCGTGCGCGGCAGCCAGGCGAAGCCGGGGTTGCGGTCGGCAGGACGCGGGACGGGAGGACGGCGAGGCGTGGCGAACGCGGCGGAGCACGGCGGTGCCAACGGACATGCCGGTGTCATAGGCGGTGGCGGCAGACTCGGGGCGGCCCGGTTCGTGCTGTGGGCCCTGGCGGCCGTGCTCGCCGCCAGACAGGCCGCCGCGGTGCTGCGGACGCCGCCGGGCGAGTGGCTCAGCGGCTTCCACCTCCCCGGCGGCCCCGGCAGCCTGCCCGGCTCGCTCTACGACGCGGGCCAGTTCACCGGCACGCCCTTCGCGGGACTGGTCCTCAAACCCCTGGTCGCGCTCGCGGCGCCGTCCCTGGAGGTGGCCTGGACCTGCGTGACCCTGCTGTTCGTCGCCGCCGTCGGGCTGGTGGCCGCGCGCGGGCTGCCCGACCCGGTGCCCCGCAGGACCGCGCTGCTCGCCGCGCCGGGGCTGGTCGCGCTGATGATGGTCTCGCTGCCCGTCCGCGAGGCCGCCTCCCCGGGACAGACCGCCGTCCTGCCCGTCCTGTTGGTGCTGCTCGCGTTCTTCCGGGTGCCGGGGGAGCGGCCCTCCGGGTTCCTCGTCGGACTCGCCGCCGCGCTCCAGCCCGCCCTGCTGTTCTTCGCCGCCCTGCTGTGGCTGACCGGGCGCCGGCCCACCGCCAAGGCCGCCGCCGTGACCTTCGCCGGCGCCACCGCGCTGTCCTGGGCGTCGCTGCCGCGCGACTCGTGGACGTACTGGGTCGAGCACCTCGCGGGCACCGGCCTCGGCGGCGCCCCCGCCGACCCGGCCAACCAGTCCCTGCACGGCGCCCTGCTGAGGCTCGGGCTGAGCGGCCCCGGCGAGGTCTTCCTCTACGTCGCCCTCGCCGCCGCCGTCTGCGTCGTCGGCCTGCGCCGCGCCGCCCGCTACGCCCGCGACGGGCAGCTGCTGCTCGCCGTCGCCGTCACCGGCTGCGTGGCCGTCGCCGTGTCCCCGGCCGGCTGGCGCCACCAACTGCTGTGGGTGCTGCTCGCGGTGGCGGGCAAGGTGGGGCGGCGGGCCGCCGACCGGCCGGTGTGGCCCGTGGCGGTGGTGCTCGCGATGACCCTGCCGAACGCCGTGCTGCTGCCGAACCTGGCCGCGCTGGCCCCCGTACGGGACAACGTGCTGCTCCTCGCGGCCGTGGCGGCGGCCTGCGCGGTGCCGTTCCTGCCGCGCTCCTCCCCGTACTGGCGCGATCCCGTGCCGACGCGCCACGGCCGCCCCGCCGCCGCGCGCTGGTCGCGCGTGCCGCTGCTGCCGTTCTGGCGCCGGGTGCTGTCCCGCCCGAACCTGCTGCTGGAACTGCTGCTGATACGGGTCGGCTACTCGCTCTACTCGCACATCCGCGCCGCCGCCCCGACCAGCCGCGTCCTCGCGGAGGACAACGGGAGCCGGATCCACGCGATCGAGCGGGCCCTCGGCATCGACATCGAACACGCCGTCAACCGGGCCGTGGTGGACACGCCCTGGCTGGAGGCGTTCTTCAACTTCTACTACACGTCGTTCCACTTCGTGGTCCCGCTGGCCATCCTGGCCGTCCTGTACTGGCGCCGCCCGGCGGACTACCGCTGGGCCCGGGCCTCGTTGGGGCTGGCGACGGTCATGGCGCTGGCCGGGTTCTGGCTCTACCCGCTGGCCCCGCCGCGGCTCATGCCGGACCTCGGCTTCGTCGACACCGTGCACGGGGTGCAGGACCTGGCGAACCCCTCGTACGGGGCGATGACGGCGATCTCCAACCAGTACGCGGCGATGCCCTCGCTGCACTTCGGCTGGTCGCTGTGGTGCGGGACGGTGATCGTGGTGCTCGCGCCGAAGGGGTGGCAGAAGCTGCTCGGCGTGCTGCACCCGCTGATCACCGTCTGCGCGATCGTGGCCACCGCGAACCACTGGGTGCTCGACGCGGTCGGCGGCGCGGTCGTCGTCGGCGCCGGGTTCGCCCTGGTGCACGTGCTGTCCGGGCCGCGCCGCCTGCGGCTGGACCTGCCCGCGCCGCGACCCGCGGCCGGAGCGGCCGGTGAGGCCGGGGGGCCGGTACGCGCCCCGGCCCGCTCGGGGCGGTCCTGAGCCGCCCGGCCGCCGCCGCGGAGGCCGCGCACCGCTACGGGCGCAGCGGCCGCGGGCCCGCTCCGGCGCGCCTGCGCAGCAGCGCGCGCAGGGGGCCGGGGCTCTCGTAGCCGACCCGCCGGGCGACGGCGGCGAGCGGCAGGCCTGTGGTGCGCAGCAGGTGTTCGGCCTGCTCGACCCGCAGGTCCTGGACCAGCCGGATCGGGGAACAGCCGAGCGTGCGGGCCAGGGTGCGCTGGAGGGTGCGCTCGCTGACGCCGAGGTCGCGGGCGGCGTCGGCGATCGACAGGGGCCCGTCGATCCTGGCCCGTACCCACTGCTCGAACACGGCGACCAGCGGCTCGTGCCGGGCCATCGCGCCGGGGATCATGTACGCGGCCTGCGAGGGCCGGTCGTCGACCACCAGGTAGTGCCGGACCAGGTCGGCGAGGGCCGGGCTGCGCGCCGCGACGACGGACAGCGCGAGGTCGAGGTGGCCGAAGGCGGCGCCCGCGGTGGTGACCCCGTCCGAGGTGGTGACCATCCGGGTCTCCTCCAGCGTCACCCGGCGGTAGCGGTCGCGGAACACCGGAGCGAGCCACCAGCTCGTCGTCGCCCGCAGCCCGTCCAGCACCCCGGACTCGGCCAGCAGGAACGTTCCCGTACAGGAGGAGGCGAGCGGGGTGCGCCGCTCGCGGGCCCCGGCCAGCAGCCGGCGCGCGGAGCGGTGCGCGGGCGAGGCGACGGCCTCCAGCAGGGCGGCCGGCCGGCGTTCCATGAGGGCGGGCAGGACGAGGAGGGCGGCGTCCTCGGCGGTGGCGGCGGGCTCGGTGTCGATGCGGTGGCCCAGCCCGGTACGGACGCGCCGGCGCACGCCGACGGTGCTGATCTCGAAGGCCGGGGGCGTGGCCCCGGCGAGCTGTCCGCGCAGCGCGTTGGCGGTGTGCAGCACGTCCAGGACGGCCGAGATGCCCGAGTCGAAGACCCCGTCGAGGGCCAGTACGGCGACTTTCACCCGGCCACCCTAACCGTGCGGGCGGCCGGTGGCCGGGCTGTCGGAATCGGTGCGGAACGCGGCGGATCCGACACTCGCCCGGCGGGGCCGCGCTGCCTAGGGTCGATGGCATGACCACGTACGAGATCCCCGCCCCCGCCCCCGCCGCCCTGCGCACCCGGACCCACACCTGGCAGCCGCGGCCCGACCTCACCCCGGAGATCCTGGGCATGAGCGGCCTGGAGGTGCTCCGGGCCGCCCTCGGGGGCACGCTGCCCGCCGCCTCGATGATGAGCACGCTGGGCTTCCGGCTGACCGAGGTGGGCGAGGGGAGCGTCGTCTTCGAGGGCGACCCGGGCGACCACCTGCTCAACCCCATGGGCACCGTCCACGGCGGTTTCCTCGCGACCCTGTTGGACTCGGCGCTGGGTTCGGCCGTGATGACCCGCCTTCCGGCCGGTACGGCCTACACCACCGTGCAGTTGGGCGTGCACATGATCCGCCCGGTGCTTGCGGACACCCCGGCGCTGCGCTGCGAGGGCACGGCCCTGCACGTGGGGCGGACGACGGCCACCGCCGAGGCGCGCGTGGTGGGGACCCGCGACGGGAAGCTGTACGCGCACGGTACGACGACCTGCGCGATCCTGCGCTGACGGCGGCCCGAGACGGCCCGACGACCGGCTGCGACGGCCGGCTGCGACGACCGGAGGGGCGCCGGGGCCACCAAAGGGCCCCGGCGCCCCTCCGGGTGGATCGCCGCGTCCTGTCAGGATCGGCCAGGCACCGCGATCGCGCCACTCGGGGACGGTCGCGGGGCGCCCGGACCAGCGGACGGCAGGGGCCGCGGGGCGTGGGAGGTGGACGGCCCCTGCCGCCCTGGACCACGGGTCAGCGGGCGCTGACCCGGAGCTCCTTGATGCCGTTGAGCCAGGCCGCGCGCAGCCGCCGCGGGCCGTCGGCGGCCAGGCGCAGGTCGGGCAGGGCGTCGGCCAGGGCGTTGAAGATCAGGTCGATCTCCATGACGGCCAGGGACTTGCCGAGGCAGAAGTGCGGTCCGCCGCCGCCGAAGCCGAGGTGTGGGTTGGGGTCGCGGGTGATGTCGAAGACCTCGGGGTTCTCGAAGACGTCGGGGTCGTGGTTGGCGGAGGAGTAGAACATGCCGACCCGGTCGCCCGCCTTGATCTTCTGTCCGCCCAGTTCGGTGTCCTGGGTGGCGGTGCGCTGGAAGGACACCACGGGGGTGGCCCAGCGGACGATCTCCTCCGCGGCCGTCGCCGGCCGGGTCGCCTTGTAGAGCTCCCACTGCTCGGGGTGGGTGAGGAAGGCGTGCATGCCGTGGCTGATGGCGTTGCGGGTGGTCTCGTTCCCGGCGACGGCCAGCAGCAGGACGAAGAAGCCGAACTCGTCGGAGCCCAGGTTGCCCTGGCCCTCGGCGGCCACGAGCTGGGAGACGATGTCCTTGGCCGGGCACTGCTTGCGCTCGGCGGCCAGGTTCATGGCGTACCCGATGAGTTCCATCGCGGCGTTGGCGCCGACCTCTTCGGTGATGGCGTACTCGGGGTCGTCGTAGGCGATCATCTTGTTCGACCAGTCGAAGATCCGGGACCGGTCCTCCTGCGGTACGCCGATCAGTTCGGCGATGGCCTGGAGCGGGAGTTCGCAGGCGACCTGGGTGACGAAGTCGAAGCTGCCGTCGGCCGAGGCGGCCACGGCCTCCTCGGTGATCCGGCGGGCCCGGTCGCGCAGGGCCGCCTCCAGTCCGCGGATGGCCCGGGGGGTGAAGCCCCGCTGCACGATCTGGCGTACGCGGGTGTGCTCCGGCGGGTCCATGTTCAGCATGATCAGACGCTGGGCATCGATCTGTTCGCGCTGGATGTGCTCGTTGAAGCGGATGATCGCGGTATTGGTGGTGGAGGAGAACAGCTCCGGGTGCGTGGAGACGTACTTGACGTCCGCGTGCCGGGTGACGGCCCAGTAGCCCTCGTCGTCGAAGCCGGTGACGCCCCGCCGCTGCGGGCACCACCAGACCGGCGCGGTCTGCCGCAGCCGGGCGAACTCGGGGTAGGGGACCCGGTCCTGGAGGAGGTCGGGGTCGGTGGCGTCGAAGCCTTCGGGCAGCGCGGGACAGGGCATCGGGCGACTCCATGGTCTGGCGAAGGTCTGACGGCCCATCAGGGGAAGTTGGCCTGAAGGTAGTAACGAGTTCTAGAAGTGACAAGGGCTCCCGCGCCAACTGTTGCGTGTGGAATCCGTGTAAGCCGCGTGCAAGACCCTTGCGTGGTGGGGGTCCGGGTCATAAGACTGCGGGGGAGAACTAGAACGCGTACTAGTTCGGGGCGGGGCGCCGGGACGGCCCGTCCCGCCGGCGCTGTACAGGACGTGCAGGAGAGGACGAGCTCATGGCCGCGGAACCCGTCATCGTCGAAGCCGTACGCACCCCCATCGGGAAACGCGGGGGCGCCCTGGCCAACCTCCATCCCGCCTACCTCCTCGGCGAGACGTACCGCGAACTGCTCGCTCGCACCGCGATCCAGCCCGACTGCGTCGAACAGATCGTCGGCGGCACCGTCACCCACGCGGGCGAGCAGTCGATGAACCCGGCGCGCAACGCCTGGCTCGCCATGGGGCTGCCGTACGAGACCGCCGCGACCACCGTCGACTGCCAGTGCGGCAGCTCCCAGCAGGCCAACCACATGGTGGCCAACATGATCTCCGGCGGGGTCATGGACATCGGCATCGCCTGCGGGGTCGAGGCCATGAGCCGGGTCCCGCTGGGCTCCGGGTCCAAGCACGGCCCCGGCAAGCCCTTCCCCGACGAGTGGAACGTCGACCTCCCCAACCAGTTCGAGGCCGCCGAGCGGATCGCCCGCCACCGGGGACTGACCCGTGAGGACGTGGACCGCCTCGGCGTGCTCTCGCAGGAGCGGGCCGCGGCCGCCTGGGCCGAGGAGCGCTTCAAGCGTGAGACGTTCGCCGTCCAGGTCCCCACCACCGAGGCCGAGCAGGCCGCCGGGCAGGGCATGTGGCGGCTGGTCGACCGGGACGAGGGCCTGCGCGACACCAGCATGGAGGGCCTGGCCCGGCTCAAGCCGGTCATGCCGACCGCCGTGCACACCGCCGGGAACTCCTCGCAGATCTCCGACGGCGCCGCCGCCGTGATGTGGGCCTCCCGCAAGATGGCCCGCGCCCTCAAGCTCAGGCCGCGCGCCCGCATCGTCGCCCAGACGCTGGTCGGCGCCGATCCGCACTACCACCTGGACGGGCCGATCGACGCGACGCGGGCCGTGCTGGGCAAGGCCGGGATGTCGCTGCGGGACATCGACCTGGTCGAGATCAACGAGGCCTTCGCCTCCGTCGTCCTCAGCTGGGCCCAGGTCTTCGACCAGGACCTGGAGAAGGTCAACGTCAACGGCGGCGGCATCGCGCTCGGCCACCCCGTCGGCGCCACCGGCGCCCGGCTGATCACCACCGCGCTGCACGAGCTGGAGCGGCGCGACAAGGAGTTCGCGCTGATCACCATGTGCGCGGGGGGCGCGCTGGCGACCGGCACGATCATCCAGCGCCTCTGAGCCGTCCGGCTCCGGCCGGGCGGACGGAAGGGCGCGCTGGAGAAGGACCCAGTGGGATGGGAAAGCCGAAGGCCCCGGTGGCCGGCCTGGGGAGGCCGGCCACCGGGGCCTTCGCACGTGCTTCGCCCCGCTGCTGGGGGGTGTCCGCTGGTGGCTCAGTACCAGTGGTGGGACTGCCAGAAGTTCCAGGCGCCGACGGGGCTGCCGTAGCGGGAGTTCATGTAGTCCAG